>JBDUEI010000029.1:0-6859 GCA_040002515.1 Rudaea sp. | reverse complement strand
ACCGCTTCTTCACGTCCAATCTCCGTCAGTTGAGGGATTGGACTCCAAACCGTCGTGCTACTCAAAAGCGGGGGAACGTCGACAACATCGCCGCTAGAAATCTGTACGCCGCCGTATCAGACTTGTACACGTCCGGAGGCGGCAGAGTCGTAGAGCTTGGATTTATCACCGACAACTCGTCCGTTAAGCATCAGAAGGTACGCACGGGGGGAAAATGCATTCGTCGGGACGCCTACCATAAAGGTGGAACCGTCGCCGTCGGTAACAACATTACGCCTTTCAAGATTGCCGTCCAATGGAATGTCGACGATCTACCAGGTGTCTCGAGTCTCATAGAAGTATCATTGAATGGAATTGCCCGAATGACGGTCGAAGCAATGCCGCAGCTAGTAGAGGCCGTGGTGCGGAATGCTTTCACAACTAGTCATAATGATCTGATCGCGAGCAAACTGGAAAGCGCTGCTTAGAAAATATGCGTCGTGACAACTAAATCGAAAACAGATCATGAATTGCATTCGATGATTTCGGATGAGGTAGAACGCGCCCTTTGCGTCCGCTTGGCGGAAGCCATCTACGAGTCGAATCTGAGTAGGGACGCCATAATCACTTATGAAATGCTTGCGAAGCGCGTGGGCGAATCGATAGAAAACGAGACCTTCAACTATTGCGTGAACCTCCTCGCCACTTCACCTAAAGTGCGTTTACTCGATATGCACTTCCTTTTTTTTGATCCAAGTGATGCTGAGCATATAGGGGAGCCTATCGCCGATAACGAAGTCCGTGCCGCGATCGAGTCTGGATATCTCATAGATCCGCGCACTGGCGTTCAAATTAATGACTACAAGCGTCACCTGGAAGCCTACTTCACTCGCGTTGTTTTACCTGAGGAGCCGGCGTGACTACCCTAGAGGACGTGGAGCGTCGGTCTAACGAGACCGCTCGCGGAAAAATTCACGGGGCTTTCTTGCTTGCGCCATACAAAGGTCTTTCTTACACGCAATTCATCGAACTCGTTGAACAAGGTCTCCTCTACTCAACTGCTCAAATTTGGGCAAACCCGAAGTTTTATGTTGAGCTCAACGAAGACCAAATAACGCACTACATTTGTAGTGCACTCGACTGCTTGGGTTTCGATGCATCTTTCAATAGCTTTCAAGGCGGTCACTGCGACGTCACCGTAAAAATTGCCTTTGGTTACGTCTGGCTTGGTGAAGCCAAGATCGATCACGACTATGAGTGGCTCAATAAGGGCTACCACCAACTTACAACTCGTTATTCAACCGGACAAGTCAATCAGAATAATGGCGGCATGTTGATTTATTGTAAAAAACCTCGAATAGATACCATCATGGAAAAATGGAAAATTCGTTTGGAGGAAGGAGCGCCGGGGGTGACACTTACCGACTGGCCAGAATCAGCAAGTGCTTTTTATTCCGTAGCAAAACACGAAAGGACGGGTGCAGATTTTAGAGTTTTGCATCTGCCTATTTCGATTTATTTCAATCCGAAAGATAAAGCAAAAGGGGATGTCGCGGTGCAGGCTGCCCAGTGATCGTTGTATTTCTCTGATCCCGGATTCGAAAATGGGAATTAATCCTTTGGTTCTTTTCTGCTTACTCGTAAACCTTGGGTTGCGCACTCCTCCTAACAGCAGTTCACAGCCTCGCCTACGAGTTGCGGCACGCACGGATGCGCTAACCTCATGCGAGTGTTAGTAGTGCAGAAGGGGCGCTTGCCATGAAACGTTTCTTTATTCTTCCACTTCTCTTGCTGTGGTCAGAAGCCGCAATTTCCACCGGTGTTGCCGGCGCCGTCACAATTCTTGGCGCAGGCACGACGACCTGCGGTGCATACGTGAAGCATTTTACGGACGATCCGTCTGAGCATTCTTGGGAAGAATCTTGGCTAGCTGGTTTCTTCAGCGCGTTCAGCATCTCGACGCCCCGGGTGCACAATGTGGTCGAAGGGACAGACCTAGCGGCAAGGGAGTTATGGATCAAAAACTATTGCTCAAAGAACCCACTGAACTATTTAGTGGATGCTGCAAACGCGCTCATCAAAGAAGTGGCACAAAAAAGGGCATCGCCCAGCTTGGCTCCCAATTCGTAAACTTCGAGGTTCGAGATTCATGCCCAAACAGTCTAACGAGGGGGAAACAGACCCGCGTAATTCAGAGGAGCCCGAGTCTGGGACGGCACAAGAACAAGTCAATCCGCTCAAGCAACCGCAAAGGGAGCAACGCGGAAATGATTCAAGGGAAAAAAAAGTGTTGAATTTTGCCCGTACGTGAGCCAATTTCAATGCAGATTTGCGTTCAATTTTGAACCGGGAAAATCGGTTCCGTAGCTAAGAAAGTGCCATTGCGCTTGGCTCATCCTTAAATGGAATTCCCGGCTCAAAATTCAGCGCAAATCAACACACACGCGACCATACCGGCGAGCAACGCCCTCGACGTATTGTTGTAGACGTAATGCTTTTTGTAGTGATTTGCCGTTTGCAGTGATTCTTTGGCTTGCGCGTCTGGTAAGTCACTTAACCCCGCCCCGAACCCTCGCCTTCCCCAAACGCCTCGGCGCCCCGCGCGGCCGATAGTGCGACGCAAACGTCTGTAGCAGATGTTCCTGGGTATGTTCGAACAGGAATCGACGAAACGCTCCGGCGGCCGGCGATAATTTTTTCTCGCGCATGTGGACCAGATGCCAGTTGCGCATGACGGGCGTGCCTTCGACATCGAGCAATGCGATCTCGCCGGTGCGCAATTCCAGTTCGAGCGTGTGCAGCGAGAGCAGGCTCAATCCCATGCCCGCCATCACGGCCTGCTTCACGGTTTCGTTGCTGCCGATGGTGACGATGCGCGTGGGCGTGAACAGGTGTTGCTTGAACACCGCTTCCATGACGAGCCGCGTTCCCGAACCGGGTTCGCGCATCAGAAACGTTTCCTTGCGCAATTCGTGGAAATCGAAGCGTTTGGCTTTGAGCAGACGATGACTTTTGTGCGCGACGAGCCGGTGTGGATTTTCCGCGATCGCTTCGGACATCGCATCGAGTTTTTCGGGAGGGCGGCCCATCACGGCGAAATCGATTTCGTTGTCACGCAGCGCGTTGATGAGCGTGCCGCGATTGCCGACGAGAAACTGAATATCGATCAGTGGATGTTGAAGCGAGAACTGCGCGAGCAGTTTGGGCGCGAAATATTTCGCCGTGCTGACCAGACCCACTGTCGATCGGCCGCTGTGAATACCTTTCAATCCCTGCAACGACTGTTCGGCATCCTGCAATTCGCCGATCACGCGGGCGGCGTGATGACGGAACAGTTCACCCGCATTGGTCAGTGCGAGCTTTCTACCGATGCGCTCGAACAGCGGAAGTCCGACGACGCTTTCGAGCTGGCGGATCTGCATGGAAATCGCCGGCTGGGTTAGATGCAGCGCTTCTGCGGTGCGCGCGAAATTCATCTGGCGCGTGGCTTCCAGGAACACGGTGAGCTGGCGAAGGCTTAGGCGGCGAAGCATATTTCCATCATAAGGTATACCTTAACTCAGGCAAAGAAACTTTGAATTTCGCTTTGTATGGATGTCGTCTAGCCTCGCTCGACACGTCCAAGCAGCGAGATGTCCACGATGAATGCATTGGCAAAAGACCCGGGCGGCTCATCGAGCACCGAGATCACCACCGCCGCCAAGCGCTATAAAGCCGGCGTGCTGAAATACGCGCAGATGGGCTATTGGCAGCCCGATTACGAACCCAAGGCGACGGATATCCTGGCGCTGTTCCGCATCACGCCGCAGGAAGGTGTCGATCCGGTCGAAGCGGCCGCCGCCGTTGCCGGCGAATCCTCGACGGCGACGTGGACAGTGGTCTGGACCGATCGCCTCACCGCTTGCGATATGTATCGGGCCAAGGCGTACCGCGTCGATCCGGTGCCGAATATACCGGGACAGTTTTTCGCATACATCGCGTACGACCTGTCGCTGTTCGAGGAAGGTTCGATCACGAACGTTACCGCATCCGTCATCGGCAATGTTTTCAGCTTCAAACCGCTGAAGGCGGCGCGATTGGAAGACATGCAGTTTCCGGTCGCTTACATCAAAACGTTTCGCGGGCCGCCGACTGGCATCATCGTGGAACGCGAACGCCTGGATAAATTCGGCCGGCCGCTGCTCGGCGCGACGACGAAACCGAAACTCGGATTGTCCAGCCGCAACTACGGCCGCGTCGTTTACGAGGGCTTGAAAGGCGGTCTGGATTTCATGAAGGACGACGAGAACATCAACTCGCAGCCGTTCATGCATTGGCGCGATCGTTTTCTGTTCGTGATGGATGCCGTGAACAAGGCCAGTGCCGCGACGGGCGAAGTGAAAGGCAGTTATCTCAACGTCACCGCCGGTTCGATGGAGGAGATGTACAAGCGCGCCGATTTCGCGAAGGAACTCGGCAGCGTGATCGTCATGGTCGATCTGGTCGTCGGCTACACCGGCATCCAGTCGCTGTCGAACTGGGCGCGCGATCACGACATGGTTCTGCATTTGCACCGCGCAGGACACGGCACGTATACGCGGCAGAAAAATCACGGCGTCAGTTTTCGCGTCATCGCGAAATGGATGCGCATGCTCGGCGTCGATCATATTCACGCCGGCACGGCGGTCGGAAAACTCGAAGGCGATCCGCCGACAGTGCAAGGTTATTACAACGTGTGCCGCGATGCGCACACCAAAGTCGATCTGCAGCGCGGCAACTATTTCGAACAGGATTGGGGTGCGTTACGCAAGGTGATGCCGGTGGCATCCGGCGGTATTCACGCGGGCCAGATGCATCAGCTGCTCGACCTGTTCGGCGACGACGTGGTGCTGCAATTCGGCGGCGGAACGATCGGCCATCCACAAGGAATCCAGGCCGGTGCGACGGCCAATCGTGTCGCGCTCGAAGCGATGGTGCTGGCGCGCAACGAAGGCCGCGACATCAAGAACGAAGGTCTCGACATCCTCAAGAAAGCCGCGACGTGGTGCAGCCCGCTCAAGGCTGCGCTCGATACGTGGGGCGAGATCACGTTCAACTACACATCGACGGACACGAGCGATTTCGTGCCGACCCCGACGGCTTCTGCGTAAGGACATCATCATGCGCATCACACAAGGCACGTTTTCTTTCCTGCCCGATCTGACCGATCAGCAGATTTCAGCGCAGATCAAGTACGCGCTCGACCACGGCTGGGCGATCGGCATCGAGTACACCGACGATCCGCATCCGCGCAACACGTTCTGGGAAATGTTCGGCAATCCGATGTTCGACATCCGCGATCCGGCCGGCATCCTGAAAGAGATCAACGATTGCCGCGCGACGTTTCCGAACCACTACATCCGTGTCGCCGCGTTCGATTCGACGCATCAGGTCGAATCGGTGTGTCTGTCGTTCATCGTCAATCGTCCGAAAGACGAACCCGGTTTTCGTCTGGTGCGTCAGGAAGTCGATGGTCGTTGCATCCGCTACACGACGGAAAGCTACGCCGTCGATCGGTCGCCGGAAGGCGCACGCTACGGAAACACGGCGAAACCGTGAACGCCGTGCGCGCCGCTGCCGACACGCAAGATCTCGCCGAGTTGTATCGCGACAGCGGTATCGCCGAGGTCTTCGAACAGCTCGATCGCGATCTGGTCGGGCTGGTTCCGGTGAAATCGCGGATACGCGAAATCGCGGCGTTACTGCTCGTGGACAAGGCGCGTCGCGGTGTGGGATTGAGCGCGGGCGCGCCGAGTCTGCACATGTGCTTTACCGGCAATCCCGGCACAGGCAAAACCACGGTGGCGCTGCGCATGGCCGACATTCTGCACCGGCTGGGCTACACGCGCGGCAATCACGTCATCGCCGTCACGCGCGATGATCTGGTCGGCCAATACATCGGTCACACCGCGCCGAAAACCAAAGAGCTGTTGAAGAAAGCGATGGGCGGCGTGCTGTTCATCGATGAGGCGTATTACTTGTATCGCCCCGAGAACGAACGCGATTACGGTCAGGAATCGATCGAAATCCTCTTACAAGTGATGGAAAACAATCGCGACGATCTGGTCGTGATCCTGGCCGGTTATGCCGATCGCATGCAAACGTTTTTCCGCAGCAATCCGGGCATGGCCTCGCGCATCGCTCATCACGTGAACTTTCCGGACTACGGCGCCGACGAGTTGTTGCAGATCGCCGAATTGCTCGTTGCACAAATGGATTATCGTTTCGACGACGAGAGCCGCGCGGCGATGCGAGATTACATCGCACTGCGATTGCAGCAACCGCATTTCGCTAACGCTCGCTCGATCCGAAATGCGCTCGATCGTGCGCGATTGCGCCAGGCCCAGCGGCTGTTTACCGATGCGCAAACCCATGCGACACCGAATCGCGACGAGTTGATGCGGATTGCCGCGCCGGACATTCGAGCCAGTCGCGTTTTCAGCGGCGGGTTGGATGGGGATTTAAAAATAGCCGGAACTAACGAAAATTCTTAGTGGCGTCATTCTCGCGGAAGCGGAGATGACGAGCGGGAAAAGCGTAAGCGCGACAACCAACGCAACTCGGAGACGTTCATGCTCACTGGCCGAACCACGTTATCGAAATTCCTGATCGAGCAGCTCAAGTCCACCGACGATGGGCAAGATCTCGCGGCATTGCTCGTCGATGTCGCCGCGGCGATCAAGGCGATCACCGCCGTCGTCGCCAAAGGCGCGTTGGATGGACATTCCGGCTCTCTCGATACGCAGAACGTGCAAGGCGAAGTGCAGAAACCGCTCGATGTTCTGACCAACGAAATCATCCTGCGTCATTGCGATTGGGGCGGTCTGGTCGCGGGCATGGTTTCAGAAGAACTCGAAACGCC
>JBDUEI010000028.1:0-3236 GCA_040002515.1 Rudaea sp. | reverse complement strand
TCCGGATTCGGATCGAGAAAAATATGCCGATGATCGAACGCGGCCAGCAACCGCGTGTGCCGCGACAGCAACATGCCGTTGCCGAACACGTCGCCGGACATGTCGCCGATACCCACGCACGTAAAATCCTGGCTCTGGCAATCGCGACCCATCGCGCGGAAATGGCGTTTTACCGACTCCCACGCGCCCTTGGCGGTGATGCCCATCGCTTTGTGGTCGTAGCCGACCGATCCGCCCGACGCGAAGGCATCGCCGAGCCAGTAACCGTGCTCGGCGCTGACCGCATTGGCGATATCGGAAAACGTCGCGGTGCCTTTGTCGGCGGCGACGACGAGATACGGATCGTCGCCATCGTGCCGCACGCAATTCAGCGGATGCGCGACGTTGCCATCGTCCAGGTTATCCGTGATGTCGAGCAGGCCGTTGATGAACAGGCGATAGCAGGCCACACCTTCGGCGAGGACCGCATCGCGATCGCCGTTGACCGGCGAACGTTTCACGAAGAATCCGCCTTTCGATCCGACCGGAACGATCACGGTGTTCTTGACCATCTGCGCCTTGACCAGACCGAGCACTTCGGTGCGGAAATCTTCGCGACGATCCGACCAGCGCAAGCCGCCGCGCGCGACGGGTCCGAAACGCAGATGAACGCCTTCGATGCGTGGCGCGTAGACGAAAATCTCGCGATACGGTTTCGGCTTCGGCAAGTCGGGAACGCGTGCGGGATCGAACTTGAAGCTGATGTACTCGCGCGGCTTGCCGCCGGGCGTCTGGTAAAAACTCGTCCGCAACGTAGCCTGGATCACGCCAAGCCAGCCGCGCAGGATACGATCTTCGTCGAGACTGGCGACGCGATCGAGCAAAATCTTCAGCGCGCCAACGATCGCCTGTTGCTGCGCATCGCGCGGCTCGCCGCGAACGTTGACGAGATTGTCCACAATTCCAGAATTGGATTTTGCGACATCCTCGGGCAACAAGGTTTCCAGTTGCTTGCGCAGGCGTTTCTTGGCGCCCTCTTCAACGGTGCGACCGGCGGTTTCGCGATGCGGGTCGAGGCGTGCTTCAAACAATTCGACCAGTAAACCGGCGATCAGCGGATAGCGGTTGAGCGTTTCTTCCATGTACGACTGCGAGAACGGCACGCCGGTCTGCAGAAGGTATTTGCACAAACCGCGCAGCACGGCGACCTGACGCGCATCGAGTTGTGCAGAAAGAATGAGCTGATTGAATCCGTCGCTTTCGACTTCGCCGCGCCACACCGCTTCGAAACCGGATTCGAAGCGATCGCGCACCTGCGCCAGATCGAAATTCATTGCCGAACTCGACTTGACCTCGAAGTCGTGAATGGTCAGCGGTCGTCCGTCTTGTTGCAGCGTATAGACGTGCTCGGCCTGCATTTTCAGGCCCATGTTCTCGAGCATCGGCAGTGCATCGGACAACGGAATCGGATCGCCGAAGTGGATGACCTTGAAGCGCAGTCCGTGATCGTCCGGATCTTCATATAAATACAGTCGGATATCGTCGGCGCCCTGCAGCGTGGCCAGCGCGCGCACATCGGCGGCGGCGGATTCGGGCGAAACGTCCTCGACATACCCGGCCGGGAGCGAACGCGCGTAGCGATTGACCAGCGCCAGACCGTCGTGTTCACCTGCGTCGGCGACGAGCGCATCGCGCAGACTGTCGTACCAGTTGCGAACGATTTCGGCGATGCGCGTTTCGAGCTGCGCATGATCGTATTCCGGCTTTTCGCCCAATCGAGGACGGATCACTAAATGCAGGCGAGCCAACGGCGATTCGCCGACCTGGATCGCGGAATCCACGTGCTCGCCGTGAAACGCACCTTTCAGCAGCGCTTCGATTTTCGCGCGCACGTCGCTGGTGAAACGATCGCGCGGAATGTAGACGAGGCATGAGAAAAATCGTCCGTATTTGTCGCGCCGGACGAACAGCCGCGAACGCGTGCGGCCTTGCAATTGCATGATGCCCATCGCGGTCGAGAACACTTCGTCCTCGGCGGCCTGGAACAACTCTTCGCGCGGCAGCGTTTCGAGGATGTGACGCAACGCCTTGCCGGAATGCGAATCGCGGCGCAGTCCCGAACGCTTCATCACGGAATCGAATTTCTGACGGACCAACGGAATTTCCCACGGCCGCCGGGTGTACGCGCCGGAGGCGAATAATCCAAGAAAGCGCTGCTCGACGACGGGAACGCCCTTGTCGTCGAATTTGAGTACGCCGATGTAGTCCATATGGCCCGGACGGTGCACACTGGAACGCGCGTTGGTCTTGGTCAGAATGATCGCGTCGAGCGAACCGGATTGCGGCAACTCTTTGGCCGCGAGCGTCTTCAACGAGCGCGGTGCGACGGAGCGTTCGGCTGCGCGAAGGATGCCCAGCCCGGACCCGTCGACGGCGAGTAGAACCTCATCGCCCTGTTGCGCTGCGACTCGGTATTCGCGGTAACCCAGAAAGGTGAAATTGTCATCCGCCGCCCAGCGCAGAAAGTGCTGGGCCTCGGCGACGCCTTCCAGGCTGATCGGCATTTTCTGCTGGGCCATGTCGTCGGCGATCGCGAGCATCTTGTCGCGCATCGCGCGCCAGTCGACGACGCAATGCACGACATCGTCCAGCGTGGCGAGGATGGATTGCTCCACGCGCATGCGATCGTCCGTTTCACCGATGCGATCGACTTCGAAATGCATCAACGATTCGGTTTTGCCTTTGCCGCCTTCGGCACTCAAGCTGAGAATATGTCCACCCGGATCGCGCTCGACGCTGTAAACCGGGTGCACGACCGAGTGCAGCTGCACGCCGGCGTGCGACAACGCGATGCTCACCGAGTCGACGAGGAACGGCATGTCGTCGGTGAGGATATCGATCGAGGTGTGGTTCGAATCGAAACCCTCGGTCGCTTGCGTAGGATTGACGATCCGCACGCGCGGCGCGCCGGGTTTGCGAACGCGGATGAAATCGAACAGGCCGGCGATCAGCGCCGTCCAGATCTCCGGTGAACGCGACGCGATATCTTCTTCGCTGACGCGCTTGAAAAAATGACTGGCGAAATCTTGCGCCTGCGCGCCCTGCGCGGGATCGAGCCGCTGCTTGAGATGATGCAAAATCGGGTCGACGGCGGTCGATGCCGCAGTAGGCTGAGCGTTCATGGAAGAGGGGTCCGAAAACGTCGTTTCGAGGGGCGCTTAGGATAGCGCCCGTGCAGGGTAATGACCACCCGCGAC
>JBDUEI010000027.1:0-62699 GCA_040002515.1 Rudaea sp. | reverse complement strand
AACACCGACGTCAACACCTACGACACCGTCGGCCGTTTCTATCGCGCCAGCGTGACAGTGAAGTTCTAATAGTTAGCGCGCCGCCCGCATCTTTTGCGTCACGCGGGCGGCGCGCATTCCATGACGCGACGCGTTTGTATCGTTTTTTGATAGCGGCACCGCGCGCGCGACGGTATTTTCCGCGAAGGCATTTCCCCTCGCGGAGGTTCACGGTGTATTTGAAAATATTTTTATTCGCCACGATCGGCATCGCCGCGGCGGTACCGATGGCTCACTCCGCGGATTCGGGAACAAAGGTGATGAAGAACGACTGCAGTCTTCCGGAATATCGGCAGTTCGATTTTTGGGTCGGCGAATGGCGTGCGGTCAACACAAAAACCGGCGCTCCCGAAGGCGAAAGCAAAATCGAAAACCTTTACGACGGGTGCGGAATCCGCGAGAACTGGCAAGACCCCGAACTCAAGGGCGGCAGTTTGAATATCTACGATCGAACCGACAAGAAATGGCATCAGTTCTGGATCGACTCCTCTGGTGCGCGCCGCGAATTCATTGGCGGACTGGAAGACGGAAAGATGATCCTCACCGCGACGCACCCGAGCATGTTGCACCCGGAGAAAACCGTGTCGGAGCGAATGACATTCACACCGAATCCGGACGGCAGCGTGCGGCAATATTCCGAGGCGACGATCGACGGCGGAAAGGTGTGGACGGAACGTTACGACTATACGTATCGCCGAAAATAGACTCGAACCCTCTTCGTGCATCGCGATGCGAGCATTCCGCGCGCATCGTCCCGAATGCAATGACTACCGGCACGCGCATCGACCGCCCGATATCGGAATAGTGGTCGCACACGAAAATCGAAGGCTCGTGCAGTGAAGCCGATAAGAAAAATGTTCATGGCGAGCGAAGCCGCGCCTGATCGTTCGCTCGTCGACCGCACGTTCGAAATAAATCTCACGCCGGTCGAACGCTTGTTGCGAAAAACGCCGTTGATCGGCGTCGGAGAATATCGCTGTCCGGTCGACGATCCCCAGTTCAAATTCGGCGGACCCGAAAAGTGTCCGTTCATCGTGTTTTCCCGAGCCAGCGTCTACCTCACGCCGAGCCGTGGTGTCGGACAAGTGTGCACGCCGAACGTCGTCAATTTGCTCGACGTCGGTGACAGCTATGAGCGCCGTCCCGTCGATCACGAAGGAGCCGTCTGTGACTGGATTGCGCTGGCGCCATCGTTGTTGAGAGAAATCGCCGCGGAAATCGATCCCGTTCGCGGCCACGAACACGAACACATTTTTCCACGCGCGATGGCGCCGATCTCATCCGACATCTATTTGGAGCAACGTTCCTTTTTTTTGAATGTCATCAGAAATCCGGACCTGCCGACGCTCGCCATTGAGGAGGCTGCTATCGGATTGGCGACGCGCGTCGTTTCCGAATCGATGAACATCGCAGGGCCAGAGCATGCTGCGATGAAACTGGATCGACGTTCCGCGCAGCGCGTGCGCGAGCGCATCGAGGAAGCCAAAGCAATCATGGCCCGCGAATTTTCGGAGAAACTTTCGATAACCGATATCGCCAGGCGCGTCTACTGGTCGCCCGGTTATCTGGCGCGCCAGTTTCTGTTGGAGACCGGCTCCACGTTGCATCAATATCAACAGCGATTGCGTCTCCGCGCTGCGTTGGCCTATTTATCCGAATCCCGTTTCGACGGCGCGGCGACAGCGCTTCAACTCGGATTCGCCAGCCACAGTCATTTCTCGGCGGCTTTCGCCAAGGAATACGGCATCACGCCGACGGCGTTCATGCGCACGTTGCCAACGTCGGCCGCGCAGAAATTTCAGTTTTTGCCGTTGCGCTGACTTTCGAAGAACGCCACGATTCGCGCCGATGCGTCGGGACCTGTCGCATCGCTGTGCGAGCCGCGCGGATCGCCGCCGGTCCAGTGATGACCGGCACCGTGAATCGTCCAGTATTCGATGGCGATTTTTCCGTCGGGCTGTTTGTAGATCACCCGATCGCATTCGCGACCGCCCTCTGACAGATGCGTGGTCGAGGCAATCGACAGCGGCGCTGCGGTGGGCCAGTCGGCGATGACCTGCGCCACGAGATGGTTGGCGTTGGCGTGATTCACCGTCGCATCGCGATCGCCGTGAAAGACGATCGTCGGCACATTCAGCGGCTCGTGGCCGCGCGTGAATTGAGATTGATCCATCTGCGAATTCTTCATCACGCCGAGTGCCGAGATGACATTGTTCGCCGAACGGAAGGGCAAGCCCGAATGCGCGGCGACCGCCGCAAACAATTCCGGATAGGTGCGGCCCATGATCACCGCCATCGCCGCACCAGCGGACATGCCGGCGACGTAGATGCGCGCCGGATCGATGCGATAGTGCGCGATCAAATCGCGGACCACGCCGGCGATCTGTTGCGGCTCGCCGCGATCGCGGTGTTGGTCTTCCGGGCGAAACCAGTTCCAGCACTTGGAGCTGTTCGCGCGGCTGGTCTGCATCGGATAGGCGACGATAAATCCGTGTTTCTCGGCAAGAATATTCATCCGCGTTCCGAGCGCGAAATCATCGGGATCCTGCGTGCAGCCGTGCAGCATCACGATCAGCGGAACAGGCGTGGACGATGCGCTATATCGCGACGGCAAAAAAATCTTGTACGCCAGCGTCGTGGCCGATGGCTCGAAGGATGCCCAGAAAAATTGCGCGTCGCGGTCGGCATCACGTGCCGTTTGCGTTTGCGCGCGACTCGGCGTCGCTGTCTGGCCACGTTCGGCCGTGGGGTTTTCCTTCATCAAACCGGCCGCCACCAACGCTTTGGTGATCACCGAACCGATTGCGCCCGGCGACGCATGCTGCGTCGGGTCTTTGTTCGGCAACGTCGCACGGCGTAGCCATTCGCGCCAACCACTCATCGGGTCGACCTGGACACGGATGAAAACGCGTATTTCCGGAGTGACATGAATTTCCTTGCAGACTAATTCGAATGAGAACATGCGGCGGTGACAAACGCACGCGTCGCGGAGAGATGTAGTGTTGAGTAGGTAGCTTGAATGCGGCGCTCTTTGCGATCTGCTTTCGCCTGCTTCGCGTTTTTGTCTCAGCGAATAGTGCGAGCGCGCGTCAACGCGGGACGCCGCGATGACGCGCGATTTCACACTTCGCCTAAATTACCCGCAATGCAATGTCGCTCGACCTGCGTCCGCGACGGTTACCGGAAAAGACGTCCGAGTAGCACCGGCAGCGCCGAACTCAGCGCCAGTCGGCGCAGCGGCTTCGGTAGAAAGGTCGCCAACAGAGTCCCGGCGCCGGCCAATCCCACGCCGGAAGCAGGAGCCAGCCAGTGCGGCATCGGCGCGCCGATGCGCCGTGCCGCTTCCACCCAACGCATGTCCAATGTCGTCGCGGCGCGATCGACGTGTTCCTGAAGGTCAGCGTTCTTCATCGATCAACTCCATGAGCACACGCACGCGCTTTCGCGTCTGCGGCAGCGAACACTGTTCCGCGCTCGCAGCCGACGTGACGAAACCAAAAATTGCCAGCAGCACACTCGGTATGGCTACCCATGCGAACGCCGCCCACAATGGCAGGCCGTTATCTCGCAACAACATCATCAGCGCCGCCACGGCCGCCATCAGAAAAAGGACCGTGCCGAGCAACGCGGCGGCGAAGCAAATGACCAGACCTTTGATGGACGCGGTGGCAAGCGCCGTCTCCGCTCTCGCCAGACGCACATATCCTTTCAACAATGGTTCGACTTCGCGCAACGCGCGCCACCATACGACGACACGCCCGCCGCGCGACACCAGGGGCGTAGTCACGCCACCGCACGCCGCAAGATCAACGCAACCACGGCTCCGCCCAAGGCGGCAAATGCGATGGAACTGATCGGTCGATCGCGAACGTAGGCGACAGTGTCATCGTAGATATCGCCGAGCACATCTTCCGCCTGATCGCGAACGTCGAGGAATTTAGCGCTGGCCGATTCGGCCAAGCTCGGCGCGATCTCATCGCTCAAATCGTGTGCGGCATCGCTGGTCGCGTCGAGCGCACGAGCCGCGCCTCGGCGAACCTGGCGCGCAGCGGTTTCGGCTTTCGCCCCGATCTGATCGGCGCCTTCTTTGATCGCGTTTTTTACATCGCGCGCGGCGTCTTTTCCCTGCGTGAAACTGTCCTGTTCGATATTCATGGGGTTGCTCCGTTTGATGTGGTTGATTCCTTCGCCGCCGATAGAGCAAGACCCGTGCCCATCGTCACGCCCTTCTGCGACGCGCCGAATCATCCCCACTGCTTGCGACCGATAGGGCATGACGCGCGATGCCGGATTCTTTGCGAGGCGATCTGCATGCTCGGCCGTGCGCGTCTCCAGCCGCGCGATTGATCAACGCGAAGCGTTGGCTTCCGCAAGAACGAACCGCCCAGCTTCGCGTTATGCAATGATCTTGGCCCGGCAAACACGTTCTGGATCGTCGAATGAAATTTCAAATCGCTGTCTTTGTCGCCCTGGCCCTGTCGAGTGCGTCCCGTTCGTATCCCGCCGCGTCGACGGCCGATGACGCCGCCATCGCCGCGCGCGTGCATCGCGTGCTGGAAAAAACGCCGCTGATCGACGGGCATAACGATCTGCCGTGGGAAATCCGCGCCCGCTTCGGCTCGGTCGAGAATATCGATCTCGCCATCGACACATCGAAACTTCCAGTCAAGTCACCGGACGACGATGCCGCACTGATGACCGACATTCCGCGATTGCGCGCGGGACAAGTCGGTGGACAGTTTTGGTCGGTATGGATTTCGCCGCAGACGACCGGCCCGGCCGCCGTCAAGATGACCATCGAGCAGATCGATATCGTGCGCAACATCGCCGCGCGCTGGCCAAAAGATTTTCAGATGGCGTACACCGCCGACGATATCGTCAACGCGCACAAGGCCGGACGCGTCGCCTCCCTGATCGGTATCGAAGGCGGCCATCAGATCGACAATTCCTTGCCGACGTTGCGCCAGATGTATGCGCTCGGCGCGCGCTACATGACGTTGACGCATACGCTCAACACCGACTGGGCCGATTCGGCGACCGATGAACCCGTGCATCACGGCCTCACGCCGTTCGGCAAAGCGGTCGTGCACGAAATGAATCGGCTCGGCATGCTCGTCGATCTCGCGCACGTTTCGCCCGAAACGATGAAAGCCGCTCTGCAAGCGACGGCCGCACCGGTCATCTTCTCGCATTCCGCCGCGCGCGCATTGGACGATCATCCGCGCGATGTTCCCGACGATGTGTTGTCGATCGTCGCGCACAATCATGGCATCGTCATGGTCGTGTTCGCGCCGCAATACGTGTCAGCGGAACGCGCGCAATGGGAATCCGAGCGCGCCGCCGAAAAAACGCGCGAAAGTGCGCCGCCGTATGCAGGTTTATACATCGGACAACCGGATCGCGCCAAGGCGGCGCTTGCCGAGTGGGATCGGCAACATCCGCGTCCGGTGACGACGATCGCGATGGTAGCCGATCACTTCGATCACATCCGCCAAGTGGCCGGCATCGACAGCGTCGGTATCGGTTCGGATTTCGACGGCATCCCGACGACACCCGATGGCCTCGACGGCGTCGACAAGTTTCCGCGTCTGCTCGAAGAACTCGCGCGTCGCGGATGGACCGATGCGGAATTGCGCAAGGTCGCCGGCGAAAACCTGCTCCGCGTGATGCGCGATACAGAAGCCGTTGCGCATCGGCTGCAGGCGAGCGAGGGTCCGTCCTCGGCGACGATCGAAAAACTCGACGCGAATCTTCCGAAAACCGAAACGAAATAAGCGCGTAATTCGCGCCATGTTTCGAACGGCAGGTAAAAACATCGTTCGAAACGCGGTCGCCGTTCAGCGTGAATGCGGCAACTTATACGGCACGTAAATTCATTGGGAGTCGTGCCATGGAAGGTCCAGTCAACAACGCGAATCGTCGGCATCGGATGGGCGCAACGGCGAGTGTCGGCGTGGTGTCGATATTGCTCACGGCATGTGCGCACGAGTCGACGATGGCCAGTAACGCCGGATTCGGCACGCATCTGACTCTGCCGGAACCGACGTCCCAACTGATTCCCACCGTGAATGTCGCGCCGGCCATTGGATGGCCAAATGGAAAAACGCCGCACGCAGCCGACGGCCTACGCGTGGCGGCATTCGCATCCGGACTCGATCATCCACGTTGGTTATGCGTATTGCCGAACGGCGACGTGCTCGTCGCCGAAACCAACGCGCCACCCAAACCCGACGATGCGAAAGGCATACGCGGTTGGGTCATGAAACGCGTCATGAAGAAAGCCGGCGCGGAAGTTCCGAGCGCCAATCGCATCGCACTATTGCGCGACACCGACGGCGATGGTGTCGCCGATGTGCACACGACACTTCTGCAGGGATTGAATTCGCCGTTCGGCATGGCGCTCGTCGACGATAATCTGTATGTCGCCGATTCCGATGCCGTGTTGCGTTTCACCTATGCGGCGGGCACGACATCGATAGCGCAAGCCGGTACGAAAATTATCGATTTGCCCGCCGGAACCATCAATCATCACTGGACCAAAAATATAATCGCCAGTGCGGATGGAACCAAGTTGTATGTCACCGTGGGTTCCAACAGCAATGTCGCCGAAAACGGTATCGACGTCGAAGCGGAACGTGCCGCGATTTGGGAAGTGGATCTGAAAACCGGAACGCATCGCATTTTCGGATCCGGTCTGCGCAATCCGAACGGCTTGGCGTGGGAACCGCAAACCGGTGTTCTGTGGACCGTGGTCAATGAACGCGACGAAATCGGCAACGACCTGGTGCCGGACTATTTGACGAGCGTTCGCGATGGTGCATTTTACGGATGGCCGTATAGTTATTACGGGCAACATGTCGACGCGCGCGTCAAACCGCAACAGCCGTCTATCGTCGCGACCGCGGTGGTGCCTGACTATGCGCTCGGATCGCATACCGCATCGCTCGGCCTTACCGCATCGAAAGGAACCATGCTGCCGGAGAAATTCCGCGACGGCATGTTCATCGGGCAACACGGCTCGTGGAATAGAAAACCTCCCAGCGGTTACAAAGTGGTGTTCGTTCCATTTTCGGGCGGACGTCCATCGGCCGATGTGCCCGTCGATGTATTGACCGGCTTTCTGACCGATGATGGTTCCGCGATGGGGCGCCCGGTCGGCGTTGCGATCGATAAAACCGGTGCGCTGCTCGTTGCCGACGATGTAGGCAATGTGGTGTGGAGAGTTACTGCGGCGCCATGAGCCAGTCGGAATGCGCGCTGATCAGCGTTTCGATTCGATGATGATGTTGAGAGCGCCAGCCGGGCGCTTTCGCGCCGACACATTTTCGTTGTCGCGTACAAACCATCGCCACGCGTGCTCGGTGCCTTTGCTGATGCCGATGCGTGCGCTGCATGGCGCGTCATCCGGTGGTGGCGCGCCGTCGTCGCGAATCGTATAGCGGCTCGACGCTGCGACGAGATCGACGCCGTCATCCGCGCCGGTAATTCCCATCGCCTGCGCCAGACGCGCCGGGCCGCTGCACAAGTCGCGATCGTTTTTCGCGCGCGGACGAGCCTCGCGCATCAGCGCCAATCCGCCGATCGGATCGAGCGCCCGGATGAGTACCGCCGTGCCGTCGCGATCGCCGCACACGGCATTGCAACACCAGTGCATGCCGTACGTGAAATACACATACATGTGACCGGGCGCGCCGAACATCGTCGCGTTGCGCGCGGTTTTTCCGCGATAGGTGTGTGCGGCGGGATCGAGCGCGCCGCAATACGCTTCGACCTCGACGACGCGTCCGGCTCGTCCATCCGACGAGACCAGGATTTTATTGAGCAACTCCGGTGCCACGACACGCGGATCGCGGCGATAGAACGCACGCGGCAAAGTTTTTCCGAAACGAAGGATTTTCGCGGTGCGCGGTCGTGACGGCATCGCAGCAATTATTGATGCGCGCGTCGGAGCGCGCAACATGCGTCGATGGAAAATGCTCGGCCTTCAACGCGGCAGGGTGGCTTCCAGTTTCAGCAATCGCGCGGGCGGCGAAGTGAGTTTTTGCAAACGTTCGCGGCCGAGCGTCGCCATCTCGCGCGATTTCTGCACATTGCCCAGCGCCATCCAGACGGCCGAGTGCAGGAGCGGCTGCGCGGTATACAAAACCGCTTCCGGCGCTTTTGCCGACGCGAGATGGACCGCGCTTTGCGCTAACGCCGCTTCGGCTTCCACCGCCCGGCCAAGCGCCAGAAGTATTTCGCCGCGCAGATACTCGGCGCGTCCGGCCCAGTACGAATCGCCTTCGCGCACATGCGTGAGCGTTTCGGCGAGTGGGTCGATGCGTTGCAGCGCGGTTGATGCGTCGTTTTCTTCGAGCGCGATGCGGATGCGTTTTTCGAGCGCGCGGCCGAGCAGGTCCCAGTCCGACGTGGTCGGTACCTGAAAGTCGGCGATCGCCAATTCCAGTTCGTTGATTCCGGTCGCACGGTCACCGTTCATCGCAAGCGCATAGCCATAGTCGGCGCGGATCAGGCTGGCCAGAAAAGCGTGTTCGCCGAATCGTTTGATATTGGCCGATAGCGCGCGGCGCAGGCGCGGAATTGCGTGCGCGAAATCCTCCAGCTGCATTTCGGTCGTGGCAACGGATTGCAGCGCGATTATCGTGTCGGGATGATCTTCGCCGAAGGTCGCTTCTGAAATCCGCAACGCTTCGCGAAATGCATCGAGCGCGCCGCCGAGATCCCGTTTCTGTTTCAGCGCGACGCCGAGCGCATTCAAATGATTCGCGGTGATCCAGTGATCGCCCGGATAAATCGCTTTGTCGATCGCCAGTGCGGCGCGCGCGTACTGTTCGGCCCGGTCGAAATCGTCGAGACGCCGATACGCACGCGACAAACCCGACAGCGCATCGGCGAGCTGATTGCTTTGTTCGCCGAAGCGCGCGCGATCGAGCACGACGACTTCTTCATAAACATCGATCGCGTCGTGCGGAAGTTCGGCGGCGAGCAAAACAGCGCCCAGTTCGTCCAGCGCACTCAACAGAAGATCGGAATTTTTTTCGGAATTTTTTGAGGCGCGAGCGAGCGAAACAGCGCGGCGTGCGTCGGTCTGAGAGCGCTGTGAATTCCCTTCGTGACGTGCGATAGCGGCGGAGTCGAGCAGGATCTTTCCTTGCAGTTCGATCGGCAGGGGCGACAATCGCGCGATCAATCCATCGATCAGATTACGCGCCTGCGGCAATTCGCCGCGCATCATGGCGTTGAGTGCTTGCAGGCGCACGATGTCGCTGGTCAGGAAATCGTTGGCGCCAAACGCATCGGCGGCATGTTCGTACGCGGTTGCGAGCAGATTGCCGCTGCGCTTAAGGTCGCCTTGTGTTCCTACCACTTCAGCAAGGCGCGCAAGCAGTTCGGCGCGCGCGCGCGGTTCGATCGTCGCGTCCTTGCTCGCGCTATCGATGGCGCGATCGACGACCTCCATCACCGTGACCGGGCCGTTGCGCGGCTTGGTCGGTTCGGCCTGGGCGAATGCGTTGAACATGAAATCACGCATGGAGTCGGCGCGTGCGGCCTGTTCGGTGGCCGATTTCGCCGCCGATTTGGCCTTGATGCCTTGCCACACGGCAATCGACGCCACACTCATCATGCCGACCAGAACGAGTGCCGCCAGCGTGAAACCGACGCGATGCCGCGTCACGAATTTGCGCATGCGATACCACGACGAAGGCGGATGCGCGCGCACCGGTCGGCCGTGCAGATAACGTTCGATGTCGTCGGCGAACGCATTCGCGCTTCGATAGCGCAATCGCGGTTCGTCGGCGAGTGCGGTGGTCAGGATCGCATCCAGATCGCCGCGCAATCGGCGAATCAGTTCGTCCGCAGGCGGCAAGCCGCTCGGAATCCCGCTGTCGCCGCGAAGCTGTTTGGCCGCGACGGCGTTGCTCGCACGCGCGTTCGGCGCGAGGCGCTGTCCGGTCAGTAACTCGCCGAGCAGTACGCCCAGCGCATAGATATCGACAGCGGTGGTGAGCGCGCCGGACAGATATTGTTCGGGCGCGGCATATTCCGGCGTCAAGGTGACGACGTGCGTGCGCGTCGATACATCGTCGTTGTCGACGAGTCCGGCGATGCCGAAGTCGAGGACTTTCAATTCGCCCGCGCTAGTGACGAGCAGGTTGGAGGGTTTCAGATCGCGGTGCACGACCAGAGCTGCGTGTGCCGATTCGATGGTCCGGCACAGCGTGCAAAACCAGGTCAGCCGTTGTTCGATGGTCAGGAATCTTGCGCTGGCCGCGAGCGTGATCGGCACGCCATCGACCAGCTCCATCGCGATATACGGGATGCCGGCCTGACTCACGCCGCCCTCGATCAGGCTCGCGATGTTCGGATGCGTCAATTGCGCGAGAATCGCCTGTTCGCGACGGAATCGACGCTGTGTGTCGGCCGAATACAGGCCCGTTCGCAACAGTTTCAGTGCAACGACCTGAGCGCCGTCGCCGGCGGCGCGTTCGGCGCGAAACACGACTGACGATCCGCCTTGTCCGATCAGTTCGATCAATTTGAAGGTGCCGACGCGCGTGCCGATCAGCGATTGTCCGATGTCGTCGTCGACACGCAGTTGCTGCGCGACTTGGCTGGCGGCGGCGTGCAACAACGTCGGCACTTTGGCATCGGCGTCCAACATCTGGCGCACGCGACGACGCTCGGTGTCGGCGAGATTCGCGTCCGCCAATTCGCGGGCGCGCTGGTCGGGCGCGTGCTGCATCATTTCGTCGAAAGCGACCATCACACGCAAGCGCGAGCGGAGATCTTCATGCATGTCGAGCGCACCGATCCGTTCCCGCCGCAAATCGGGAGGCAGTTCAACGATTTCATCGAACAGTTGCCGCAGGGAAACGGCTGCCGTAGCGCTCACAGGGTCACCGATTTTTACGTAGCGAATGCATCAGCGATGCGCGATCTCACGTGACACTGAATGAAAAACGAGATTTCGCGCAGAAACGCGACACCGAAGATGCATCGTCACAGCGGTTGGGGCGGTCAAGAATGCGGATCAGGTGTCCGCGCGCTCGACCAGGAACGCGCGTGCGTAACGCCAATCGCGATCGACCGTTCGCCGCGTGACGCCGAGCAGTTTGGCGACCTGGCCCAGATCCAGCCCGGCGAAATAATGCAATTCGACCACCTGAGCGGCGCGCGCGTCTTCTTTTTCCAACGCCTGCAATGCTTCGTCGAGCTGCAATGCCATATGCGGGTCGACGTACACCGCTTCGGCAGCCGGGTGCGTGAGATCCAGCCGCGCCATGTCGCCGCCGCGCTTCGGTTGCGAGCGCCGGCGCGCGGCATCGATAAGGACATGACGCATCGCGCGCGCGGCATACGCGAAAAATTGCGCGTCGTGTTTGTATCGATAATCGGCGACGTCCATGCGCAGATACGCTTCGTGCACGAGTTCGGTCGTGCACAGCGTTTCGGGCGATCCGTTGCGCAGGCGTTGTCGGCTGGCCATGGCTTTGAGTCGATCGTAGATATCGACGTAGACCGAATTCGTTTCTGCGATGTCGGCACTCTCCAAAGCGTGTGTATCCACCATCGATTTACCCCCTTCGCGCACTGACTTTCGTAAGGTTTGGCGTGCGCGCTGTGCGACGTTCAATTCAGATGAAGAAAAAATGTCGCAGTCCGCTTCGCAATTTCGTTTGTCGGTAGTGACCAAGCGTCATCCCTGCAAAAGCGATTGATAACCGATGCTCACTTCGAATTTCGACACCGACCCGAATCGTCAGGGTCCGTCTATAGAATCACGACAGACCCGCCAACAAAGCCGATCCTTTCACACAATCCGCACACGGGAGTCGGCCGATGCACGCTGAAGGCTCGGCGGGAAAGACAAGCGGCGACAGGAACGGCAGCAACCCGTTCATATCGGATGTACACAATGCCATATCGCGAACCGACGTGTCGCGCCTGCGCGATGTGTTCAACGACGCGATCGACATTCCGATCGACGAACGCAGTGCGTGGCTGATCGAGAACATATCCGATCCGGACGAACGGCAAGCCATCGCCACGCTGCTTCTTGCTTACGACGGCGAAGGGTTCTTTGACGTTGACATCCGTTAGCGCAGCGAGCCACGCGGCTCGTCCGAATGTCGATGCGGCCGCGACCTACAACGCCTTCTTGCGAGCGATCGCCGAGCGCGATTTCGACGGCATCTGCGCGCGCGTCACGGATCGGATGCGGACAGGGATGCTGAATATCCGCGCGTGTTCGGACAGCGACGTGCTGTTCGGATTGTGGTGCGAGAGCTATCCGGTCAGTGCACGCATAATCTCCGTCGAGTTCTTCGACGAAACGGCCATCCTCACCGTCGAAGGCGAGGTCGGCGATGAGCGGATTCATGCCTCGATCCTGCTGCAGCGATTGGATGGAACTTGGCTCGTCGATCGCGAGCGCTTCGAACGAACCCGACGACCGCCGCCGAAAACGCTCGTCCGCCGCATCTTTTCATTGCTTCGCTGAATCGAATTCATCGCGTTTCACCCTCTCCATGTCGCAAACGGAAGGACATCTACGTCTTTCGTGACCGACGACGCTCTCGCGCATTAGCGAGCAGCGATTCGAGAACGGAGAAACACGATCATGACCACGAAACGGGTATCGGCCTCGGCGTTGCGACCGCTGGCGGCGGCGTTGGCGACGTTATGCGTAGCCTCGGCATCGGCCGCGGATTGGAATTCGCTGATCGCACAACATCGCGCTATCGACACTCCACACGCCACGAACAGGGTGGTGGGCGATTGCAACGATGAAGGTGCAAGCAGTTTAAGAAACGCAATCACCAGCGCCGCGAGCGGCGACACAATCGATCTTACGCATTTGAACTGCAGCAAAATCACGCTGACCACCGGTTCGATCGTATTCGGACAGGCCAATCTCAACATCGTCGGTCCCGGCGCGAACGCGTTGACCGTCGATGGGGCCAACAACAGCGCGATGATTTATCACCTCGGCGTGGGGACATTGCGGATCAGCGGAATATCCATCACCAATGGACGAAAGTATTTCAACGACTCCGACACATCGGGCGCCTGCGTCCACACGATCGGGGACCTTCAACTCGACCATGTCAAGGTTAGCCACTGCAGCACGTCAGCCGGAGCCTATCGAACAGTGAAAGGCGGTGCGGTATTCGTGGGCGGATACGCCTCGGTCCTGCACAGCACGATTTCGGACAGCTCGGCCCTCTCCATCAGTACGGCGGGCGGACGCAAAGCATTGGGCGGCGGCATCTACTCGGGCGGCGGTCTGTACATGATCGGCAGCACGATTTCGAATAACGTCGCATCCACCAATCCCCGAGCCTACAGTTACGGAGGCGGGGTCGCGGCGAAGGGTAAAGTGACGATCGTCGAGTCGCTCATTTCGAAAAACCAAGCTTACTCAGGCGGTGGCGTGTACCTGGCCGACCTCCACAACACCCCTGCTGTCATCGATAACAGCACAATATCCGGCAACAACGCCTATATTGTCGGCGGCGTCTTCGCACGACCCGAGGTTGATCTCTACAACAGTACGATCGCCTTCAATACGTCAAGCAAATGGTCGGGGACTCGAGGCGAATACGCGGCCGGCCTTTACGTATCGCGCTTGGCCATTATGCAGAGCACGATCATCGCCAGGAACGTGAATACCGGCGTCGATTTGCCTAGCGCGGATGTCACCGGCGCCAGCTCAGCCATCTTGTTGGGCGACAATAATAATGTGATGTTTTGCGCAATCGTCTGTCCCCTCAGGACGACAAGCGAAGACCCCGGCCTCGGCCCGTTGCTCGACAATGGCGGACCCACCCGAACGCACCGGCCGACGCCCGGCCTATGGAACCGCTTCGGCGGCAACAATATCCATGGCGCGCAATTCGATCAGCGCGGAGTCGGGTTTCCACGCGAGTCGTCGCCGGACCGCATCGAAATCGGCGCGTTCCAGACCAATTCCGGAATTCTCTTCGTCAACGGGTTCAATTGATAAAGCGTCGTCGCGTGTCGGCAACGACGCATCGATTCGAATCTGGCGAAACGAAAATCGGATATTGACTGTGAAAAATTCTGGACGAGACAGCGCACTTACGCGCCGCGAACTATTGAAGCGCATCGGCGCGACGGCCGGTGCATCGATGATGTATCGATCGATGTCGGCGCTCGGTTCAACAACCGAATCGACTTACTCGGGTCGCATCACGCTGACCGCCGCGCCGCCGAACACGGACGTTCTCGTGCTCGGCGCGGGATTGGCGGGGCTGGTCGCGGCCTACGAGTTGCAACGCGCGGGTTATAAAGTGACCGTGCTCGAATACAACGATCGGGTCGGCGGTCGATCGTGGACGTTGCGCGGCGGCGACGAGTACACCGAACTGGGCGGATCCCGTCAGCGCTGCGAATTCGATGCGGGTTTGTACCTGAATCCCGGACCGTGGCGAATTCCGCATCATCACCACGCGATGCTCGACTACGCCAAGCGCTTCAACGTTCCGCTTGAACCGTTCAATCAACTCAACTTCAATGCGTATCTGCATTCGCAGCGCGCGTTCGGCGGCAAGCCGCAGCGTTTTCGACACGTGCAGGCGGACTATTCCGGCCACATCGCCGAAATGCTGAGCAAGGCCACCAACCAGGGACATCTCGACACCGCGATCGATGTCGAAGACAAGGAAAAACTGCTCGAGTCGTTGCGGCATTGGGGAATGCTCGACAAGGATTTTCGCTACGTCGCATCCGATCGCGCGAGCCGCACGCGCGGCTACGACATCGAACCGGGTGGCGGACACATGCCGCCTCCAAAAAATTCCACGCCAATCGCGCGCGACGATCTGCTTCGATCGGATTTGTGGAAATTCCTGGCCAGCGATCTCGACTACGACGTCAATCCGTCGCTGTTCCAGCCGGTCGGTGGCATGGACCGCATCGCGCAGGCCATTTATCGCGAATTGAAACCCGCGGTCAAGTTCGATGCGAAAGTCACCGCGATCCGTCAGGACGAACAAGGCGTGACCGTGCGCTACGTCGATTCGAAACGCGGCGGCGCGCCGAAAGCCGTTCGCGCCGCGTGGTGCGTGTGCACGATTCCGTTGTCGATCCTCACCACGATCGATATCGACGTCGGCGCAAAAATGCGCGCGGCGATTCAGGCGCCGTCGTACTCGGCATCGGTCAAGATCGGGCTTCAGTTCAAGCGCAAATTCTGGGAAGAAGACGAGCGCATCTACGGCGGAATCACCTATACCGATTTGCCGATCCAGAAGATCGGTTATCCGAACTACGGCATGAATCAGCCCGGAAAAGGCGTGCTGCTCGGCGCGTATGTATGGGGTGACAACGCGTTCGAATTTTCATCGATGTCGCCGCAACAGCGCGTGCGCAAGGCCGTCGAACTCGGCTCGCAGATTCATCCACAATATGCGCGCGAGTTCGAGAACGGCATCGCCGTGGCGTGGCACCGCGTACCGTTTTCGCAAGGTTGCTATTCGCTGTGGAGCGACGCGATGCGCGCGCGGCACTACGACGATCTTTGTGCGATCGATGGACGCATCGTGCTGGCCGGCGAGCACGCGTCGTATCTTCCGGCGTGGCAGGAAGGCGCGGTGCTGTCGTCTCTGGATGCGGTTGAACGCCTGCATCGCCATGTCATATCGAAAGGTTGATTCACGACAATGTATAGATGTGAAATTAGCAACAAATGGCCATTTCTCCGTTCCATCATTGCGCTGACGATCGGCATGACCACGACATCTTTCGCCGCTGTCGAAACGCCGCCGTTCACCGCGTTCTCGCCGGCCAGCACATCGAAGCCGGGGCCGTTCATTCACACCGATGGAGCGATGTTGTATCGGGCCGTCTGCCAAGGCTGTCACATGCCCGATGCGCGAGGTGCGCGCGGCGCGGGCGTGTATCCGGCGCTCGCTGCGAATCCGAAACTCGCCGGCGCGACGCTTCCCGTGGCGCGCGTCCTCAATGGCTGGGCCGGAATGCCGCGTTTCGCCGACATGCTTTCCGATGCGCAAATCGCGGCGGTGGTGAATTACGTGCGGGAGAATTTCGGCAATCGTTATTCGAATCGGCTATCTGAAGAAGATGTCGGGCGTATTCGTGAGTCGACAAAACCCGTCGAATGACGCCCGACATGGTGTGATCACACCATCGAATTCGTGCGGGGTCTGCGCGGCGTCAAAACGCCGAGCGCCACGGCCACGATGAAGAGGGCGGGCACGTCGCCGATCAGATGTCCGTGGTTCATCGGCCCGCTGAAGGACTGCACCAACATGATTGTTCCGTGCACGAGGCTCGACCACACCGTGAACCAGATCAGGCTGAGATGCGCACGCGGATTGCGCGCGGCCAGGATCAGAAACACACCGAGCGTTGCGTAAACTCCGATGATCATCGTCAGATATTCGGAAGGGCCGGCTTGCCACGTCCAGCCGGAGGGCCAGACGATACCGAGCAAATAGATCCCGAAGATGAAGATGATTCCGACCGCCACGAGAGCGATCTGTAAACACTTGAAGCGAAGCGTTTCGTTCATGTCGTTCCTTTCGTTGATAGAAGACCGACGCGTAAGACGCAGTCTGGTGTCACTTTGCGACATGTTCCGATTGCAAAAAAAAGCCCCGATTTTCCGGGGCTTCGTTTATCAGCAGCGATCGGCCAGCTTAGTTCTTTCGCTGACTATCGGCTGCGGTCTGCGTCTTGCCCGGCTCGACCAACGGACGATCGTAGGCATCGCGAATCGCGGGCGAAGCGGCGTTCCAGTCCAGCGCCCACGAATGCGAATGCTGTTCCCAATCACGGCGCAGCGCCACTTCGGATTCTTCCCAGGAACGCGTGCCCAATTTCGCGCGCGATTCCCAACCGAATTGATACGCCGGCTGATAATGATCGTACGCTTTGCTGCGATCGACATACGGGCGCGACGAATAATTTTCGCGCCAATGCGCATCTTCGATCGTCGGGTTGACGCTTTCGCCGACGGCTTTGCCAGCCAAGCCGCCGATGACCGCACCGACCGCCGCGCCGACGGCGGTGCCGACCGGACCGACGACGGTGCCTGCCGCCGCGCCGGCGGCCGCGCCGCCGAGGGCGGAGCCTACGCCGGTGCCAACGGGATGGGCGCCGGTGGCGCCGGAAATCGGATCGCGGTTTTCAGACGGTGTGCGTGTGTTGGTCATTTCGTTGTCCTCCATGAGTGAATAGCGATTCTGTGGAGAGCAAAGCGCGTGCCTACGAAAAAAGTCCGCAGCGACGGGGAAATTCATCGTCGTGGCGCGCAATGCGACCGACGCGCTGAATCCGCTCATGCGAAGTGCACGGCGCGAGAAAAACGTCAGCGAATGGAGATCGCGATCGCTAATTGATGAGCGCGCGCAATTTCTGCGAACGCGCGCGGCTCACCGGCAGGATTTCGCCGTCGCACATGTGCGCCACGACATGCGCATCGATGCGCCTGGTGAAAGCCGTCACGCGATCGAGGTTGACGATGTGGGCGCGATGAATGCGCAGAAACCGCTGCGGGTCGAGGCGCGCTTCGAGTTGGTTCAAGGAAAGATGCAGTAGATGATGCGCGTCGCGCACGTGCACGGCGGTGTAATCGCCAACCGCTTCGAAGCGGAGGATGTCGTCGATGCCAATCGGTATCACGCTTCGCCCGCTGCGCACGAACAGTCGGTGGATGGGGCCGTGACTCATCGCTTCGTTGAATCGGTCCAGCGCCGCGCGCGGTTCCCCGAGCGCGGCGCGGACCCGTTCCAACGCAGCTCGCAATCGCGTTTCCGCGAAAGGTTTGAGCAGGTAATCCAACGCGCCGAGTTCGAACGCAACGACGGCGTGTTGCGAATGGGCGGTCGTAAATACGATCAGCGGTCGGTGCTGAATCTGACGCAGCACATCGGTGCCAAGCAGCCCGGGCATGTGAATGTCGAGAAAAACCAGGTCGGGCTTTTTCGTGTCGATCGCATGCACGGCGGCCAATCCGTCAGCCGCTTCGCCGATCACCTCGATCCATTCGATCTCTGCGAGCAGGTGAGCGAGTCCGGCGCGCGCGACGGGTTCGTCGTCGACGATCAGCGTCGAAATTTTCGCGGCGTCAGTCATTCGGATGTTCGTTCAGTAGCGGCAGGCGAAGCGTTGCCGTGAATCCGCGCGACGGACCGGTTTCGATATCGAGTTGCGCCATGTTGCCGTACAACCAGCGCAAGCGTTCGTGCAGACGACGCAAACCCGTGCCATTACCCTGCTCGATGCCGGATGCGACAGCACCGGCGCCATCGTCGGCGACCTGCAACGTGAGAATGTCCTTTACGACGTGCGCGCTGATCGACAGGTGCGTGGTTTCGACGCGCGGCGCCGCGCCGTGGCGCACGGCATTTTCGACCAGAGTTTGCAGCGAGAACGACGGAATCAGATACTCCGCCAACGACGGGCTCGCGTCGATGTGCACGGCGAGTCTCGCGCCGAAGCGGATGCGTTCGATAGCGAGCACGCGTTCCACGAAATCCAATTCGCGGGCAAGCGGAATCAGGTCTTCATTGTCTTCGAGCACGCCGCGCAGGATGCCTGCGAGTTGTTCGGACGCCTGCACGGCTGTGCGCGGATCGGTCGGGATGAGCTGCACGATCGTGTGCATCGCATTGAACAGAAAATGCGGATGCAATTGCGCGCGCAATTCAGCCAACTGCATGCGCGCGGCGTACGATTCCAGTTGTGCCGTGCGTTGCGCGGCGCGATTGGTGTAGGCCACGCCGGCCACCATGATGTACAACCAAACGCCCGTGATCAGGAAGGCGCCGATGCCGGGGCCGATGGCGAGCACAAGATGCCCGACGACGAGGCTATCGATCGCGCCCATCAGCGCGAACCAGATCACCGAATAAACTGCTGCGGCGAAACAGTGCATCCCGATGAACGCGAGCCGGAACGGATGCGGCCACGGCACGCGCAATGTGAATTGGTATACAAAGTAGCCGAGCACCGCGCCGGGAGCGATCATGCGCGCCGACGCGATCGCCGCGCTGCCGAGCGGCGAGCCATGTGCGATGACGATCAAAGCCGTGAACAGCGCCCACATCGGCAGCCAGGCCAAGGCGAGTTGCAGCCATAGCCAGCCGCGCGCCATCAATCGGGCGTCGCGGTAGCGCTGATACGTTTGGCGTCGATCGAAACCGAAAAATCTTCCCAGGTCGCGCCGCCGTCGACGGAACGCTCTTGACGCAAGCGGAACGCGTCGGTCGAAATATCGAAATAATGCGTTCGCATCAGAATCGACTTGCCGTCCTCGTCGTAGTGATTTTCGACCTGCATCTGCCCGTCGCCGAAGTGTCCGACCGATTCATGCGTGCGGCTGTGTTGCAGGTCGAGGCCGATCATTCTCCAGATGTGGTCGCCAGCCGCGAAGAAACGCAGCGAACGATCCAAGGTTAGCGGATTGCCCGACGCATCGACAATGCGCATCTCGTCTTCGATGGCGCGGCCGTCGATCGCGCGCCACGCTTTCCAGGTGCCGGTGAGTTTGGGCGTGCCGTGGATCATCGCCGCCAGGCTGCTAATTTTGGGATGCACGTCCAGCTCCCATTGGCCGAGCAGGAAATCGAATTGCTTGGCGCCATCGGCGGCCGACGCGGCCGTATCGCTTTGTGCGAAGGCGTCGGCGCAAACGAACACTAAAAACGAAAACGCGAATTGCCGAAAGTAAGTCATGGCGTTCATCCAGTGAAGAGGTCGAGCGAGCATGCCACCCGCCGTGCATCGATGGCGCGCGGATTCGGCGAATGGTCGTTTGACGACGGTGAACCGTACGCCGACGGGAATCGCGACGCTTAGAGTGACGTCATCACTTCGATGAAAGAACGCCATGACGTCTGTTCCCGACAATTTTTCGAGCGCATCGCCACTCATCAGCTTGCGGCGAATCGGCAAGAAATATCGCAGTCCCGCCGGTGATTTCCACGCGCTCAGCGATCTGGATCTTTGCATCGAACGCGGGGAATTCGTGGCGATCGTCGGTCAATCCGGCAGCGGTAAATCGACGCTACTCAATCTGCTCGCCGGTATCGATCGGCCGAGCGCCGGCGAATTGTTCATCGACGGAGCAAATCTGTGTGCGATGTCGCAACGTGCGCTGTCGGCGTGGCGCGGTTTGCATGTCGGTATCGTGTTTCAGTTCTTTCAATTGCTGCCGACGTTGACGGCGGCGGAGAATGTGATGTTGCCGATGGATTTCGTGCGGCGTTGGCCGCGGCGCGAACGGCGATCGCGTGCACTTTCAATTTTGCAGCGGCTCGACATCGCCGAGCAGGCCGACAAGTTGCCCGCCGCGTTATCGGGTGGTCAGCAACAACGCGTCGCCGTCGCGCGCGCACTGGCGAATGCGCCATCCATCCTGCTCGCCGACGAGCCGACCGGAAATCTCGATTCGAAGACGGCGCAATCGTTGCTCGATGTATTCGCCGGCCTGGTGAACGATGGCCAGACGGTCGTGATGGTTACGCACGATGCCGCGGCGATCAGAAAGGCGACACGTTCCGTCACGCTGCTGGACGGCCGGCTGATCGGCGCGGCGCATGATTGATATCCGCTGCAAAAAAATTCTGCGCGATGCGTGGCTGTATCGAGCGCGCACGCTCTTGGTCATCATAGCCGTCGCCATCGGCATGATCGGCGCGGGCGCGCTTCTGGATGCGTGGGCGATCGTGCAGCGCGTGACGACGCAAACGTATAAAGCGAGCCATCCCGTGTCGGCCACATTGCATGTGCAGAACGCGAGTGATGATGTCCTGGCTCGCGTGCGTGCGTTGCCGGCCATCGCGGCTGTGCGTGCACGTCGTTTCGTTGCTGCGAGCGTCGAAGGCGGTGCCGAGAAACTGATCGGCGAAATCTTCGTGCTGCAAGACTGGAACGCGCAGGACATCGGCACGCTGCGATCCGAACGCGGCACGTGGCCGCCGCGCGATGGTGAGATCGTCGTCGAAACGTCGTCGCTGGAGTTTTCCGGGGCCACGGTTGGCGGGTCGATAACGCTGCAAATCGGAAAGAATCCAGCGCGTTCGTTGCGCGTGTCGGGAATCGCCCGCGACGTCGGATTGCCGCCGGGCTGGATGGATCATGTCGTGTATCTGTTCGCCACACCGGCTACCGTCGCATCGCTCGGCGCACCGGTGACGCTCGACGAGGTTCAAGTGGTGGTGCGCGATACGACGTTGTCGCGCGATGCGGTGCGGCATATCGCCGCCGACGTAAAAGCCGAGTTGGAGCATGCAGGCGTGCACGTATCGGCGGTCGACGTGCCGGAACCGAACGTGCATCCGCATGCGGCGCAGATGGATTCGCTGTTGCTCACGCAAGGCGCGTTTGCGCTGCTGACGTTGCTGGTTTGTGCTTTCCTGATCGTCAACCTGATCACCGCGTTGCTCGTATCGCAAACGCGGCAGATCGGTGTGATGAAAGCGCTCGGTGCGAGCGTTCGGCATATTTCGACGATGTATCTCGCTCACGCGTTGCTGCTCGGAATCATCGCGTCGTCGATCGCGTTGCCGGTCGCCATCGCCATCGCGCGGCCGTACGCGGCGCTGAAATCCGAGATGCTCAATTTCCCGACGCTCGATGCCACCGTGCCCTGGTCGGCGATCCTCCTGCAATTCGCCGTCGGCTGCCTGTTGCCGGTGGCCGCGGCGGCGATTCCCGTGGCGCGCGCGTGCCGTATGAGCGTCGCGGCGGCATTGCGCGATCCCGGTGTTGTGACGGAGCGGTTGTACGTACGTCGACGTCCGGCATGGCGCGGTATCAGTCGACCTTTGCAGTTGTCGATCGGCAACGCGTTTCGTCGTCGGCAACGCATGGTGCTGACCGTGCTCGCGCTGGCGCTTGGCGGCGCGGTCTTTCTGGGTGCGGACAATTTGCGCGTGGCGGTTCGTGCGTCGGTTGACAGGATTTTCGCCGGCGCACGCTATGACGTTTTGTTCGGCCTCGGCAGCGCAACGTCGGTCGAGTCGATCGTGGCCGCATTGGCGAACGTTCCCGATATCGCACGCATCGAGACGATTGCCACAACGCGGGCAACGCTCGCGCACGACGACGGCATGGTCGGCGATGCGTTCGGCGTCGTGGCGTTGCAATCTGGATCGGAACTGTTGTCGCCGGTCATGGAAAGTGGGCGTGCGCTCAAAGACGACGACGTCGACACGATCGTCGTCAGCCGCAGGTTGGCGAAAGAAGAGCCATCGATGCAGACCGGCGCGACGGTGACCCTGACGATCGATGGACGCGACACGCGCGTACACATCGCCGGTGTTTTCGAATCAGGTCCGCAGCTCCTGGCGTATGCGCCCGCCGCGTGGTTCAACGCGATGCGCGGCGACGCGCGCGCGACGCAAGTTCTGGTGGCGACCACATCGAAACAACCCGCGTTGCAACTCGATACCATCGTTCGCGTGCGCGGCGCACTGGAGCGCGCGGGAATATCGGTAACGGGCAGCCATCTGATGCGCGAAACGCGGCGCGCCTTCGAGGATCATTTGCTGATGGTCGTGCAGTTTCTGGGCGCGATGGCCTGGGTCATGATTGCCGTCGGCGGCATGGGTTTGGGGTCGACGATGAGCTTGACGGTGTTCGAACGCACGCGCGAAATTGGAATACTTCGGGCGATCGGTGCGCGCCATCGCGAAATTGTCACGATGGTTCAACTGGAAGGTTGGCTCGTTGCGACACTCGGTTGGTGCGTCGCGCTGCCGCTGTCGCTACCCATGAGCGCCACGTTCGCCTGGGCATTCGGAAAGGTCATGTTCCCCGTGCCGATGCACCCGCTTCCCACCGTGCATGGCGCAGCGATATGGTATTTGCTGACGACGATCGTTTCTTTGCTGGCGTGTGCCATGCCCGCACGTGCTGCACTTCGACGTTCGGTTGCGAGCGCGCTGAGCTATGAATGATGCGCGCGTGAATCGCGGCGACGGATTTTTCGCTTACGGCGCAAACGTCAAAATGTAATGCGTGCCTTTTTCGCCGCGATCGAAATGCGCGGTGCCGCGCAATTGACGGCACAGGCTCGAGACGATCTTCATGCCGAGGCTGTTCTTCTCCGACGCTGCGACCGGTTCGAAGCCGACGCCGGCGTCGCTCACTTCGAGGCGCAATTCGCCCGACGCTGTCGGCTGGATGGATATCGACACGTCACCGTGCCCGCTCGGATAGGCGTATTTGAACGCGTTGAAGATGAGTTCGTTGGCGAGCATGCCGATGGCGATCGCCTTATCCGTCGCCACGGTGATCGGCGCGACGTTGCACGTCAGCGTGTGATTCGGCGACGCGGCGCTGAAGCCCTGGCAAAGTTCGCCCATGAAGCGGTCCAGACGAACCTCGCGCACTTCGTTGTGCCTGGATAATCCGTCATGCACTTTCGCGATGGTTTGCACGCGCGCTTCGGCTTCCGACAACGCATGCGCCAGTTCAGGACTTTTCGAGGCCATGCGCTGCATGGTCAGCACAGCAGCGATGAGCGCGAGACTGTTCTTCACGCGATGGCCGATTTCCTGCGTGAGCAATTCCTGATGTTGCAACGCCTGCTGCAGCGACAATTTGTCCGCGGCACTTCGATCCGCCGCGCGCTGGCGCTCGATGGCCACGCCGAGCAGATTCGCGAAACTCTGCAGGAACGCGACGTCGGGACCATCGAAGGCGTCGCCGTCTTTGCTGTCGGCTTCGAGCACGCCGAAGCGGCCTTCATCGCCCTCGATCAGCACGTTGACGGCGCGATGCACGCCGTGTTCGATCAGCAAGGGCGGCGTACGAAAACGCACTTCCGTCGCCAGCTCGTTGGATACCACCGGCAGTCGCGTATCGAACGCGTAGCCGGCCGGACTGTCGTTATGGCCACCCAGACGCGCATGACCGACCACGCCGGGGCGCCATCCGACGCCTGCGCAAACCAGAAAATCGTCAGTGGCAAATTGGTATTCCAGCACCTTGCAGAACTGGCGCCCGAGGCCGACTGCACACACACGCGTCGCTTCTTGCAGCAGCGCGGAAGTATCGCGCGTCTTGATCGCGAACATGCCGAACTCGGCCAGCAATTGCTGCTGCTGGTGCAGATAGACGAGCGTGCCGGTCGGGTCGCGCGGACCGCTATCCGTCGGAACGCTATTTTTCGTGTCGGCCATTAGACAATTTCCCAAGCGAAACCGGGCGATGGTGCGTCGGGGTCATCTTACTGGAAGTAGTCGGTGGGATCGTGGAAGAGGTGAGGGCGGACGACCCGTACAGGCCGAAGCGAGCATCATTTCCTGCGTTTTTTGGCGACCGGGCCGGCAGGCTTCGTCGAGCGCGCCGGTTCTTCGATTTCGCCGTGCAGCGAATACAACGATTCGAGCAAGCCATCCTCGGCGCTCGAACACACCGCCAACACCACCGCTTCGTCGCATTTTTCGGCGACGTAGGCGTGTCCCATATTACTGTCGATGTAGATCGATTCGCCGGTTCGCAGCACGACCGGATCGTAGAACTCGGTGTGCACTTTCACCGCGCCTTCGAGCACGTAGATATATTCCTCGCCCGGATGGCGAACCAGTTCGCCGAATTCCTCGACGCTCTTGGCGCGTATACGTGTATACACCGGCACCATGCGCTTGCGTCGCAACTCCGGGCATAGATAGTAATAGTCGTAATTCTTGGTGTTGACGCGCACGGCGTCGTCGAGATCGCCGAGGCTGCGGCGTGCGGTCACCGCCGCATCGTTTTGTGTCGCTGGATCGGCGAACAGTTCGGACATGCGAATGTTCAAGCGCTGGCTGAGCTGCAGCAGTTTGTCGTAGGTCAGCGTAAGGCGATCGTGCTCCACCTTCGATAACGTGGACACCGGAATGCTCGTGCGCTGGCTCATCTCGTTGAGGGTCCAGCCGTTCCGCGAACGCAGGCCGCGCAACAGGCTGCCTAATGTCGGGTGCTGCGTTTTCATATCCATTCCGCCGTCTCCGGTGCCGCCGACGCGATTTTAGCAGGTCTGACCACATTGTCCTGATCAGAAAATCGCGTTTGACAATTCTCTAATCAGGATCATACTAGCCCGTATGTGACAAAACGTAGTTAGGGGTCGGCCATGTCGGGAAATTCGGTTTTTCGTCTCGAACGACGTCGCCTTTCGGGCGCCATGAGCGCAGCGGCGGCATTCGCGAGCATGCCGCCGCGTCTTTTTACGAACACGCCGGCCGATGACGCGAATCGGAAACCTGCGACAGACCTGGACGCACCCGTGCCGGCCACAACACCCGAGGAGAAAACACCATGAGCACGATCAACAAGCAAACGCGGTTGTCCCTGGCCGTGGCGCTCGCACTCCTCGCCAGCGCCGCCGCGCACGCGCAGCAGGCGCCGCCGTCGACGCCGGACGATCAATCCACGCTCGGCACGATCATGGTCACCGCCGAAAAACGCAGCGAAGACATCCAGAATGTTCCGATGTCGATCAGCGTGGTCGACGAAACGCAACTGGAAAATCTGCACGCCACGCAACTCGCGGACTTCGCCGGTTACGTTCCGGGATTCACCGTCATCAACGGCGGCACGCCGGGGCAGGCGACGCTCGGCATTCGCGGCATCGCGCCGCTCAGTGCCGGATCGACAGTCGCGACGTACATCGACGAAACGCCGCTCGGCACCAGTGGAAATTACGGTGCGGGTTCGACCGACGTGCTCGATCTGTTGCCTTACGATTTCCAGAGTGTGGAATTGCTGCGCGGTCCGCAAGGTACGTTGTACGGCGCCACTGCGCTCGGCGGCGTCCTGCGATATGTGACCAAACCGCCCGACCTCGACAACACCTCGATCCGTTTCGGCGCCGATACGTTTTCCGAAGCCGGCGCGAACGATCTGGGCTACAGCGGCCGGTTCGGATTCAACGCGCCGATCGTGCCCGGACAAGTCGCGTTGAGTGCGAGCATCAGCCGACAACAGTCGCCGGGCTATACCGACAACGTGCGTCTCGGCCAGAAAGATCAGGACGATTTCTGGCAGCAGGCCGCGCACGCGACCTTGCTGTGGAAAGCCAACGATGATCTGACGGTGAAGCTCTCGGCGATCCAGGCGAAGATCGATGCCAACAGTTCGTCGGCAACGGCGCTCGATCCGATTTCGCTCAAACCCATCTACGGCGATCTGAAGGACGATAACTATCTGCTCGAACCGTATCGCAAAGACACGAATTATTACAACGGCACGGTGAACTGGAATCTCGGCTGGGCCGACTTCGTCTCCGCCACCAGCTACGCGAAAACACACGCTGATATCGGAGTCGACGCGACACTGGTTTACGGCGTCGCATTTCCGCTATTCGGTTTGCCCGATCCCGGCATTTCGCTGGTCACGTACAACCTGAAACTGGAAAAGACGACACAGGAATTCCGACTCGTTTCCAAACCCGACGATCACATCGAATGGCTGGTCGGATTTTTCTACACCGATGAAGACAGCAAGCAATATCAGGCCGCGAGCGCGCAGGCGCTGGACTATTCGTCGATCGCCGGACTCGATCCGCTGGCCGTCGTGAATCTTCCGTCGACCTACAAAGAATATGCGGGCTTCGGCGATCTCACCTACAAGTTCAATTCCGCCTTCGACATCACCGGCGGCGTGCGTTGGGCGCACAACAAGCAGACGTTCTCGGAAATCACCAGCGGCGCGCTGACCGGGCTCGGCAATGTCGACGGCAAGTCGTCGGAAGACGTGTTCACCTATTCGCTGAGTCCGCGCTGGCACTTCGGCGAGGATTCGATGGTGTACGGCCGTGTCGCCAGCGGCTATCAGCCGGGCGGCCCGAATCTCGCGTTGCCCGATGTGCCGCCTTCCGTCGATGCGTCGAAACTGACCAACTACGAAATCGGTTTGAAAACGATGTTCGACGAACATCGCTGGCTGCTCGACGTCGCCGTATACGACATCGAATGGGACAAGATCCAGGTCTCGGCCAACAACGGCGTCGTCGCGTTTCTCGCCAACGGCGGAACGGCGCGCAGCCGCGGTGTGGAATTTTCCACATTGTATACACCGCTCACCGGCTTGCGTCTCGGTCTCAACGGCGCTTACACCGACGCGGTGCTGACCGAAGACGTGCCGAGCATCGGCGGACTCGACGGCGATCGCCTGCCATCGATACCGAAATGGTCCGGCTCGATCACCGCCGACTATTCCTTCCCGTTGCGCGACGGCTGGACCGGCCGCGTCGGCGGCGGCATCCGTTACGCCGGAAGTTCGGAGAGTGCGCTGGCGCATAGTCCGCTCGCATTGCCGCAAGACAGCTACACGGCCCTCGATCTCAACGGCGATGTATCCAATGATCGCTGGACGATCCGCATCTTCATCAAGAATCTCACCGACGAGCGCGTCTACACGAGTCTCACCGCCCTGACCAACGCGGGCACCGGCGAGATTTCGCAGGTGAAAGGCGTGCCGCTGCAACCGCGCACCATCGGTATCGGCTTCGACGCGAAGTTCTAAGATGAATTCGATGTTGCGCGAATCGGCGGTGGAATCACTGCCGCAGCCGTATCTTCTATTTCTCGGCGACACGACCGAACCGGGTTACGCAAAAACCGCGTTCGGTCTGCGCGACTGGGCGAGCGATCGCGTCGTCGGCGAATGGTCATGCGGCGCGACGGTGAGCACGGGCTTGCCGCGTCTGTCGCCCAAACAGGCGCGCGCGCGTGGCGCGAAAGGTCTGGTCATCGGCGTGGCCAACGCCGGCGGAGTGATTTACGAAAACTGGATTCCATCGCTCGTCGAAGCGCTCGAAGCCGGACTCGACATCGTCAGCGGCATGCATTCGAAACTCGCCGACACCCCGGCGTTGAAAACCGCTGCGACGCGTTACGGACGACGCCTCATCGACATCCGCACGCCGCCAAAAGACATTCCGATCGCGACGGGACGCAAACGCACCGGCAAACGTTTGTTGACCGTCGGTACAGATTGCGCACTTGGCAAAAAGTATACGGCGCTCTCGATCGCGAAGGCGTTCGCGCAGCGCGGCATCGACGCGGATTTTCGCGCCACCGGACAAACCGGGATTCTGATCGCGGGTAGCGGTATCCCGCTCGATGCGGTGATCAGCGATTTCGAAGCGGGCGCCGCGGAAATGCTGAGTCCGGATGCCGATGCGAACCATTGGGACATCATCGAAGGGCAGGGCTCGCTGTTTCATCCGGCCTACGCGGGCGTGTCGCTCGGTCTGCTGCATGGCAGCCAGCCGGATGTATTCGTGGTCTGTCACGAGCCGGGTCGCAACGTGATTCTCGGTCATCCGAATTTCGCGTTACCATCGATCGAAGAAACGATCGACATGACGGTGCGGCTCGGTCGGCGTACCAATCCCGACATTCGATGCGCCGGTGTCAGCTTGAATACGTCGCGACTCGACGCCGCCGTCGCACGTCAACTTTTCGCGGACGAAAGCCGTCGACTAAAACTGTCCGTCGCCGATCCGATGCGTGGCGGCGAAGAATTCGATCGGCTGATCGACGCTTGTCTGAACGCCTAACCTATTTCGATTGAGAGCAAGGAGAACGACCATGTTCCGCACCATATTGCTCACCGCGATTTTGACCATTGCCGCGTCGACTGGCGCCATCGCGCAAGGTCCGGCACCGGTCACGCCGACCTTGCCCCCGCAACAAGACGCAAAAGTCGCCCCCACGACGCCGACCGATTCGACCGGCCAGGCCAAGCAACTGACCAAAGACGATGTCGACGCATGGCTCGACGGATACATGCCGTACGCATTGGCGACCGGCGATATCGCAGGAGCGGTCGTCACCGTCGTCAAAGACGGGCAGATCGTCACCGAACGCGGATTCGGTTATGCCGACGTCGCGACGAAAAAGCCGGTCGATCCGAAGCTCACGCTGTTCCGCGTCGGCTCCGTATCGAAGCTGATCACGTGGACCGCGGTCATGCAGATGGTCGAAGCCGGCAAGATAAATCTCGATGCCGACGTCAACCAATATCTCGACTTCACCATTCCCGCGCGCGACGGCAAGCCGATCACGATGCGCAATCTAATGCAGCACGTGGCCGGTTTCGAGGAACAGATCAAGAACATCATCACCGAGGATACGAACGCGCCGGATTTCGTCGCACTGCTAAAACGCTGGACACCGACGCGCGTGTTCGAAGCGGGCACGACGCCGGCATATTCGAACTACGGCGCGTCGCTCGCCGGCTACATCGTGCAGCGCGTGTCCGGTGAATCGTTCGACGATTACGTCGAGAAGCATATCTTCGCGCCGCTCGACATGACGCATTCGACTTTTCGCCAACCCCTGCCTAAAGCGCTCGAGCCGCTCATGTCGAGCGGTTACGTCACGGCATCCGAGCCGGCCAAGAAATTCGAGATCGTAGGTCCAGCGCCGGCGGGCTCGATGGCATCGCCAGGCGTTGAAATGGCGCGCTTCATGATCGCGCATCTGCAGAACGGCGAGTACAACGGTAACCGAATTCTGAAAGAGGAAACGGCCAAGCTCGCACACGACAGCCCGCTCACGTTGCTGCCGCAAATCAATCGCATGGAACTCGGATTCTTCGAAACCAATATCAACGGCCGCGAGGTCATCGGCCATCTCGGCGATACGGATTATTTTCATACCTCGCTGCATTTGTTCATGAAGGAAAACACCGGCTTTTTCGTGTCCTTCAACAGCGCGGGAAAGCAGGGCGCCGCGCATTTTCTGCGGCTGGCGCTGTTCTCCGATTTCGCCGATCGCTACTTTCCGGGTCCGCGCATCACGACGCGCGTCGACGACGCGACTGCAAAACAGCACGCGCAAATGATGGCGGGCAATTGGGTCGGATCGCGAGGCGCGTTTTCCAATTTCTTCTCCGCGCTCGGTGTGATCGCCCAAAGCAAAGTGGCGGTCGATGAGAAGGGCGAACTGGTCGTCGCCGACGCGAAAGGCCTAGACGGAAAACCGGTGGCGTGGGTCGAAGTCGCGCCGTTCGTCTGGCAGGACGCGAAGGGTCACGATCTGTTATCGGCAAAAGTCGAAGACGGTAAAATCACGCGTTTCAGTTACGGATTGCTCGGGCCCTTCGAGGTTTTCTTGCGCCCCGATGCCGCGCACAACGGCGCGTGGGCGACACCGGCCTTGTTCGCGAGCCTCGGTGCGCTCGCGCTCACCGCTATCTTCTGGCCGATAACGGCGATCGTGCGTCGCCGTTATCGCGCGCCGCTGGCCTTGTCGTCATCGGAAATCGGCGCGTATCGCGGCAGCAAGATCGGCGCGTGGCTGATCGTGCTTGCGTTCACGGCGTGGATTACAGCGATCCTGATGATGCTCGCCGACCTCGATCGCACGACCGCCTCGTTCGATCCGGTGCTGCGTTTCGATCAGGTCTTCGGCGCGATAGGTTTCATTGGCGGATTTTTCCTCACGCTGTGGAATTTGTACGTGGTCTGGACCAGCCGCCGTCGCTGGCCCGCAAAGTTGTGGAGCGTCGTCCTCGTCCTGAGTGCATTCGTCGTGCTCTGGGTCGCGTTCGCATTCCATCTCATCGGTTGGGGAGTGAATTACTGATGGGTGCGTTGTCGCTGCATTTCTCGGTAGAGAAGCTGGTGCTCGCATCGCCGTTCCGGATTTCCGGGTTCGTGTTCGAAGCGCAAGATGCCGTCGTCGTCACGCTTGGGGATCGCGAATATCGTGGCATTGGCGAAGCGTCGGGCGTGTATTACCTCAACGACAACGCGCCGGAGATGGTCGCTGCGATCGAAGCGAATCGCGCGGCCATCGAAGCGGGTATCGATCGCGCTGAACTACAAAAACTCATGCCGCCATGCGGTGCGCGCAATGCCATCGACTGCGCGCTGTGGGATCTGGATGCGCAGCGCACGGGCAAACCGGTCTGGCAACTGGCCGGACTCGAATCGGTCAAACCGCTCGTGACCACATTCACGATGGGCGCCGACGATCCGGCCGCTATGGCGGCGGGTGCGAAAAAGTATACACATGCCCGCGCGCTGAAAATGAAACTGACCGGCGATCTCGATCTCGACATCGCGCGTGTACGCGCCGTGCGCGGCGCTCGCGCGAACACCTGGCTCGGTGTCGACGCGAATCAAGGTTACGACGTACAGAAACTCGATGGACTCATGTCCACGCTCGTCGATTGCGATGTCTCGCTGCTCGAACAACCGATCAAGCGCGGCCGCGAATCCGATCTCGATGGATTCACGTCGCCGATTCCAATGGCCGCCGACGAAAGCGCGCTAAGTCTCGCGGATATTCCCGGCTTGGTCGGCCGCTTCAATGTCGTCAACATCAAGCTCGACAAATGCGGCGGATTGACCGAAGCGCTCGCCATCGCGCACGAAGCGCGGCGACTGGGACTCGGCGTGATGGTCGGCAATATGGTCGGATCGAGTTTAGCCATGGCGCCGGCGTTCGTCGTCGGCCAGTTGTGCGACATCGTCGATCTCGACGGCCCGATCTTTCTCAAGAGCGATCGCAAACCCGGCATCGTCTACGAAGACGGTACCGCGTGGTGCGGTCCGGATGTCTGGGGATCGCCGCCGCACGCATCGGCGGCATGACCGATTCGCGCAACTGGTTTGGTCAGCCGCGCGGCCTGACCATCCTGTTTCTCACCGAAATGTGGGAGATCTTTTCCTACTACGGCATGCGCACGCTGCTCGTCTACTACATGACGAAGCAGTTGTTGATCGGTCAGGAAAAATCATCGCTCATCTACGGCACCTACACAGCGATGGCGTACTTCACGCCGATCATCGGCGGCGTCATTTCCGATCGTTGGCTCGGCAAACGCCGCGCCGTGATCATCGGCGGCAGTGTGATGGCGGCGGGCCATTTCATGATGACGTTCGAACCACTGTTCTATGTCGCGCTCGCCACTATCGCGCTCGGCAATGGGCTGTTTCTGCCCAGTCTGCCGAGTCAGATCAACGATCTTTATCGGCCCGACGATCCGCGCCGCGGTTGGGCGTATAACGTCTATTACGTCGGTATCAACATTGGCGGATTCCTGGCGCCGCTCGTCTGCGGCACGCTCGGCGAATTTTATGGATGGCATTGGGGTTTCGGCGCGGCGGGTATCGGTATGGTGTTGGGTCTCATCATCTATATCGCCGGCGGAAAATATTTGCCGGAGCAGGGCCGGGTGGATCGCAAACGTTTGCAATCCGCGCCGATTCGCAACGGCAAACAAACCGTGTTGTTGTTGCTCGGCGTCGGATTGGCCGTGACGATTTTTCGCGGTGCGTACGAACAGGTCGGCAATACCGTCGCGCTATTCGCCGATGCCGGCATCGACCGCACCACATCGATGATGACGATTCCGATGACGTGGTTTCAATCGCTCAATCCCTTTCTCGTTTTCTTGATGACGCCGCTGCTGCTCGCGTACTGGCGACGTCGCGCCGATGCCGGACGCGAATCGTCGTCGATGGGCAAGATGGCGACGGGCGCGGCCATCGTCGCCGCTGCATATTTGCTACTCGCGTTCGCCGCTTCGTTGAGCGGAACGGCGAGCTGGGTGTGGCTGTTCGCCTACTTCGTCGTGTTCACGCTCGGCGAGCTGTTCATCCTGCCGACCGGACTCGGATTGTTTGCCAGACTCGCGCCGCCGTCGTTCGGCGCCACGACCGTCGCCGCGTGGTTTCTCGCGATCTTCACCGGCAGCTTCGCGGCCGGCCTGGTCGGCACGTTGTGGAGCGGCATGACTCACTCGGTTTATTTCGTCATGCTTGCAGTCATCGCGCTGGTTGCGGCCGCGTTGTTGCTCGCGCTCGATAAAAATACACGACGCATCGAAGCCGAACGTGTGCAGGAACTCGCGGCGTGAGCGACGTCCCGCAATCGACATGGTTCCAGCGATTCCTGTTGCCGGGATTCGCATTCAAAGCCGTCGTCATCGGCGGCGGCTATGCGACCGGCCGCGAACTCGCCGAATTCTTTTTGCCGAGCGGCCCGTGGGGCGGCGTCGCTGCGATGGTGCTGGCGACGATCATCTGGAGCGTGGTTTGCGTCGCGACATTCCTGTTCGCGCGGCGCATGCACGTCGGCGACTACCAATCTTTTTTTCAGGCGTTGCTCGGTCGCGGCTGGATCGTGTTCGAGGCCGCCTACATTTTATTCGTGGTGCTGATTCTTGCGGTGTTCGGCGCAGCGGCCGGCGCGATCGGTGCGGCGATGTTCGGCATTCCCATCATCATCGGTACGATCGCACTGATGATCGGCATCGCGAGTTTCACGATGTTCGGCAACACCTCCGTCGAGCGTCTGTTCAAATACGTTTCGTTTTTGTTGTATGGCGTCTACATCGTCTTCATCGTGCTCGCCATTTCGCATTTTGGCGACCGCATCGCCGCAGGATTTCACGGCGACGCTTCATCGCAAGGCTGGGCCTTGGGCGGCATCACATACGCGAGCTACAACATCATCGGCGCCGTCGTCATTCTGCCGGTGTTGCGTCATCTCAGCAGCGATCGCGATGCCGTCGTCGCCGGTCTCATTGCCGGCCCGCTCGCGATGATTCCCGCGTTGCTGTTTTTCGTCAGCATGGTCGCGTTCTATCCACAAATCGCCGGTGAGACCTTGCCCTCGGATTTTCTGTTGCAGCGATTCGATGTGCCCGCATTTCATCTGCTATTCCAGTTCATGATTTTCTGCGCGCTCCTCGAAAGCGGAACCGGTGCGGTGCATGCGATCAACGAACGCATCGCGCGCGCGTGGAAAATTCGGCACGGCGAGGCATTGTCGACGACGGCGCGCCTCGTCATCGCACTCGCGTTGCTCGTCGTCTGCATGTTCATCGCCGACCGTTTCGGACTCGTCGCGTTGATCGCGAAAGGCTATCGCGCGCTCGCCTACATTTTTCTCGCCGTCTACGTGCTGCCGCTGCTGACGTTCGGCGTCATGCGTCTGCTGCGGACACGCACCCTTCCTCTGGAGACACCATGAAACGATTGCTGCTCGTTGCGTTCGCCGTCGCCGTTCCGTTTGCGTCCGTTGCCGATCCGCCCGCGAATTTCGAAGCACGCGTGGAATCGGTGCGCACGATGAACGGCGTGCCCGGTATGGCCGTCGCCATCGTCGAGAACGACAAGGTATCGTTCGCGAAAGGGTTCGGCGTGCGCAAGCTGGGTTCGCCAGAGCGTGTCGACGCCGACACTATTTTTCCGACCGGTTCGACTGGCAAAGCATTTACCGTCGCCGACCTGGCGATATTGGTCGAGCAAGGCAAGATCGATTGGGACGACAAAGTCATCGATCGCTTGCCGGGATTCCAGATGTACGATCCCTGGGTCACGCGCGAGATGACGATCCGCGATCTGCTCGTGCATCGCAGTGGTCTCGGACTCGGCGCAGGCGATCTTCTTTTTGTGCCGCGCACGAGTCTGACGCGCGCCGAATCGGTGCGTCGCTTGCGCTACATCAAACCGGCGACGAGTTTTCGCAGCGGCTTCGCGTACGACAACGTGCTGTACATGGTGGCCGGCCAACTCATCGAAGCGGTGACGGGCGAAACCTGGGAAAAATTCACCGCCGAGCACCTGTTCAAGCCTGCCGGCATGTTGCATTCGACCAGCGACGAAGACGCGCGTTTCTCGAATGCGAACCGCGCCTATCCGCACGCGCGCATGAACGGAGGTTTGCGTGGTGCGGGCGATCAGGAAGTGCTCGACGAGCGCGACGAACTCGGCCGCAACGCCGCGCCGGCCGGCGGGCTGACCGTGAGCGCGAACGACATGACGCGCTGGCTGCGTATCCAGCTCGCGGCGGGAAAACTCGTCGACAGCGACGCGCATCTTTTCAGCGCGGCCTCGCAGGAGCAGATGTGGTCGCCGCTCGTGATCGAACCCGTTCGCAAATTTCCTGATCCGATCAAAGCCGTGCAGCCGAACTTCAGTTTGTACGCGCTCGGTTGGGATATTCGTGACTATCGTGGCGCAAAAATTATCTGGCACGGCGGCGCGGTATTCGGATTTCTCACAGCGGTCGTGCTCATTCCGGAAAAGAATATCGGATTCTCGATCGAGATCAACAGCGAGGATGGCCAGGCGATCACCGGGCTGATGTTCGAACTGCTCGATCACTATCTCGGCGCGCCATCGAACCAGTGGCCGGAAAAATTCAAGGCGTTCAGCGACAGCCGCATCGCGGAAGGATTGAAGAAGACGAAGGAAGCGGCCGCAAAGCCCGCGAAGATCGGCCCGTCATTGCCGCTGTCGCATTACGCCGGAACGTATACGGATGCGTGGTACGGCGATGTCGAGATCGCCGCCGTCAAAAACAAACTGACCATCGATTTCAAATCGACGCCGAACATGCGCGCCACACTCGATCATTATCAATATGACAGTTTCACCACGAAATTCGACGACAAATCGATCGAGCCTGCGTACGTCAATTTCGCGCTGGACGCGGATGGAAAAGTCGAACGCATTACGATGAAACCAGTATCGCCGTTGGCGGATTTCAGTTACGACTACCAGGACTTGTTGTTCGTCCCGGCGAAGAAAAAAGACTGAGCGGGTTCGATCGTCGTCGCGCCCGTGTCAGCGCGATCTAAACTTCCAGTCGATCGTCGTTGCTCGCGACCAATGTATACAATGCCGGCATCAGGAAAATGCTGATCAGCAATCGCGTGAACAAACCGCTGACGATGACAAGGGCGAACGGCATCTGCGTATCGGTGCCGACGCCGGTGGCCAATGCGGCCGGCAACAATCCGAGGGCAGCGACCAACGCCGTCATCATGATCGGGCGCAATCGCAACAGCGCGCCATCGCGGATCGCTTCGGCGACACTTATGCCATCGCGACGCAGTTCGTTGACGTAGGAAATGTATACAACGGCGGTTTGCACCGAAACGCCGAACAGCGCGAGAAATCCGACACCGGACGAAACGGAAAACGGCGTGTTGGTGAGACACAGCGCGACGATGCCGCCGACCGGCGCCGACAACAAAACCCCGGCCACCGTGATGAACGGAAATTTGAAATTGCCGTACAGCGTGAACAGCAAAAAGAAGATCAGGAACAGCGTGAGCGGCAACATGAAAGCCAGCTGATGGCGCGACGCGGTGTATTCGGTGTATTCGCCGCCCCAATCGGCGCGATAGCCCGGCGGCAAGGGCACTTTCGCGCGAACCTGATCGATCGCGTCTTCGACCGCGCCAGCCAGATCGCGCCCTTCGACGGAAAACTGGACGCCGATGTAACGCGAGTTGTTTTCGCGATAGATGAACGATGCGCCGTTGGTAACGTTGATGTCGGCAAATTCCCGCAACGGAATCTGCTGACCGCCCGATGTCGCGACCGGAATATTGCCGATCGCTTCGGGATTGTCGCGATACTGATGGTCGAGTCGCACGACCAGATCGAATTGTTTTTCGCCTTGCACGACTTGCGTAGCCGTATCGCCGCCGATGGCGGTCTGGATGACGTTGTTGATGTCGGCCACGTTCAATCCGTAACGCGCGATTTTGGCGCGATCGATAGTGATCGACAAACTCGGCTGTCCGAGTTCCTGAACGAGCGTCACGTCGTGAATGCCGCGAACCTGTTCGAGCACTTTCTTGATCGCTTTGCCTTTCTGTTCCAGCGTTTCGAGATTGGCGCCGAATATTTTCACCGCGAGCGCACTCTTCAGACCGGTTTCGGCTTCGTCCACCGCATCTTCTGCGGGTTGCGTGTAGTTGAAGATGACGCCGGGGAACGCCTGCAGTTTTTCGTTCACGGCTTCGATGAGTTTCGCTTTCGTACGGTACGCGCCGGTCCATTGCGAGTAGGGTTTCAGCGCGACGAAAAATTCGACGTTGAAAAAACCGGTCGCGTCGGTACCGTCGTCGGGACGTCCGAGTTCGGACGTGACCGTCGTCACTTCCGGAAACGAGCGAAGAATGTCGCGCACTTTCGGCGCGATTTTGGCCGACTCTTCGAACGAAATCGTGTACGGCATCGTCGCGCGTACCCACAGCGCGCCTTCATCGAGTTGCGGCATGAACTCGGCGCCGATGCTCGGGATCAGCAATAGCGATAACGCGAGCAGAACGGCCGACGCGATCGTCGTGAGCCACGGACGTTTCAGGCACGAATCCAAACCTGTCGCGTATTGCGCTTTTATCCACTCGAACGCGCGATTGCGTCGTTCGCGCACGCCGTTGCGCATGAACCACGCGCACAAAACCGGCAACAGAATCAGCGTGACGGCGAGCGAGCCGACCAGCGCGAAGACCATCGTATCGGCCATCGGTTTGAAGAGCGTTCCGGAAGGTCCGGACAGTACATAAATCGGCAAAAAGCTCACGACGATCACGGCGATCGAATAGAACAATGGTCGATCCACTTCGGCCGCCGCGTCCTTGATGATGTCGACGATGCGCAGCGCGCTGTTGCGCTCACGTCGTTCGGCGATCTGCCGGAAGATATTCTCGACCATCACGACCGCGCCATCGACAAGAATGCCGAAATCGATCGCGCCGATGGACAGAAGATTCGCGGATGCGTTTTGCAGATCGAGACAAACGAACGCGAACAGCAACGCCAGCGGAATCGTGGTGGCGACGATCAGTCCCGCGCGAAAATCGTAGAGAAAAAATATCAGTACGACGATGACGAGCAACATGCCGCGCAGCAGATTTCCTTCGACGACTTGCGTGGTCAGTTCGATCAGATCGGTGCGGTCGTAGAACGGGACGATCTTTACGTCCTTAGGCAACATCGTCGAATTCAATTCGAGTGTCTTGGCTTCGACGCGTTTCAGGACGTCCTGGGTTTTCTCGCCGGTGCGCAGAAGGATCACGCCTTCGACGGCGTCATCCTGTTTTTCGTAGCCGAATTCGCCGAGCCGCGGCGCGATGCCGACGACAACGCGGCCGACATCCTTGACCAGGATCGGTGTGCCGTTGTTGACGGACAAGACGACGTTCTCGATGTCCTCGATCGTGTTCAACCGACCGAGTCCGCGCACGTAATAGAACTGGCCGCCCTGCGAATAGAATCCGCCGCCCGCGTTGCTGTTGTTGGCGGTCAGCGCGGCTTCGACTTGCGTCGTCGACAGGCCGACGCCGGCGATACGCGCCGGATCGAGCAACACTTGGTATTGCATGGTGCCGCCGCCGAAACCGGAATCGTCGGCGACGCCGGGCACGGATTTGTATTGCGGCTCGATGATCCAGTCTTCGATCGTCTTCAGTTCCATCGGCGATCGATCGGTACTTTGCAACACGTAGCGATAGATCAAACCCGATGGTGCCGATAGCGGCGATACGGTCGGCGTGACGCCGCTCGGCAACGTCGCGTCGCTCATCTGATTGAAGACTTGCTGACGCGCGAAATAATTGTCGGTGCCGTCTTGAAAGGTCAGCACGACATCGGACAATCCGTACAGCGAAACCGAACGCATGTTGATCGACTTCGGTGTGCCGGTCATGGCGATTTCGAGCGGCACGGTGATCAGGCGCTCGACTTCTTCGGCCGAATGCCCCGGCCATTGCGTGACGATATCCACGTTCGGCGGCGACAGATCCGGATACGCATCGACGGGCAGTCGATTGAGCGAACGCGCGCCCGCGCCGATCAGCAACAGCGTGACGAGGATGACCAAAAACGGCTGACCCAATGACGAGCTGACGATCCGATTCATCATCGAAGCCGTGCGCGACTCCGATCCTGGCGGGGCGGGCGACGGGCTCATTGATTCTGCATGAACTGCATGAAGATGGCGCCGTCGACGACGATCTGTTGGCCGGGCTGCAATCCGTCGGTGATGTCGTATCGGTCGTCGTAGCGATAGCCGAGCGTGACGTGTTGACGCGCGAAACTGTTGTCGGGTTTTACGATGTAGACGAACGGGAGATTTTCGTCGTCACGCAAAATCGCCGATACGGGCACGAGCAGGCCGCTGCTCTCACGATGATCGTGGATCAGCACGTGCACGTACATTTGTTTCTTGAGGAAATCGCCGGGATTGTCGACGACGATGCGCACGGCGACCGAGCGCGTGGCTGGATCGACGAGGGCGGCGATGTTGTCGACCTTGCCGGAAAATTTATTCGCACCGATGCCGGTCACGATATCGGCTTCGTCGCCCAGCGCCACGGATTCGAGATTCGATCCGAAGACCTGCGCCATCACCCAAACGCGCGAAAGATCGGCGATGGTGAAACACGGCGTCGTTCCGGCCTGCAGTAGTTGTCCGGGCGTGATGAGTTTTTCGACGACGGTTCCGGCGATCGGCGCGCGGATCGTGCCATCGACATGCGTGGGTGTCTTGCCCGCCTCGATGTCCTTGATCGCTTGCGGATCGAGCTTCATTGCGACCAGCGCCTGTAATGCGGCGTCGCGATCGGCTTCGGCGTTGGCCGCATCCGATTCGGCTTGAGTGGCTTCTTTCTGCGCGATGCCGCTGTGCTGGACGAGATCCTTGTCGATCTCGGCGAGTTTGCGATTGGTCCGCGCCGTGGAAAGCGCCTTGCGATACGCGCCGACGGTAGTGGCGAAGTCGGGCGATTCGACGGCGGCGAGCGGATCGCCTTTTTTGACGCGGTCGCCCGGTGCGACGAGCAGGCGCGACACCGGCCCCGAAAACGGTGCGAGCACACTCGTGGCCTGATCGTTGTCGAAATCGACGACGCCGGTCGCGTCGACGACTTTGTGATACGGCGTCGTCGCAACAGTATACAAATGGATATGTTGACGTTGCGCCGGCGTGAGCGTGAAATTCGCCGGCGCTGTATTCGCCGCCGGCGGCGGGGAATTGTTTTCGGACGAGCAGGCGCCGAGCAACGTCATCGTCGCGATGATGGCGATGCGCGAGCGGCGAAAACTAGTTTTCATCGAGGGTCCCGTTCGTATCGGTACGCGTCAAATCGGCGCGATGCCACCAACCGCCGCCCAGCGCCTGGAACAGCGCCGCCGTATCGCTGTAACGGTTGGCTTGCGCCTGGATCAAGGCGATGCGCGCCTGGTGATACGCCTGCTCGGCGCTGAGAAAGGTAAGGTAGGTCGCGTAGCCACTTTTTGTTTGCAGTTGCGACAGGTCGAGCGCGATCTTTGCCGCATCGGCGGCGACGGCGGCCGATTTCAAACTATCCGCATCGTGTTCGAGCGCGGCGAGTGAATCGGCGACATTCTGGAACGCCGTCAACACCGTGCCGCGATATTGTTCCGCGGCCTGCACGTAAGCGGCTTTCGCGGCGCGTTCGAGATGGAGTAGTTTTCCGCCCTGAAAAATCGGCGCGGCGATGTCGGCGCCTAAACTCCAGAATCCGGTGCCGGATTTGAAAACGCTGCCGATAGCGAGCGCGGTGCTACCCGCGTTGCCGGTCAGTTCAATGCTCGGCAAGCGGTTCGCGATGGCGACGCCGATTTGCGCATTCGCCGCGCGCATGTTCGCTTCGGCCTGTTGCACGTCGGGGCGCTGCGCGACGAGTTCGGAGGGAAGGCGCACGGGCAGGTCGGTCGGCAATTGCAGCGATGCGAGATCGAAACGTTGTGCCGGCGATTGATTCGGAATTTCTCCGGCCAGCACGGCGATCGCGTTGTGCTGCTGATCGAGCTGCTTGAGCAGCGGCGGCAACGTTCCGGCCGTTTGCGCGAGTTGTGTTTCCTGCGCGGCGACATCGAGCTTGCCGACATAGCCTTTCTCGAACTGATAGCGAAGGATTTCGAGCATCTTCGTGTTGATGTCGATCATTTCGCGCGTTGCGTCGATCTGCGCTTGCAGCGCACCTTCCTGAATCGCGGCGACGACGAGGTTCGACGACAGCGTCGTGTGCGCCGCGATCAACTGAAATCGCACCGCATTTTCCTGCGCCTGCAGCGATTCGACGGTGCGGCGATTCAGTCCGAACACATCTGGCACATAGGAAACACTGAGTTGCGGCGTGAACAGGTTGTACTCGAACGCGTTGGAACTCGGCACCGGCGCGAGCGTGCCGGGCTGGCTGTAGCGCGTGCCGGAAACATCCGCCGCTATGCTCGGAAAAAATGCGCCGCGTTGCGCGCGTGTGTTTTCTTTCGCGACGGTCAACGCAGCTTGCGCAGCGGTGATCGTCGGATTTTTTGCGAGCGATCGTTCGATCAGATCGTTCAGCGGTTGGGAATGAAACAACGTCCACCAGTCGCCGGCGATGTCGGAATCTTTCACCAAATGCTGTGCGTCGCCAGCGGCGACATTTGGTGTCGACGTCGTCGTCGCCAGCGGATGTGCGGTGTAGTCGACGATTTCTGGCGCGACGGGTTTTTTGAAATCCGGGCCGACCGCGCAACCCGCCACGAGCGCGCACAGCAAACCGACGACGCAACGCGATCGCTGGAAACGCCCATCGGTCCTCGCGGTAGTCATACGAGCGCGCAGTCGGAAGCCGTAAAACGTGATGATATATCGTATCAAAACAGCGGAGAAGCCCTGCCGAAGGTCATAGTGTCGACGCATGGACGTTATAAAGTCCTGTCGACACCACGCGCGTGGGGCGGTGCCCGCGTCAACTTTAGGGGATTGAACGCATTGATGCGGCGCGGGGGGAAAAGCGTTTTACGGCGCGACGAATCCGATTTTCACGTGCGTGCCATCGCAGAACGGCTTGTTCTGACTTCCGCCACAGCGGCACAGTTTCGTGAGAACAGTACGCGCGACCATGCGCCCGGTGCCGCTGGTGATTTCCAGATTGCCGCGAACTTGCAGCGGACCGTTCGGCTGCGGATCGATCTGCAGCGGACCGTTCCGCACCGGCAACATTTCCGCGCCGGGATCGGTCGCAGGTTCGCCGCTGGCGGCGAATTTGATGTCGTGATGCGAGCCATCGCAATACGGTTTGTTCTTCGACGCGCCGCAGCGGCACAACGTGGCGCGAAAGCCGGGATCGAGTCCGTCGATGCGGATGTCGCCGCGGATCGCGTACGGCCCGGCTTCGCGAACGGCGGCCAGATTGACGGGCGGCGGCGATTCGTCGGCATGCCCATCGCGACGGCGATAGCGAATCGCACCCGACGGACAGACGTGTGCCACTTCGACGAGCGTTTCCGTCGCGACGGTATCCGGATGAATCCACGGGCCTTGCACGTTGGCCAGAAAAACCGTCGGCGCGCCGGTCACGCAGAAGCGCGCGTGGATGCAGCGCTTGCCTTCGTAGACGAGGGTGAGATCGCGGCCTTCGACTTCCTCGATTCCCGCAACCGTTTGCGTCGGCACCGACACCGGCGGCGGCACGATCGGCTGCACGGGCTGCGCGACGAGTTTGGTCGCCGGTGCATCGACATCGAAATCGCGTTGCGCACGCTGCGCGAGTTTGGACAGCAGCGATGTCGCACCCGAAGTGCGCCGATCGTCCGATGCGATGTTGCTCGCGGCGTCGACGAGTTCGTCGAGCCGCTCGCGGAAGAATCGTCGCGCGCTCACACCGGCTGGCACCGTCACGGCGTCGCGCAGCGTGATGAAAGAAACGCCCGCGTTGCATGACGGATTGGAAGGTCCGGCCGGCAGCCGCGCGGCGCGTTCGCCGAGCGGCAAAAGCGCATGCATCAGTCCAATCGCCAGATCGATCGTCACCGCTTTATCCGGATCGGCCGATGGAACCGCGAACGCATACGCGAGCAATCGCAGCATCAGACCATAGACGCCGTTGGCCAAATCCGCCGTTGCGATGGCGTCCGGATTTTCGAGCCACACTTTGCCTTCCGGTCGCGGCGGCCGGCGCAGCACGGGATTGGTGGCGGCGGGGAAGGCCGGGTTGAATGCCGCATCGGCCGCAAGCAGCGTTTCGTATTCGGTGCGGATCTGCGCGAAACGCTGGTAATGCGAATTGTCCGAATGTTCGCTGGCGCCTTCGCCTTGCGCGATGATGCTGTCGAACGCACCCAGCGCAGTCTTCAGACAGATCACGCGCGATACGCCGCGCAACTGTGTTTCGGCCGACGAAAGTTGCAAGGTCGGATCGCCGCAGAACGCGGCTTTCTCGCCGTGGGCGGAAACGAATGCGCTTAAGTTTTCGCCGAGTTTTTTATAGAAATCGCCGACGGTGTCGTAGTCCATACCCATCGGCGTGAGACGCGGCCCGGCGACGGCGCGCGAGAACTGCCGCTCGGGTGCGAATTTCTGCGCATCGTGTTCGTCCGAATCGCCCGGACGTTCGAGATAGACGAAGTGCTGCAGCGTTTCCATGTCGAACGGCGCCAGCTTGACCACGACACCGGCCGGCAAAAATCCCGGATCGAGCGGAAAATTCGGACGCCCGACACGCGGCGTTCCGCCCAGCGCGGACGTGATATTCCACACCGCCAGCAGATGCCCCATTTCCTCCGTCGCGATGCCGAGGATGACACCGCGCCAACGCGTAACCGCTTCGAGCTGCGGCTCCGACAAACCTTCATCGCCCGATGTCTTCAGCGAAAACGCGGCGTATAGGTACGTGAGCATCAGGCAATGCTCGAGTTCGGCCGCCTCGCACAACGAGTAGATGAGTTGTTCGCGGGTGGGGATGGCGGTGCTTGTAGAAAGCGCGTTCATGTGCGAATACTCGGTTAGGTCCGCAGGGTCGATGCGACGTTTTCCAGGTGGCGATTTTACGCGACGATGGCCACTTTTCATCCGTAAGTTAGCCGTTGATTGTCGATCCGTTACCCTCACATAAGGTTGATCCAGCCGATCATACGATCGCGGTGTGAAAACGCCGCCGCAGACCAAGGAGAAATGCATGGCGAAGTATCAGAAAACGGCCGAAGCCGTGGCCAAACTCACGCCGGAGCAATATCGCGTGACGCAGGAAAGCGCCACCGAGCGCCCGGGAACCGGCGCCTATCTCGATAATAAGGAACCGGGAATTTATGTCGACATCGTCTCGGGCGAACCGTTGTTTGCGTCGTCGGACAAGTTCGAATCCGGGTGCGGCTGGCCGAGTTTTACCAAGCCGATCGAGCCTGCGCACGTCAAAGAATTGCACGATTCGACCTTGGGCATGACGCGCACAGAGGTACGCTCGGCCGACGGCGACAGCCATCTCGGTCACGTCTTCAACGACGGACCGCGCGATCGAGGCGGGCTGCGCTATTGCATCAATTCGGCATCGCTGCGCTTCGTGCATAAGAAGGATATGCAAGCGCAGGGTTATGGTGATTACGTGAATCAAGTGGAGGACATCGCATGACGCAGGAACGAGCGATTCTCGCCGGTGGATGTTTTTGGGGCATGCAGGATTTGATTCGCAAGAAACCCGGCGTAATCTCGACACGCGTCGGCTATTCCGGCGGCGATGTGAAGAATGCGACGTATCGCAATCACGGCACGCACGCCGAGGCGATCGAAATCGTTTTTGATCCGGCACAAATCAGCTATCGCGAAATCCTGGAATTCTTTTTCCAGATCCACGACCCGACCACTCGCGATCGTCAAGGCAACGATCTGGGCGCGAGCTATCGTTCGGCGATTTACTACACGTCGGACGAGCAGGAACGCGTCGCCGAAGATACGATCGACGATGTGAACGCGTCGGGATTGTGGCCGGGGAAAGTCGTCACGGAAGTCGCGCCGGCCGGCGATTTCTGGGAAGCCGAACCGGAACATCAGGATTATCTGGAGAAGTATCCGAGCGGCTACACGTGCCATTTCCCACGACCGAACTGGCGCTTGCCGACGCGCGCAAAGACGGTTTGATCGATCGCGCGGCCAGTTCGATTGGCCGCTTCGTCGACGCATGAAGTCCGGAGCGGCGCGATGAGCAAGGACACGGCGCAACGCATGTTGCCGTGGCTTGTGGCGTTCGCGTTTTTCATGCAATCGCTGGACACGACGATACTCAACACCGCTATTCCGGCGATTGCCAGCGCGCTGAATGTCGCGCCACTGAGCATGAAGTCGGTGATGGCCAGCTACACGCTGAGCCTGGCGGTGTTCATTCCGATCAGCGGTTGGATGGCGGATCGGTTCGGCACGCGGCGCGTGTTCGCCGCGGCGATAGGATTTTTCACGCTCGGTTCTTTTCTGTGCGGCATCTCCAACAACATTCATCTGTTGGTGGCGTGTCGCATCGTGCAGGGTTTCGGCGGCGCGATGATGGTGCCGGTCGGCCGCTTGACGATGGTGCGTACGTTCGCCAAATCGCAACTGGTGCGCGTGATGAGTTTCGTCGCGATTCCGAGTCTGATCGGTCCGATGCTCGGCCCCGTCGCCGGCGGCGTGCTGATCCATTATTTTCACTGGAGCGTGATTTTTTTCCTCAATGTGCCGATCGGACTGGTCGGGTTGTATCTCGTGTACCGGCATCTTCCGGATTATCGCGGCGACGAGGTCCATCGCCTGGACATCACCGGATTGATCCTGTTCGGATCGGGCATCGCGCTGTTGTCCTACATCCTCGAAGTGTTCGGTGAACATTTCCTGAGTACGCGCGAGATCGTCGCACTGCTCGCGCTGTCGTTCGTGTTGCTGATCGGTTACGGCGTAAATTCCATGCGCACGAAATTTCCGTTGTTGCGCGTGAAACTGTTCCGCATTCGCACGTTCTTCGCGGCGGTAGTCGGAAGTTTCGTCACGCGGCTGGGTGTCGGGGGAATTCCGTTTCTGTTTCCGCTGCTCTACCAAATCGGACTGGGCTGGACGCCGATCCAGTCCGGTTTGATGATGGTGCCGCAAGCGGTCGCCGCGATGAGTCTGAAGCCGGTGATGGCGCGCATCCTCACCCGGCTGGGCTATCGCAACGTGCTCATCGGCAATACGCTGATGCTCGGCGTGATGATTCTTTCCTTCGCCACGATCGGAAGCACCACGCCGGTATGGGTCATCGTGATGCAAGTGTTCTGTTTCGGATTGTTCACGTCGATGCAATACACGAGCATGAACACGCTCGTCTACGCCGATGTCACCACCGAACAAAGCAGTGCCGCGAGCACGATCGCGAGCACCGCACAGCAATTGTCGATCAGCTTCGGCGTGGCGTGCGCGTCGCTGGTGACCGCGCTATTCATTCCGGACCGTTTCGGTTCGGTGCCGACGCAAATGATCCACGGCATTCATCTGGCCTTTGCGGTTCTCGGTACGTTGACGATTATTTCTGTCGTCGTGTTCAGTCGTCTGCGCAGCGATGACGGCAGCGCCGTCAGCCAGCACAAGGCGATCGTGCCGGCGGGATAGGATCGCAGCAGTCAATCCTTCGCGTTCGGATTCAGACTGCGCTCGATCGCATCCATCAACGTCTGCGCCGAACACGGCTTGCGCAGCAACGCATGGCTGCCGATTCTGTTTTCGGCGCGCGCGACTTCTTCACCTGCCGTGCCCGAAAAAATGATGATCGGCGGAACCGCGATCTGTCGGGTGGCGAGGCGGTCGAGCAAATCATAGGTCGCTTGCGCGCCGGCGCCGAGATCGAGGTCGAGCAGCACGAGATCGAAATGCGTATCGCCGGTCAGTTGCGATTCGGCGGCGGCAATGGAATCGCTGAGCGCGGTTTCGTAATCCATTGCGTGCAGGAGTTTGATCGTCGCCTCGGCCAGAGCGCGGTCGTCGTCCACGACCAACACACGTTGTTTTTTCATGTCAGGGTTCCTTGACGGGCATTTGACGACAAGATCAAGCAAGTGAGCAAACTATGTGCCGTTGCCAAATCGCATCGATTCACGGGGTTTTCGTTCAATGCGCACGATGTGTCTGGCCATCAACGCAATTTTGCACTTCGGCGCGTTTTACGCGTCGGGTTTGGACGACAGGCGATTTATAACGCGACGTAGTCTACAATTTCAGTCGAGCCGATCAATGTGACTTTGCGTCATTTGCCGACCGGCTCGTCGACCCTTGGGGAGGGACGATCGGCACCGATAATAACAACGAGCAGCGAGTATCGACATGAAGAGCCCGACGGCCGATGCGGAATCCAAATCAGCGACCGGAACGGGTGCGCGTATGGCGCCGAATCTCGGCCTGATCGCACGATTGTCAGCGTCGCGATTCAACGCCCGAATGGGACTCGTGTCGGATGTGAGTGTCGGTGTGGTTCTGCTGGCGGTCGGTTTGCGCATCAACCCATTCGGCGTTTCCGCCGCCGCCGCGACGATCGCGGCGGGCCTGCTGGTTTTCAGTTTCGTCGAATACGCATTCCATCGCTGGCTTTTCCATGGGCTGCCGAATCCCGCGCGTGACGGGCACGATAAACATCACGCCGATCCGCAAGGCTACGACGCGCTGCCGTTCTTCATGCCGCCACTGGCGATGCTCGCGCTCGCCGGAATTCTCGCGCTGGTTTTGCCGTCGAGCACCGCGCTGTTGCTGAGCGGGGCGCTGGCTTTGGGATATGCCTCGTACGGTGTGGTGCATACCGTGATCCACGCCGTTCGCTTCCGCCGCGCGCTGCCGATGCGCTGGGCGGCGCATCATCATGTCCATCACCATCATGCCACCAGCAATTACGGCGTGACCACGCCGTTGTGGGACATTCTTCTGGGCACGCGTTACGTTTCCGCGCGCTACGCCGGTTCCATCGCGGATCCTGCGGCGAAACGCACGCTGCCATGAACGCGGTCGTTTCGCTGATGAGTTCGCGCCGCGTGCGCGTGCTCATCGTAGTCGCCGTGATTTTTTCGCTCGCGGTGCCGCTGATGATCGGCGGGCGCGAGTCGATGATCCAGATTCGCAATCTGCCGGCCAACACCTACCTCGCCTTGTTTTCCATCATCGCGGTCAGCTGGCTCGCACGTGCGGCGAAGTTGCATCTGCTGATGGCCCGGCTGGGTTCGCGCGCGACATTTCCACAATCGTTCGCGAGGTCGCTGCTGATCGATTTTGCCTTCATCACCACGCCGGGTGGCGTCGGTGGTTACGCCGCCAGCGTTTATTGCGGACGCCGCGCCGGATTGTCGGCGAGCGGCGCCACCACGCTGACCTTCATCGACCAACTGCTCGATCTCGCCTTTTTTTCGCTGGCCGTGCCGATCGCGGCGTTGAGCTTGGTGTTCACCGACGTATCGCGAACGCTGTCCATCCTCGCGTTCGGCAGCAGCGTGCTGACCCTCGTGCTGGTCGCCATCGCGCTCATCATGCATCACCGATTTCTGCGCTGGCTCTATAGCGACAACGTGTTCATCCGCCGCTGGCCACGGCTGAAGGACAAGCAACACGTCGTCCGGGAATTCATCGACAACGTAAAGCGTGATGTGGTCCTCGTCGCGTCGGGCGCACCGGCGGCGACGGCGGCCGTTATCGCCATGACGTGCGCGCAATGGATCACGCGCTACGGTGTGTTGTGGGCCGCGTTCGTGCTGATCGGACACGCCGTTCCGTTTGCGCTGACGTTGCTGTCGCAAGCACTGGTACTTCACGCCGTGATGTGGACCGGCGTGCCCGCCGGCGGCGGCGGTGCGGAACTGGGTTTGAGCGCGGCGCTGATCGCGATGGTGCCATCGTCGATCATCGCCACCGCTTTGATCCTCTGGCGGCTGACGACATTTCATTTGTGTCTCGTCGCCGGACTTGCCGCGACCGCGTGGTTGGCCAAGTGGGGCAAGGGCGAGGAAGAAGTCGGGTTGCCGGTGCTGGTGTCGGATCCGAAGCGGTCGGGCAGCTGAGGTTCTATCGCAGGCGACATTTGACCCAGGCACCATGCTAAACATAATGCCGTGAATCGTACGATTCGTGGTATTATTCACGTACGATAGTTCGCTGGATAAACCGTGACTTCAATCAGCGCCAACAGTTTGAAAACTCAAGGCATCTCCGCGATTGCCGATGCGTTGGCCGTGGCACCCGAGGCGATGGTTTCCGTGCGCGGCAAGGACCGCTTCGTTGTCATGGATGTCGCGCACTATCACTACTTGCGGGAATGCGAACTCGCCGCTGCGTTGGCCGAGAGCCAGGCCGATCTTGCCGCCGGTCGATTCGTGAAGGAATCGGTCGCTGCGCACATGAAGCGTCTGGCGAAAATAAAGTGACCTTCACGCTGGTCTTCACCGACCAGTACAACCGCCGCGCGGCGCAGTTTCTGAAGCGCCACCCGCACCTTCGTGAGCAATACCGAAAAGTGCTTCTGCTTCTGGAGGCCAACCCCCGCCATCCGTCGTTACGCTTGCACGGTTTGCGTGGCCGGCTGCTGGGGCTGCATTCGGTATCGATCAATTTGTCGTATCGAATCACACTTGAATTGATCATTCGCGACAAGCAGATCGTGCCAGTGAATATCGGCGACCATGATGCGGTTTATTGAACGCCAGTTCGCGTTCGTTGAAAAACCGTAAGCGCCGGCATGCAGCGTCGCAAGTGTTCAAGCGTTAGCGCCGCGCCGCAGCCGTCCGCGTTCCAATGTATACACCGAGTGCTGCCAGAACGAATCCAGCTACTTTGATCGGCGTGAATCGCTCGGCCAAGACGAAATAGTTCAGCACGGCGGTCACCGGTGGCATCAGGAAAAATAATGCGGCTACCTGGGTCGCCGCGCCGCGCCGGATCAGCATGAACAGCAGCGCGAAGCCGGCGAGGGAATTGATCAGTACGAGCCATGCAATGCTGCCGTAAAACGCGGGCGTGGCATCGAATCGAAACCCTTCGTAGATCGCGAACGGAACGAGAACGACAGTCGCGCACAGATGCTGTAACGCCAAGCCGGCGCGCAGATCGATCGCAGACGCGAAGCGCTTTTGATACAGCGTGCCGGCGCTGATCCCGATCAGGCCGACGAGCAGCGCGACGTAGGCGCCCCAATGGGCATCGGCGATTTCGACTTTGTCGCTTACCACCAGTGCTACGCCCGCGAAGCCGAGGGCAAATCCGATCCATTGAATCGCGCGCATCGTGGCGCCGACGAAATGTCCGATCACTGCGGTGACGATCGGCATAACGCCGATGATCAGCGCGGCTAACCCGGCGCTGGCCCCTAGCGCGATACCGAGATAGACGCCGCCGAATTGCAGCGCGAGCGACAGAAAACCGGTAACGATGCTGTGCCTGGATTCTTGCCAGGACGGCCATCGTTGTTTTGCAAACAACAAAAAGAGAACGGCATACGCCATTCCCGCGAGCGAAAAGCGGATCGTGAGCAAGGTGAAAGGTGCGGCGTGATCCAGTCCGATCTTGCCGGCGGGATAACCTGTGCACCAAAGCATCACGAAACTTGCGGACAACAAGATCGACTGGCGAGTTTCGACGTTATCGTTGTCGTCGATGATCGAAGACGGGTCGCGCTTCAAGGGGATTGTTGCGGAGTAAATGGGCGTCGATTTTATCTCGTAACGACATTGTGTGCCGATCCAGTCACTTCGAATCGATTATCGAAAAAATTTCGATCCGAAGTCGCGCTGGGGACTGGATTTTAGGCAAAGAAAAGGGTCCGCACCGAGCGGGCGCGGACCCTTCGATCAAGCACAGTGCAACAAGTCTATAAACGATACGTAGAAACGTTATGCGGCACGAGCCTGCTTCAGGTCGCGCATCTGCGCATGATCACGCATCACCTGCGGCATGTAACGTTGCGCGATGGTGCGCACGCCGGCGTCATCGGATTTTTCAGCGGCTTCGCGAAACGCGGCGAGTATGCGGTCTTCGAATTCCTCGAGTTCTGCGATGTACGCATAGTTCTTGTCGGAACTGAGTTTGGTTTTGATTTCCGCGTACGCTTTACGGATTGATCCGGCGAACGTTCCTTCATCGTCGGCCGCTTCCTTGCCGGGTTCCTTGGCGACAACGGCGGTGCGCAGATCGCTGGCGATCGCGCCCTTCGTCTTCGCCATCTGCAGGAACATCGTTTTCAAATCCGGGCGCTGCACGTTGGTGGCGGCTTCGTCGTAAAACTTTTTGCCGTCGTTCAAGACTTCGATCAAGTGATTAAGTGTGGCGGTATCGTTATTCATGGTGAAACCTCGTGGAGTTCGGACTGGAGTGTTGAGGGTCCAATAAGCGTGCCACGCGTTGAGACGCCGAGCGTGCGCTCGGAGGGGAAGTTTTCTATCTAAGCACAGGCGAATTGCATCGTCGGGAGATCGAAACTTTGTGCTTCGCAATGTCGTCGGTTGGATTCGAAACGATCGCGGATTCTTGATTTCAAATATCGTTGTCGGTGCGTCGTGCAAGTCGCGAAGTTCTAATGTGGAGTCCATGCAAACTGCATATAAATTCGGGGCGTTCCTGCTGGAATACAACGTTTCTGGGTGCGCCCGGCGTGGCACGCATATTGGAACCTTCACGGGGAACCACCGTGCACACGATGTTGTGTGCCTCATCAGCAAGGAGGATGTATGAACAAATTTCTCGTCACGACCTTTGGCGCCGTATTGGCATTGGGTGCCGTCGGCACTTCGTTTGCTGCGGACGACATGTCGACGTCTGCGGACAAATCCGAACAGCCCGGAACCGACACGTGGATCACCACGAAGGTCAAGGCGGAATTGGCAACAACTAAAGGTATCTCGTCGAACGACATCAGCGTGACCACCAAGAACGGCATCGTGACGCTGTCGGGCGTCGTGAACAGCAAAGCTCAGGTCCAGAAATCCGTGAGCATCGCCAAATCCGTGAAGGGCGTTCACAGCGTGGATTCTTCCGCACTGTCGTCGCGGGATTGAGCGCTGACCTTCTCGCTATCGAGTTCACACTTCACTCTGTAATGCGTAACAACAGGAGTTAGTCATGAATCAGGATCGAATCGCAGGTCAATGGAAACAACTGTCGGGCAAGATCAAGGAAAAGTGGGGCAAGCTCACGGACGACGATCTTCGCCAGGCTGAAGGCAACAGCGAATACCTCACTGGAAAAATCCAGGAACGCTACGGAATCGCCAAGGATGTGGCGGAAACGCAGGTCAAGAACTTTTCCAGCACGTTGAATTGATTCGCGACGCAATGAGCGAATGGCGCAGGAAGCGCCGCATCTGATTCAACGCCGCCAAAACGGTGTTGGATGATGAGGAAGAAAGGGATACGGCCGGCGCCTTCGGGCGCCGGTTTTTTTATGCGCGCCGGAATGAGAAGTTTGATGTCGTCTCACGATGTCGACTCAAACTGGCATCGCTATGGTGAATGTGGTGCCGCGACGCGGTTGCGATTCCACGCTGATCTCGCCGCCGTGCTGATGCACGATTTCCTTGCAGATCGCCAGTCCCAATCCTGCCCCGCCGCGTTTGCTGCCGATTTGAACGAACGGCTCGAAAATCAGCGATTGCTGCGCCGTCGCGATGCCTTCGCCGGTATCGGCGACGTGAATGAGAACGTGGCGCGGCGTCACCTCGGCGTTCAGTGCGATAGAACCCGACGGCGGAGTGTGACGTAGCGCGTTGTTGAGCAGATTGTCGAGCACGCGATCGAAAGCGCTGCGGCTTATCGATAGATGGGGCAGGTCGGATTGCACATGTATGGTTAGCCCGATGTGCGCGGCCTCCGCCGGCAATTCAAAACGCTGACAGGCCGCGCGAAGCATGTCCTCGACATTCGTCGGCGCGCGTTCGAAACTTTGCTCGCCCACGCGCAGGCGCGACAGATCGAGAAGGTCCGTGAGCAGGCTCACCATTCGCGTCAGTTCCTGCTGCACCGTGAGATACAGCTCGCGTTCCCGCGAACCTTCGGCGAAATCGAGTTTCTCGCCAAGCAGGCCCAGGCCCATGCGAATGCTCGCGATCGGCGTTCGCAATTCGTGCGATGCGCGCAGGACGAATTCGCTGCGCATCTTGTCGAACTCGTGCTGCACGGTGACATCGCGCATCACCATCACCACGCCGATGCGATTGCTTTGCGTTTCGACGAAACGATGCAGCGTGTAGGCGATCGTGCGCGGATCGTGGTTGCGCTCGATGCGAATTTCCGGAAGGCCGGTGTCGACGTATTCGCCGCTGGCGAGCACCTGACGAATGTGCCGACCGATGTCGATGTCGCCGATGTCCTCGAAGCGTTTTCCGGTCGCCGCGCCAGGCTCCAGACCAAGCTGGCGTTCGGCGACGGGATTGATGCGCTCGATGGTTCCCTCGTCGGAAAAAATCACCAGCCCATCGTCGATGTTGTCCAGGACAGCGTTAGTTCGGCGTTGCTCGGCGAGCACGCGGTCGACGTTGGTGTTGCGCATCGCGCCCAACTGCCGGCCCATGTTTTCCAGATGGCGCCCGAGCGCGTTGAATTCCAGGATCGCGGCATCTCGGCACGAGATATCGTAGTTGCCGCTGCTCATGTCTTCGATCGCGGCGCTCAGATCGTCGACCTGCGAATAGATGGCGCGCGTCAGTCGCAACACCGCCAGGATGCCGACACACAAGAGCAGCAGCGCCAACGCTCCGAGGAGCGCGAACATCGAGTTGGCGAACTCCCGCGCCGACATCGCCGAGTCGCGCAATTCCACGCTTTTGAGTTGACGCAACTGTGCCACGCCGGTTCGCAGTTCGACGAATACGCTCGAGATGCGTGCGGCGCTTTCGTCGGGACTGAGTTTGTTGTCGTTGAGATCGCGCACCGCTGCGACGAAGCGCTCGAAGCTTTCGTCGACGTTCGCGAACGCCTTCTTATCGTTGGGTTGAGAAAAATACGGACGTGAATCGTCGATCGCATTTTTCAATCCCGCCAATGCAGCGACCGCGTCGGCACGCGAGGTTTGCGCGTGCGCCAGGGAATCCTGCAGCAACGCGCGTACGACGTTGGAAAATTCGCCGCGAATGCGTTCGGTCGAATCCAGACCTTGCATGCGATCTGCGGCGATGGTGTCGACGCGCCGCGTCAGGTTCTGAATCGCATAAAGTGCGGCCGCGAAGGCGATGATCGCCAGCAGAATGACGACGCCGTGGCTGATCAGCAGACGCGAGCGCAGTCGCATGGCGAGCGCTCGGCTTACAGACCGTATTGTTTGCGTTTGCGATAAAGCGTCGACACGTCGATGCCGAGTGTTTTGGCGGCGTGGTCGAGCGACGACGCATTTGCCATCACGCCGCGAATATGCGAACGCTCGAGTTCTTCCAGACTCAACGAATCGCCGATACGCGGTCGCGAACGGCGGTCGGCGCTTTCGGAAATCGACAGCAGATCGACATCGATTTGTTCGGCGGCACAAAGGATGACCGCGCGCTCGATCACGTTCTGCAATTCACGTATGTTGCCCGGCCACGGATACGATTGAATGGCATCGAGCGCGGCTTTGCTGAAACCGCGCGCCGGCCGTCGGTAGTTGGCGGCGTATCGCAACAGGAATCGCTCGGCGAGCATCGCCAGATCTTCCGGCCGTTCGCGCAGTGGCGGCATGACGATCGTGATGACGTTGAGTCGATACAGAAGATCTTCGCGGAACGTGTTCTGCTTGACCATTTCGGTCAAATCGCGATTGGTCGCGGCGATGATGCGCACGTTGGCGTGGCGCGTGATCGGATCGCCGACTCGTTCGTATTCGCGATCCTGGATGAAGCGCAGCAACTTCGGTTGCAACACCAGTGGGACATCGCCGACTTCATCCAGAAACAACGTGCCGCCTTCGGCCTGATCGACACGGCCCAGCTTGTTTTCGGTCGCACCGGTAAACGCGCCTTTTTTGTGACCGAACAATTCGCTTTCGAGCAATTCGGCCGATAGCGATGGGCAATTCACGGTGACGAAATTTTCTTTCGAGCGCGGGCTGCAATGATGGATGGTCTTGGCCGCAACACCTTTGCCGCTGCCGCTGTCGCCGAGGATCAATACCGTAGCATCGGTGTCGGCCACGGCACGCAGGGTGTCGAGCACCTTCTTCATCGCCGGGCTTTCGCTGTCCAGTTCCGCGCTGCTGCTGGAGCAGTCTTCTCTTTCCAGCGTTTCCAGCCGCTGTTCGAGACGGCGCGCGCGAATCTGTTTCGTCGCCGCCATGCGCAGCTGTTCGGGCGAACAGGGTTTGACCAGATAATCCGCGGCGCCGGCGCGGATCGCATCCAGCGCGCTGTCGATCGACGAATGCGCCGTGACGATGATGACACGCATCCACGGCGCGTACTGGCGCAACTTCGGCAGCAAATCCAGGCCGGATGTTTCGCCGAGGCGCAAGTCGAGGAAACACAGGTCGAATACGTCGCTCTGCACGATCTCTTCGGCTTGCGCGGCGTCCGATGCGGTTGTCACCCGGTGGCCGACGTCTTCGAGGCAAAAACGAAACGTGCGCAAGATGTTCGGCTCATCGTCGATGAGCAGAATGCGTGTTTTCTCATCCGAAGTCGGATTTGCCATTGCCGGTTTTCTCCAGGAATCTGCCTGCGCGCTTTTGCCGCGCGTCGTGGGTGCTGCGTCATTCTCGATCGAGCGATCGTCGGTGAGACGATTGTCATTCGAACGATTGTCGCTGAAATTCGTGTCGCGCATAAACGCCTCTCGGATGCCATCGATAGCGGATTGAATGCGGCGTTCTTTACATGAGCGCCGATGGGCCGAAACTCAAGCGTCCACATCGTTGTCGCGAAGACGCGATCAAAGCGTGTCTCACATAACGATTGCGCCGCTTGCGCGGCGCAATCCCACGGCATCCTTGCCGACTTGCTCAGTGTTGCTGATGTACTGCGTTCTTCTTGTTGTCAGCGGCCGTCACGGCTGCGTCGTACGTGGCTTTCGCCTTGTCCTTGCACGCCTTTTCTGCGTCGCCGGTCTGCGATTCGCATTGCGCCGCTGCGACGTTGTACGCGGCCGTCGCCTTGGCCTTGTCGACACCGTATTGGCCGTCGGCCATTTCATTGGCGGCATCGGCTCGCGCCTTGGCCATGTCGTTGGAGGCGTCGGCAGCAGCCTTGTTCGCGTCGGCTGGTGTGGCGTTGGCGCTGTTCATGTCTTTCTGCGCATCGGCGCGCGTGTCAGCCATCGTCTTCTGGTTCTTGGCGATCACTTTGTCCAGATCGGCTTGCGCATCGGCGATTTTCTTCTGACCATCCGCCTGGGCCTTGGCCACATCGGCCTGGACTTTTGCCGGATCGGGTCCCTGGTTGCAGGCCTGCAATGTCAGCGCCGCGCCCATGACCATGGCAATCGAAAGTATACGTTTCATCGTTTTCTCCTTTTTTGAAGTTTTAAATCCATACGCAAGGGAAATCGAAAGCCATGTGAAGCAAGTGCTTTCGTTGCAACGTGTGCAGCTGTATTTCCTGCGAGACGCTGTCGTATGCACCACGTCCTGCTATCGCTGATTGCGTTCGTGATCCCTGCGGAAGTGCACGATGCCTTACCGCAACGGTCGTGCCACACCTTAAACGCTTGAAACGTAATACTTTTTGGGCACTGCATAATGCAAAATGCCGAACCGGCGATCGGATTCATTGCAAGATGCATGGCTCCCTCTCGGCGTACGCGCAGCCGGCTCATTCAACGCGTGGCATGTGGCGTGCTACCGCTGTGGCTCACGTCAAGGAAAGGACTTGCCATGAGAATCACGGCGCAGCTCATCATCGTAATGGCATCGTTAGCTTCCGCATCCGGCGCTTGGGCAGAGGACAAAGCCACGCCGAGCTCGGTGGACACGCAGAAACATTCCGCGGCGATCGCCAACGCGATGTCTCAGGCCTCGGGCGTGCAGCAGATCGTTTCGGCCTACCACCAGCGCACGAACGCGTTTCCTTCGACCAATCAGGAGGCGAGTGTGAAGCCGGGTCCGAGTCTCGCCAGTCCGTACGTCAAATCGATCGATGTGCAGGCCAACGGCGTCGTCGTCGCGACGTTGACGGAGACGTCCGGCGTCGATGGCGGAACGATCGTGTTCACGCCGACGGTTTCGCAGAATACCGATGAAGGCGTGGTCGACTGGAAGTGCACGAGTCCGAGTTATTCCACGATTTCCGACGACACCGGTGGCGTGTGCGAATATTCCAAACTGCCGTGAAGACGGAAAAAAAAGAGCCCATGCGGGCTCTTCTTATTGCATGGTATTCCGACCTACTTCGACAAATGCTCGAAGTTCATGATGGTGTTGAAGACCAGCGCGTAACTGCCGATCGTCTCGCCGCGCCAGATCGGATTGATCGCGAACACGATCGTGTGACCTTTGCCTAACCGCGCGTCGACCACCGCCGCGCGCTGCGCGAGCGCGCCGCCGCCATCCAGCAAACCCGCGACGAGCAGATTGTCCGCATCCGCGAACCGCAACACCGTGTGCGGCAATTGATCCTCGGGCACGAGAATGTTCGGGTAGAACGGGCTGTAGTGTTTCTGTTCCTCGTTCAACGGCGCAGCTTCCCATGGTTTCACATCCGGCAATTCCGCCGCCTCGATCGCGGCGCGGCCTTCCGGCGCATCCTGATCGTGCGGACCGCCGCGGCCGGTTGGGCGTTTGAAATCTTTCGCGGTCGGCACGCTGTCGCCGAACGCGATCAGATTGCTGAGCTTGAACGACATTCCCTCTTCGCTGTAAACGGCGAACGTGTCGTCGTAACCGTAATTGATCGGGCTGGTCGCATCCGTCACCGTCGCGTTGACGATGGTGCCGACCACGCGCAGATCTTTCGCCGGTGCGATCGACACGCCCGGTGCCAAACCCATTTCGACCGCGAATTTTGCAGCGCCGCCCGCAGCGAGGAATACGCCGCCCTGTTCGATGAAGTGCTGAAGATGCGCCAGGCCCGCCGCGCCGAGCTCCGGACGCGTGTCGTCTGTGCTGTCGATGCCCATGTTCGGCGTGAGATCGGTTTTTTTCCAGGGCACCGGATTGCCCGACATCGGCACGCCATTGAGGATCATCGACGACGATGCCGCGTGAAGCGGCGCGAACAGGATCACGTCGTATTTGCCGCGCAGGTTGTCCTCGCGCGCCACCGTTTGGGTATTGATATACGTGTACGGCACGCCGAGCTTGTCCAAGGCCATGCGCCACCAGCCTTCGGTCTGCGTATCGATCCAGGTATGCATCAGTGCGATGCGCGGCGCGGCAAGTCGGTGCGTCGGCACGTCCGGTTTTGCCGCGACCTGCCAGACGTTCAATCCCGCCTGGGTCAATTTTCCAGAAGTGGAATTGTTTACTTTTCCAATAATCAGCGTGCCCGCGCCGAAATGCCGGCCGGCCGCATCGAATGCCTCGTCGGCCACGGCGAACTCCGCGTCTCTCATCGCGTAGCGCAGCGTGATCAGCGAACTGTCGCCGTGATATTCCACCAGATAAACGCCGCCGTTGCCGCTTGTGTTTCCGATTGCTTGAACGGGTTCGCGCACCGCACTCATCGGCGTGCTCAAGATCGCGCTGTCCGAAACGCGGAACACTTGCGTGCCGAACAGATCACCGAACGACCATGCCGTATCGTCGTACGGATGTTTTTGCGGATCGTCCGGAGCCCAGAACTGACGATCGAGCAACGCATCGGCAATGCGCGAGTACGGTTGATCCATGCGCACGACATAACTGCCCGCCGGGATTTCCTTGGCCACCGTCTTGGGTTTCTTGGAAGCCGCGCTTTCTTTCTTTTTGTCGGCGTCGTCGCCCGGGGTCGGTTTTTCGGGCGGCGCCGGTACTTGAACTGTTGTTGACGCCGTCAACCGGCTTATTTCGACGTGCTGTAGTTGAAGCACGCGCAACATCTGCGCCTGCGCATCGCGATGCGCATCATCGCCGGGCAGCACGTACGCCGCCGGACCGGCCATGGTCGGTTTCTGGATCGAGCGTTTGCTCTTGAGATAGAAATTGCGCAGAAAAAGTTTGTCGTTGTCGGCGAAGTAATTCAGTGCGACGAGTAACGCACTTTGCTCATAGTTATTGTTGTTGCGTTGCGACCAGAGAACCTTGGGCCAAGGCGGATTCGGGCGATACCACGTACGTGCGTATTCCGACGGCGAGAGAATCCGCTCGCGCGTATCGGCGCCATCGTTGCCGAAGGTTTCGTAAAGGCGGCTGATACCGTTATGCATCGCCGCCATGAACATCAGATAGCCCGGACTCCACGTATCGAAATCGCCGTGCGTAAAAACGCCAGGCATGCCGAGCTTGGTCAAACCCTGCACGTTGTCCCAGCCGAGCTGTTGCCATTCGCCGACGAGGATTGGATCGACCCAGGCGTTGTACGGCCCGTCGCCCACCGTGTTGTCGTACAGGAACGGCACCGATTCGTGCAGATCGTGCAACACCTGCGCATGCCACCCGAGATACGTGTCGAGCACATTGCGCGACAGATTGAGTGTGAGACCCATCGCGTCGCGATTGTTGTCGTGCGCCACGTAATGACCCCAGTACAGCAGCGGCGGCGGCGTCTTTCCGGGATTGGCGCGATGCCAGTTGTACAGATCGACCATGCGATCGCGACCATCCGCCTCCACCACCGGCGTGATGAGCGTGATGACATGCGAGCGAATCTTTTTGATGTACGGCGACTCATCGACGGCGAGTCGATACGCCAATTCCATCAACGCCGTCGGCGCGCCGGTTTCCGGCGAATGGATCGCGCCGGTGATGTAATAAATCGGCGTCGTCTGCGCGACAAGCGCATCGGCCTTCGCGTCGTCCAGTTGAATCGTGCGCGGATCGGCCAGTTGCGCCAGACGCGCGTCGTTGTTGTTCAGATCGGCGAGTAGCGATTCGTCGGCGATGGCCGCGACGATCATGTCGCGACCTTCTTCGGATTTGCCGATGCGCAGCACTTTCACGCGGGGCGTCGATTGCGCGAGCAGATCGAAGTAGCGATAGACGTCCTTCGAATACGGCAACCTATTCGGCGCGCCGGAAATATCGCCTAGCACTTTTTGCGGTGTCGGCACCGTCGACGACGCGGGCAGGTAGTTGGTCAGCGGCGAATTGAACGAGGGATCGGTTGTGTATTCGGCGATTTTTTTGCTGTAGGCCGCGTCCGCGGCTTGATTGAGGTCGCGCGCGTAAATGTCATCCGCGAAAGCCGAAGACATCGAGGCGACACTTGCCGCCAGCGCAAAACCGCACATGACAATCCGCATGGACTTCCCCCGTTGAGTAGTGCGCGAGCATAGAGGCTGAAATTCGGGCTGTCACTCGCCCTAAAGTCACGTTTGTAGAGGTCGCGCGGCCGTCGTCATTGAGCCCTTCGCGAGCCTGCGTTAAACTTTCGACATTGCCAATCAGGTGACCGCCGAAACGCGGATCGAGCGTGCGACATGTCAACGCGAACTTTCTACATCTGAACCACCGCTGCCAGTCGCCGCAAACAAAGGCGCCTCGGCGCCTTTTTTATTTCCCCGTTCGTCATTCCCAGCGATTGCGGGAATCCAGTGCGTTCGACTCGAGACTGGGTTTTCGATTAAGGCGTTCGGGTATGACGAGCTAAAACGAAATTCGTAAGGACGTTCGCCATGATCATCATCACGCTCCCCGACGGAAGCCAGAAACACTTCGAGCAAGCGCCCACGGTTCAAGACGTCGCTGCGTCCATCGGCGCGGGTCTTGCGAAGGCGGCGCTGGCGGGTAAGGTCGACGGCAAGCTGGTCGATACCAGTTTCGCGATAAATCACGATGCGAAAATCGAGATCGTCACGGAGAAAAGCGCCGATGCGCTCGACATCATCCGTCACTCGACCGCGCATCTGCTCGCGCAGGCGACGCAGCGTTTGTTTCCGGATACGCAAGTGACGATCGGGCCCGTCGTCGAAAACGGTTTTTATTACGACTTCGCACGCAAGCAGCCGTTCACGCCGGACGATCTGATCAAGATCGAGGCGGAGATGAAGAAGATCGCAGCGGAAAATTTGCCGGTACAACGCTCGGTGATGGGTAAGGACGACGCGATCAAGTTCTTCAACGAGAAGGGTGAAATTTACAAAGCGCAGATCATCGACGACATCATCCCGCCGGGCGAGGAAATTTCGCTGTACGGGCAGGGCGATTGGGTCGACCTGTGTCGCGGACCGCACGTGCCGAGCACGGGCAAGTTGAAGGCGTTCAAGTTGATGAAAGTCGCCGGCGCGTATTGGCGCGGCGATCAAAACAACGAGATGCTCCAGCGCGTTTACGGAACGGCGTGGGTCAACGAGAAAGACCTCAACGCTTACCTGCATCAGCTCGAAGAAGCCGACAAGCGCGATCATCGAAAACTCGGCAAACAGCTCGGCCTGTTCCACATGCAGGAAGAGGCGCCGGGGCTGGTGTTCTGGCATCCGAAAGGATGGTCGATCTGGCAGGTGGTCGAGCAGTACATGCGTGGCGTGTATCGCGACAGCGGTTATCAGGAAGTGCGCTGTCCGCAGATTCTCGATCAGTCGTTATGGGAAAAAACCGGGCATTGGCAGAACTATCGCGACAACATGTTCGTGACGAAATCGGAGAATCGCGAGTACGCGTTGAAGCCGATGAATTGTCCTGGACATGTGCTCGTTTACAACCACGGATTGCACAGTTATCGCGATCTGCCGATCCGCTACGGGGAATTTGGATCGTGCGTGCGCAACGAACCGTCCGGCGCGCTGCACGGGTTGATGCGCGTGCGCGGATTCGTGCAGGACGACGGCCACATCTTCTGTATGGAATCGCAGATCGAAAGTGAAGTAGTCGCGTTCCATAAACAGGCGATGGCCGTGTACACGCATTTCGGATTCACGGAAATCGATTTGAAGATCGCCCTGCGACCGGATCAACGCATCGGTAGCGACGAAGTGTGGAACAAAGCGGAATCGGCACTTCGCGACGCATTGCGCGCCTGTAACGTCGAATGGCAGGAATTGCCGGGCGAAGGCGCGTTCTACGGTCCGAAAATCGAATACCACATGAAGGATTCACTCGGCCGCGCCTGGCAGGTGGGCACGATGCAGGTCGATTTCTCGATGCCGGGCCGTCTCGGCGCCGAATACGTGGGCGAGGATTCCGCCCGCCACACGCCGGTGATGTTGCATCGGGCTATCGTCGGATCGATGGAGCGCTTCATCGGAATCCTGATCGAGCACCACGCCGGCAATTTCCCGGTCTGGCTCGCCCCGATCCAGGCGGTGGTGGCCAATATCACCGATGCACAGGCCGACTATTCTGCGGAAGTCGCCAAATCCCTTGTAAAACAAGGATTCCGCGTGGAGTCGGATTTGCGCAACGAGAAGATTGGCTATAAAATACGTGAACACACGCTGCAAAAAGTCCCGTTTCTTCTTGTAGTCGGCGACCGCGAGAAGGAAAATGGACTGGTTGCCGTGCGCGCACGGTCCGGCGAGGACTTAGGCTCCATGCCGCTGAGCGCGTTCGTCGAGAAGCTGACAGCCTAAAAGGTTGGAGTAGCTCTTTCTTCGTTTCTCGCGACAATTCCGCCCGGACATTGTCGCGGTGTTGATTGACGGGTTTGATGGAGTGTTGAGTTATCGCCACTGAAAAAGCTAACCGCAAGAATGCGGAAATTCGCGTTCCGCGGGTGCGTGTCATCGGCGCCGATGGTGAGCAGGTGGGAATCCTGTCCCGAGAGGATGCGCTGAAAATGGCCGAAGATATCGGCTTGGACCTCGTAGAAATCCAGCCGATGGCCGACCCGCCGGTTTGCCGCATCATGGATTTCGGCAAGTTCCGGTTCGACCAGCAGAAAAAGGCGCACGCGGCCAAGCGCAAGACCAAGCAGGTCGAAATCAAGGAACTGAAGTTCCGTCCGACGACGGAACAAGGCGACTACGACATCAAGCTGCGCAACTTGCGGCGGTTTTTGGAAGAAGGCGATAAAGTAAAAGTGACGCTTCGTTTCAAAGGGCGCGAAATGGCGCACATGGAACTGGGCGAGGCGATGGTCAAGCGCATCCAGCGCGATATTCTTGAAGAAGCGGTGATCGAAAGTTTCCCGCG
>JBDUEI010000026.1:0-5701 GCA_040002515.1 Rudaea sp. | reverse complement strand
GATCACATCGGTTTCCCGATCCGCATGCCGGTCGAAAAAGACGACAAGGCGACGGAAGAATGGGAAGCCGTCAATCAAGCCTCCGCGCTGTGGACTCGCCCGAAAGGCGAATTGACGGACGAGGAATACCAGAACTTCTACAAACACGTCTCGCACGATTTCAACGATGCGTTGGCGTGGACGCATAATCGCGTCGAAGGCAATCAGAATTTCACGTCGCTGCTGTACGTTCCAGCGCAGGCTCCGTTCGATTTGATGATGGGCGGGCGTGACGAGCGCAAGGGTCTGAAGCTTTACGTCAAGCGCGTTTTCATCATGGACGCGTCGGAGCAGTTGCTGCCGTCGTACCTGCGTTTCGTGCGCGGCGTGGTCGATTCCGACGATCTCCCGTTGAACGTCAGTCGTGAATTGCTGCAGCAAAACCGCAATCTCGAAAAACTCAAAGCCGCGTGCACACGTCGCGTGCTCGATCTTCTCGACAAGCTTGCGAAAGACGAACCGGAGAAATTCGCAACGTTCTGGACGACGTTCGGCGCGGTACTCAAAGAAGGTTTGTCTGAGGATTTCGCCAACAAGGAACGCATCGCGAAATTGCTTCGCTTCGCGTCGACGAAATCCGAAGGCGCCGCGCAAACGGTCTCGCTGGACGACTACATCGGACGCATCGCCGCCAATCAGGACTCGATCTACTACCTGACCGCTGACGGTTACGCTGCCGCCAAAGGCAGTCCGCAACTCGAAGCGCTGACCGCCAACGGTATCGAAGTACTGCTGATGTACGAACGTATCGACGAGTGGATGTCGAGCTATTTGACCGATTACGCCGGCAAGAAACTGCGCAATGTCGCCAAAGGCGATCTGGATTTGGAAAAACTGGGCATCTCGAATCCCGAGAAGCTCGAAGAATCCGCGAAAGCTGCCGAAGGTATCGTCGCCAGGCTCAAAGAAATTCTCGGCGATCGCGTACGCGACGTGCGCGTGAGTGCGCGTCTGAAGGATTCACCTGTTTGCATCGTGCTCGATGAGCACGAGATGGGTCTCGCCATGCAACGTTTGCTCAAGCAAGCCGGACACGCCGTTCCGGCGACGAAACCGACGCTGGAGATTAACCCGTCGCATCCGCTCATCGAGCGATTGAAGTCTGAAAACGACAACGATCGCGCACGCGAACTCGGTTTGATGTTGCTCGATCAAGCGCAATTGCTCGAAGGCGTTGCGCTGGAAGACCCGGCTGCTTACGTGCGCCGCGTAAACGCGTTGCTCGTTCAGCCCTGACGGTTCCGCCAGCGTGAGTGCCGCCGACAAGCGCCTTGCGCTGGACGAATTGCAAAAAGGATTGCAACGCCAGCGCGCCGGAGAAGCATCGCTGGCGCGCAGCCATTTCCAGCGTGCCGTAAAACTCGATCCAGGGAACGCCGATGCTTGGCATGCGCTCGGGCGGCTGCACCTCACGCTCGGCGCGGTTCCGCTCGCCATGCGCGCGCTGCGAACGAGCGTCGAAACAGATCCTGGTTCAGCCGATGCGCACAACGACCTAGGCCTCGCGTTATTGGAAGAAGGCAAATCGGCGGATGCCATCCGCAGTTTCCAACGCGCCTTATCGACACGAAAAAATTTCGCTGACGCCGCTGTCAATCTCGGTCGCGCGTGCGAAACGCTTGGCGATCTCGTCAACGCCGAAAACGCGTATCGACACGCGTTGATTTTTCGATCCAGTCACGTCGACGCGATGCTAAAGCTCGGCGAATTGCTTCGCCGCACCGGCCGCAACAATGAAGCGCTTGCGGTTTTGGCGAACGCCCGTCGTCTCGCTCCGGAAAATGCAGACGTCGCTAATTCTCTGTCACGCACGCTGAGCGATGCTGGACGGTTTTCGGAAGCCATGGATGTCGCACGGCACGCCGTGGCGTTGCAGCCTCAGTCTTCCATTTTCTGGACGACGCTGGGCGTCGCGCAGCGTCAGACACGAGATCATGAAGGTGCGATCGCGACGTTTCGCCACGCGCTGACGATCGACAACAACAATGTCAACGCCGCATTGGAACTTGCGCTCGTTCTAGACGAAACCGGCGATACCGAAGCCGCGCGTACAATCTGGCGCAATTCGAAGCCGGCGCCGATCCTGAAAGAACGCGTGCGCTGGCTGAGTGCGTTGTCGCTCCCGGCAATTTATCGCGACGATGAAGAAATCGAAACTTCGCGCACGCGTTTTGCGACTGGCCTGGTCGAACTTCAGAACGGACTGAAACTCGACAATGCGACGTCGATGGCCGCAGCGGTCGATGCCTCGTCGGGAGTGGCTCCGTTCCATCTTCACTATCAGCCGAACGACAACACGGCGTTGCAATGCGCGTTCGGCGATCTCGTATCGCGCGTGATGACTCGCGCGGCGCCCGCGCTCGCCGAACCTTGCGGCTGGAATTTTCGTGCGCATGAGCGCGTTCGCGTGGGCTTCGTCAGCGCTCATTTGATGGAACACACGGTGGCGCGATATTTCCGGTCCATGATCGAGGAACTCGATCCGCGCCGGTTCGATGTCACGGTCTGGTATACCGGCGGAATCAAGGACCAGAGTACTGCGCGGATCGCCGAACGCGTCGCGACATTCGTCGACACGCGCGCCGATGTGCTGACGCTCGCCCAGGAAATCCGCACCGCGCAACTCGATGTCCTCGTCTATCCGGAAATCGGAATGGATCCGAAGCACCAGGCACTTGCCGCGCTGCGTCTGGCGCCCGTGCAGTGCGCGCTGTACGGACACCCAGCGACGAGTGGTTCGGCGAATGTCGACTATTTCATCAGCAGCGATGAAATAGAGCCCGCTACTGCGCAATCGCACTATCGCGAACGATTGATCCGATTGCCCGGCCTGGGCACGCGCCCATCACGTCCGCCGCTCGCCGGCGATGGTGCTTGGTACGATCAACTCGCGGCCCGGCGGCCGCTTCTGTTGTGCACACAGAACCTGATCAAGCTAATCCCGAGTTTCGACGTCACGCTCGCAAAAATTGCTGCTGAAACAGGTGCCTGCATCGGATTATTCAATCGAAATCCACCGTTGACGCGACGCTTTCAGCAGCGCATCGAAGCCATTTTCGCAACGCGTGGACTAGAACCTTCGAAACACCTCGCATTCATTCCATCGTTGAAACACATCGACTATTTGGCCGGCCTGGAAAAATCGCCAATCGTCCTCGATTCGCCATGGTTCTCGGGTGGCGCGACCAGCCTCGACGCCATCAGCGTCGGTGCGCCGGTTCTCGCGTGGGAAGGCGACATGCTTCGCGGCAGACAAACCGCAGGAATGTTGCGCATGATGGGTGCGGACGGACTTATCGTTCGCAGCGAGTCGGACTACGTGCGCGAATGCGTCGCTCTTCTCGGCGATAAAGATCGGCGCGCCGCCATGCGCGCTTTGCTGATGGAAAAACAATCCATTATTTTCGACGACAAACGACCGATCACAGCGTTTGCGGAATTTTTAGAGGGTGTAAAGCCGCTTGCATCCTGATCAAAGTTATCAGCGCGCGCTACAGTTTTTTTAGCCGATACAACGCTTCCAACGCCTCGCGTGGCGACAACGCATCCGGATCGATATCCTGCAACGCATCCTGCAGCGCGGACGAAACGACCGGTGCGGCAAACAATTCCGGCTGCAGCGGCGACGTGTCCGTCGCGGGTGTTCGTTCCGAATTGAAGTCGCGCGTTTTCTCTAGCGCCGCCAGATAGTCGCGGGCCTGCGCAATCACGTGTTTTGGCAACCCCGCGATCGCCGCGACGTGTAGCCCGAAGCTGCGATTGGCCGGACCATCCTTCACCGCGTGCATGAACACGAGTTCGTCGCCGTATTCTACGGCGTCGAGATGCACGTTCGAAACGCCACTCATTTGCGAAGGCAAATCGGTGAGCTCAAAGTAGTGCGTCGCAAACAACGTGAATGCGCGGTTGTGCGTCGCCAATTGCACCGCGCACGCGCGGGCCAGCGACAAGCCGTCGTAGGTCGACGTGCCGCGCCCGATTTCGTCCATCAGCACCAGACTATACTTTGTCGCATTGTGCAGAATGTTCGCGGTTTCGCTCATCTCGACCATGAACGTCGACTGGCCGCGCGACAGATCATCGCCGGCGCCGATGCGCGTGAAGATGCGATCGATCGGCCCGATTTTCGCCGACTGCGCCGGAACGAAACTGCCGATGTGTGCGAGCAAAACGATCAGCGCATTCTGCCGCATGTACGTCGATTTACCGCCCATGTTCGGGCCGGTGATGATGAGCATGCGCCGTGCGTCGTCGAGTTTCAGATCGTTCGGTTCGAACGGATCGCTGCGCACCTGCTCGACGACCGGATGGCGGCCGCGTTCGATTCGGATTTCCAACTGGTCGGTCAACTCCGGTTTCGACCAGCTCAGCGCATCGGCGCGTTCGGCGAAGTTCGCGAGGATGTCCAGTTCGGCAATTGCGCTGGCGGCACGCTTGAGCGGATTCAAACGTTCGGCCAAAAAATCCAGAATGCCTTCGTACAGTGCGCGCTCGCGCATCAGCGAACGCTCGCGTGCCGAGAGAACTTTGTCCTCGAACGATTTCAGTTCTTCAGTGATGTAACGCTCCGCACCTTTCAGCGTTTGTCGCCGCGTGTAGTGCGTCGGCGCTTTTTCCGATTGGCCGCGGCTTATTTCGATGTAGTAGCCATGCACGCTGTTGAATCCAACCTTGAGCGTCGCGATGCCGGTCGCTGCCTTTTCGCGCGATTCGAGATCGATCAGAAATTTATCGGCGTCGGTCGACAGCGTTCGCAGTTCGTCGAGCTCGGCATCGAACCCGGTTCGGATTACGCCGCCGTCGCGAAGCAGCGCCGGCGGCAGTTCGGCGAGCGCGGCCGCGAGATAGTCTGCGGTATCGGCATGTTCGCCGACGCGCGTGAGCAAATCCGTCAGCAGCGGGCTGTCGCAGTCGAGCAAAGCGTGCCGCAGCGCGGGTGCTGCGAGGAGTCCGTCGCGCAATGTCGTGAGATCGCGCGGTCGCGCCGAGCGCAACGCGACGCGCGACAGAATGCGCTCGAGATCACCGATGTCGCGCAGCGTATCCCGCAGCGCATCGTAGCGGCGCTGGATGAGCAACGTTGCCACCGCGTGGTGGCGGCGTTTGAGTAACGCATGATCGCGTAGTGGCCGATGCAACCAGCGCCGCAATTCGCGCGAGCCCATCGGCGTGATGGTGCGATCCAGAACGCCGAGCAAGGTGTACTCGGATCGGCCGGTCGGATGCACGTCGAGTTCCAGATTGCGCCGCGTCGCCGCGTCGAGCGCGATCGTTTCGCTCGCCGATTCCACCATCAAACCCGAGACGTGAGGCAACGCGGATTTCTGGGTTTCCTCGACATAGGCCAACAAGCTGCCCGCTGCAGCGATGGCGAGGGGCATGTTGTCGCAGCCGAATCCTGAGAGATCGCGCGTTTGAAAAAATCGGCACAAATTGCGTTGCGCGGAGTCGCAGTCGAAATGCCACGGCGGGCGTCGGCGTAACCCGGCTAGTTCGCCGACCGCACGCGGCATTTCGGCATCGTCCGCTATCAATGTTTCCGCAGGCGCCAATCGCGCGAGTTCGGCGTTCAGCGATGCTTCGTCGTCGATTTCGCTGAGCAGGAATCGGCCGCCGGCGAGATCGATCCACGCGAGTCCGAAACCGGATTTGCCTTTCGCGA
>JBDUEI010000025.1:0-11692 GCA_040002515.1 Rudaea sp. | reverse complement strand
ATGCATCGAGCGCATCGACGAAGCCGTGCGCATGCGTGTCACGCTCGGCCGCAATGCCGATCGATTGCGTATCGTCTACATCGGTCCGCCTCAGCCCGATGAATTCTTCAGCCGCCGCGCGCCGCTGACATCCCTGCGCGACGAGGCGAACGCCTTCGGAAGCGAAGCGGCACGCAACGCTGATTCGCTCGCGCTCGGCCTGGTCGATCCCAACGGCTTGCTCATGATGCGTTATCCCGACGGCTACTTCGCGCAGGGGTTGCGCAGCGACATCACCCGCATCATCTATTGATCATGATTCGCCACGCCTCGTTCTCGGGTATGCGCCGGTTGGCCTGGTTCGCGGCGGCGTTCGCGTTGCTGGTCATCGTATTCGGTGCGTTTGTGCGTCTTTCCAACGCGGGCTTGTCGTGCCCGGATTGGCCGACGTGCTACGGAAAACTCGCGTGGCCCTCGCAGGCGCACGACGTCGCGGCCGCCAACCTGGCATTTCCCGATCGGCCCGTCGAAACGGATAAAGCGTGGCGCGAGCAATTCCATCGCCTGCTCGTCGGCGGGTTGAGCGTGTTGACGTTCGGTCTGGGCATCTGGGCTTTCGTGCGACGGCGCGATCTCGGCAAGCTCGCCGTCGTGGCCTGGGTCGCCTGCATCGTAATCGTATTCCAGGCCATGCTCGGCATGTGGACGGTGACGCTGAAACTGCTTCCTCTCGTCGTGACCTCGCATCTCATCGGCGGATTGACGCTATTCGCATTGCTGATCTATGTCGCCATGCGGCTTTCGATTGTCTCTGTCGGAAATGTGGAAAATTCCACATTACGCAAAATGGCGGTCGTCGGAATCGTGCTGCTTACGATGCAGATCGCGCTCGGCGGCTGGACCAGCGCCAACTACGCGGCCCTGGCTTGCGGAACCGATTTCCCCACGTGTCTCGGACAATGGCATCCGTCGGCGGATTTCTCGTCGGGATTCGTGTTGTGGCGCGGCGTCGGCGTCGACTACGAAGGCGGCGTGCTCGATGCGGATGCCCGCACCGCGATCCAGTTGGCGCACCGCGCCGGCGCGACGATCGTCTTCGTGTTCGGCGTGATTCTGGCATTCTTCGCGGTGCGCAGACGCGAAACGCGTGCGCTCGGCGTCGCACTGGCCGCCGCACTCGTTCTGCAAGTCGCGCTGGGCATCAGCAACGTGATGTTCGGATTGCCGCTGCCGGTGGCCACGGCGCACAACGGCGGCGCGGCCATCCTGTTGGCGGTCATGATCGCATTGCTGGTTCGGTTGCGACCGGCGCACCGACGACCGTAGCGCCGCGCTGATCATTCCGGCCCGCGATTACCAATCAAAGCCGAATGACGCGATAATTCGCCATTCATGCCTTCCATTTTCAGCCAGTACCTCGAACTCACCAAGCCGCGCGTCGTTGCCTTGATCGTTTTCACCGCGATCATCGGCATGTTCCTGGCCGTTCCGGGCATGGTGCCGTGGCGTGGGCTGATCTTCGGCACGATCGGCATCTGGCTCGCCGCATCTTCGGCGGCGGCGATCAATCATCTGATCGATCAACGTATCGATCGCGTGATGGTGCGCACGTCGCATCGGCCGCTCGCGACGGGCGCGTTGACGTCTGCGCAAGTTCTAATATTTGCCGTTGTGCTCGGCGCGGTCTCGATGACGATCCTGATCACGCTCGTGAATCCGCTGACGGCCGCGCTGACATTTGCGTCGCTAATCGGCTATGCCGTGGTCTACACGGCGTGGCTGAAGCGCGCGACGCCGCAAAATATCGTGATCGGCGGCGCGGCCGGCGCCGCACCTCCGGTGCTCGGGTGGGCCGCGGTCACGGGCCATGTTCATCCGTATGCGCTGCTGTTGTTCCTGATCATCTTCGTATGGACGCCGCCGCATTTCTGGGCGCTGGCAATTTTCCGCCGCGAAGATTATTCGCGCGCACAGGTGCCGATGTTGCCGGTCACGCACGGCGTGACCTACACGAGCTGGCATGTGTTGTTCTACACCGTGCTGCTCGTCGTCGTGACCGTTCTGCCGTATCTCACCGGCATGAGCGGCCTGTTCTATCTCGGCGGCGCGCTCGTGCTCGGTGCGGCATTCTTGTACTACGCGATCGTGCTGATGAACCCGCCGAACGAATGGTTCGCGATGAAAGTGTTCAATTATTCGATCATCTATCTCATGGCGTTGTTCGCATTTCTGCTGATCGATCACTATATCGATACGCCGCCGCTGCAACGCCCATCGATGCCGCTGCAACGCATCAGCTGACTTCGCGCCTCCATCACCGCCCGCCCGATTGCGCTAGCATGCGGGTCTACCGATGCTTGGGGGAGATGAAGATGCGGATGGTCCGATGGTTGGCGGGTTTGTGCGTCGTCGTTGCTACGACCGTGGCGGCCGAACCGGCGGCGTCTCCATTCAGCGCAAAGCTCGCGGGTGGCGATTCCGCTCCGCAGCAAGGTCGGTTGATGTTGCTGTTCTCGAACGACGATTCGGACGAACCGCGCAACCAGATCGATCTGACGCCGAAGACCCAAGTCGCGTTCGGCATGAACGTCGAGAATTGGAAGCGCGGAACGTCCGTCGCGATCGAAGCGAATGCGCAAGGTTATCCGGTGCAAAGCATCGCCGCGATGAAACCCGGAACGTACACGGTGCAGGCGTTGCTCAATAAATACGAAACGTTCCATCGCGCCGATGGGCACACGCTTTCGCTCGCGCCGGATCGCGGCGAGGGTCAACACTGGAATCTCAAACCCGGCAACGTTTACAGCAAGCCGCGCAAGATCACGCTGGGCGAGGGCGGTGTGCCGACCGAGAACGCGCACGTCGAGTTGGTTCTCGATCAGACGATTCCGCCGATCAAGCCCACGCCCGACACGAAGTATGTACGACACATTCGCATTCAGAGCCAACTGCTCACAAAGTTTTGGGGTAAGCCGATGTTTTTGTCGGCCGCCGTGCTCGTTCCGCAGGGCTTCGACCAACACCCGAAGGCACATTTTCCGCTCGTGATTTTTCACGATCACTTCGTGCCGGATTTCGATGGGTTTCGCACCGAACCCCCCGATCCGAAACTCAAACCCGATTACAGCGAACGCTTTCATTTGAGCGGCTACAACCGCATCCAGCAACAGGAAGCGTACGCGTTCTATCAGAAATGGATCGCCAAGGATTTTCCGCGCGTGCTGATCGTGAAATTACAACACGCGAATCCTTTCTACGACGATTCTTACGCTGTCGATTCCGAAAATGTCGGGCCGTACGGCCGCGCGATCGAAGAAGAATTGATCCCGGCGATCGAAAAGAAATTCCGCGCGTTAGGCACGGGTTGGTCGCGCTTCGTATACGGCGGTTCGACGGGCGGCTGGGAAGCGCTCGCCGTGCAAGTGTTTCATCCGGATTACTACAACGGTGCGTTCGTGGCGTGTCCAGACCCCGTGAGTTTCAAGGCATTCACGATTGTCGATCTCTATGACGACAAGAACGCGTTGTATCGCGAAGGTTCGAACAGACGCGTCGTGCAACCGGCGATGCGCGATTATCTCGGCCGCACACTGATATCGATGCCGGACAACATGGCCTACGAACTCACGCTCGGCGATCGCGGCCGATCGACGGAACAATGGGACATCTGGCAGGCCGTGTTTTCTCCGGTCGGCGACGATGGTTATCCGAAACAGATTTTCGACAAGCGCACCGGTGAAATCGATCATGCCGTCGCCGACTACTGGCGCGAACATTGGGATCTGACAGAATATCTGAAGCGCAATTGGTCACGCATCGGCGCGCAACTACAGGGCAAGTTGCACGTGTACGTCGGCTTGAGCGACAACTACTTTCTCAACGATGCGGTCTATCAGTTGCAGGATGCGCTGGAGAGTTTTCGCGATCCGACGTATGACGGCGAAATCGCCTACGGCCAGCGCGACGAACACTGCTGGAACGGCGATCCGACGCAACCGAATGCTCTGTCGCGACTGCACTACAACACGCAGTATCTTCCGAAGATCGTCGATCGCATTTTGAAAACCGCACCGGCCGGCGGCGACGTCACCAGTTGGCGGTATTGAGACGTATACTCAGGGAAAGCGGAGATCTGCGATGACCACGATTTACGACTTCAGCGCCAAGACCATCGACGGCGACGAGCAGAAGCTCGACGCGTACAAAGGTAAGACCGTTCTGGTGGTGAACGTCGCAAGCAAGTGCGGATTCACGCCGCAATACAAAGGTCTCGAAGACATGTACGAAAAACATCACGACCAGGGGCTCGTGGTGCTCGGCTTTCCATGCGATCAGTTCGGCCATCAGGAACCGGGTAACGAAGCGGAAATCAAGAATTTCTGTTCGCTGACGTATGACGTGAATTTTCCGATGTTCGCCAAAATAGAAGTCAACGGCGACAACACGCATCCGCTTTATAAATATCTCAAGCGCGAAGCGAAGGGTTTGCTCGGCAGCGAATCGATCAAATGGAATTTCACGAAATTCCTGATCGATAAAACCGGCAAGGTCGTGAAGCGCTATGCGCCGACCGATTCGCCGGTATCGATCGAAAAAGAAATCGAGCCGCTGCTTTAACGCGCGACGCGCACCATCGTCCGCAACAGATGTTCGGCGACATCGCCGGACGCGCGGCATCGTCCGCTATGCACGCGCGAGGTTTGAATGATCGTGCTGCGCGGTGCGGTGAGCCAGTCGAATCGTTCACGTCGGCTCAAGCGTCCGATCGGGCCCGCCGATTCGCCGCCTGCGCACACCGCGGGAATCGTCGCCAAGTGTTCTCGGATCGCGACCAAGTCCAACGTCGGATCGAGCGCGAGCAAACGTTGCTCATCGAGCTCGATCCGCGCTTCGAGCAGTTCGTCTTTTTGACAAGAGACGATCACGCCGACATTGACGAACTCCTCGCGATCGACGCGAGGCACGATGCGAATTACCGCATAGTCATAGGTGGCGTGATCGCGCACGGATCGCCTCCTCGGCAAAAGCGCGCGGCGCGGAAAGCCGCCGCACAAGATAATCGACATACGCCTGACGATGCGCGTCCACGGTTGCGAACGCGGCGTCGCCGAGCCACGCATCCGGAATGCGTGCGACGATGTTTTGAATGATCGGAGTCGTTAGCCGCGCGCTCAGTAGTGCGTCGGCGTCGGCGATGTTCGCGGCGAACGGCAACAGCACATGATCCTTGATCATCGGAAACGGTTGCGCCGCGCGTTCCAGAAATCCGTTCCAGTCGTGATGAAAATATAGCGCGGCGCCGTGATCGATCAGCCACAGCTTGCGATGCCAGATCAGCAGATTCGTGTTGCGTGGCGTACGATCGACATTCGTCACGTATGCATCGAACCAGACGATGTTCGACGCCAGTTCGGCATCGGGTTTTTCGGCGAGCGGATCGAACGTGACCGAGCCGGGCAGATAATCGAGCGCGAGATTGAGCCCGACGCTCGCTTTGATCAATTCTTGTATTTCCGGATCAGGCTCCGTGCGCGCGAGTTCCGCATCGAGCTGCACGAACACGATTTCCGGAATCGGCAAACCGAGCGCACGCGCGATTTCGCCCGCCACCAATTCGGCGATCAACGCTTTCACACCTTGCCCCGCGCCGCGAAACTTGAGCACGTACATACCCTGATCGTCCGCCTCGACGATGGCCGGCAGTGAGCCGCCTTCGCGCAGCGGAGTGACGTAGCGGGTGGCGTGGACGGTTCTCAACGAAATTCCCTGGAACGTGGCAAGGTGCGGCGAGTGCCGCCATAATCGCGTGATGACGAACAACACTCAAGTTTACGACGCCGTCATTGTCGGCGGCGGTCACAACGGCCTGGTTTGCGCCGCATATCTGGCCAAGGCCGGGCGCAAGGTGCTCGTGCTCGAAAAGCGCGATGTCGTCGGCGGCGCGGCGGTGACGGAAGAATTTCATCCAGGATTCCGGAATTCCGTCGCGGCCTATACCGTTTCGCTGCTGCAGCCGAAAGTCATCCGCGATCTCGATCTGGCGGCGCACGGTTTGAAGGTCGTATTGCGCAAGGCCAGTAATTTTCTGCCGTTGCCGGACAATCGTTATCTGTTGACCGGCGACGGACGCACCTACGACGAAGTGGCAAAATTTTCGAAACGCGATGCGGATCGCTTGGCCGAATACGAACGCCGTCTCGATCTCATTGCCGACGAATTGCGCGCACTCGCGCTGCAAGCGCCGCCGAACATCACGAGCCGCGGTTTGCTTCCGGCGATTTCCGAACTGCTCAGCGCCGGACGCATCGGCAGGCGTCTCAAAAAACTCGATGCGAGTTTACGCACCGATCTGCTCGATCTGTTCGCGATTTCCGCCGGCGAATATCTCGATCGTTTCTTCGAAAGCGAACCGATCAAAGCCGTCCTCGGGTTCGACGGCATCGTCGGCAACTACGCGAGCCCGTACACGCCCGGCAGCGCATACGTTTTGTTGCATCACGTATTCGGTGAAGTGAACGGCGTGAAAGGCGCATGGGGTCACGCGATCGGTGGCATGGGCGCGATCACGCAGGCGATGGCGAAATCGGCGACGGCGTCCGGCGTGGATATTCGCACCGGTGTCGGCGTGCGCGAAATCATCGTCGAAAACGGCAGCGCGGTCGGTATCGTCACCGATAACGGCGAATCGATTCGCGCGCGCAAAGTCGTCGCGAACGTCAATCCGAAATTGTTGTACGAACGTCTGCTCGATCCATCTGTCGTTCCCGCACCGGTGCGTGAGCGCATGGCGAACTGGCGCTGCGGATCGGGCACATTTCGCATGAACGTCGCATTGTCGGAATTGCCGCGATTCACCGCATTGCCAGAACCCGGCGATCATCTCACCGCCGGCATCATCATGGCGCCGAGTCTGGATTATATGGATCGCGCTTATCTCGACGCACGCGCCAATGGCTGGTCTAAAAATCCCATTGTGGAAATGTTGATTCCGTCGACGCTCGACGATTCGCTGTCGCCGACAGGCCAGCACGTGGCAAGCCTGTTCTGTCAGCACGTCGCGCCGCAATTGTCGGACGGTCGATCGTGGGACGATCATCGCGATGAAGTCGCGGATCTGATGATCGCGACTGTCGATGGCTTCGCGCCGGGTTTCACGAAATCCGTAATCGGACGCCAGATCAAATCGCCGCTCGATCTCGAACGCGATTTCGGTTTGATCGGCGGCGATATCTTCCACGGCGCGTTGTCGCTCAATCAGCTTTTCAGCGCACGGCCGATGATCGGTTACGCGGACTATCGCGGTGCGTTGCCCGGGCTGTATCTCTGCGGCGCCGGCACGCATCCCGGCGGCGGGGTCACCGGTGCGCCGGGACACAATGCAGCGAAAGCCGTCTTGTCCGATCCGCGCTGATTTTTCCCGCGAGCTATTTGTACATGACGACAGACACCGTTCGCTCGAACTCCACCGCTCGCATTCTGTTCGCCAGTCTCGCCGGCACCACGATCGAGTTTTTCGATTTCTATATCTATGCCACGGCGGCGGTGATCGTTTTTCCCAAACTGTTTTTTCCGGCGACCGATCCCACGTCCGCCACGTTGCAATCGCTGGCCACGTTCGCGCTCGCATTTTTTGCGCGACCGTTCGGTTCGGCGTTGTTCGGGCATTTCGGCGATCGCATCGGACGCAAAGCCACGCTCGTCGCCGCGTTGCTGACAATGGGTTTGTCGACCGTCGTCATCGGTATCTTGCCGACGTATGCATCGATCGGTGTGGCCGCACCGGCGTTGCTCGCGCTGTGCCGCTTCGGCCAAGGTTTGGGTCTCGGCGGCGAATGGGGCGGCGCGGTATTGCTCGCCACGGAGAATGCACCGCCGGGCCGGCGCGCATGGTTCGGTATGTTTCCGCAACTCGGTGCGCCGATCGGATTTCTGCTGGCGGTCGGCTCGTTTCTCGTGCTCAGCGAAGTGCTGACCGACGCGCAGTTTTTCGCGTTCGGATGGCGACTTCCGTTTCTGGTCAGCGCCGCGCTCGTTCTGGTCGGACTGTACGTGCGATTGAAGCTGACCGAAACGCCGGCGTTTCTGCGTGCGATGGCCAACAACGAACGCGTGCGTTTGCCGATTGGCGATGTCGTGTTCCGCCACACGCGCGCGCTCGTGCTGGGAATTTTCTCGGCGCTGGTGGCGTTCGTCCTGTTCTATCTGATGACGGTATTCACGCTGAGCTGGGCGACGTCGACGTTGCATTACAGTCGCGTCTCGTTCCTGATTCAGCAGATGATCGCCGTGCTGTTTTTCGCGGTGGGCGTGCCGCTGTCATCGCTCGCCGCCGACCGCTACGGCGCGCGCATCGTATCGATGATCGTGTCCGTCTCGATTCTCTTGTTCGGACTGGTGTTCGCGCCGCTGTTCGTGTCGCAAACGATGTTCGGCGCGTTGCCTCTGCTCGTGATCGGCATGTTGCTGATCGGCTGCACGTACGGACCGTTGGGAACCGCGCTGGCGCAACAATTCCCGACCGCCGTGCGTTACACGGGTGCTTCGCTCGCCTTCAATTTCGCCGGAATTCTGGGTGCGTCACTGGCGCCGTATATCGCCACGTGGCTGGCAACGACACACGGATTGCCCTACGTCGGCTATTACCTTTCGTTATCGGCGGCGCTGACTTTCGTCGCCGTATACTTTTCCAATTATTCCGAATAGCGCACGAAAAGCGGCGACGCAATTGCTGCGTCGCCGAAGTCGGCCACTTATGTGCCGCACACGCGTACCCGCGTTAAAAGAAGACGATACCGCCGATCGCGTACGTGGTTTCCTCGGCAGAATTGCCGTTCCACGCGTGCGCCTTCGTATCGATGTATTCGCCCACCAGCGTCACGTTTTTGGTCAGGCTGTAATACACGCCGCCCACGCCCGATGAATTGCGCTTGAGCAGATCGCTGGTCGCGGCGAACGGCTTTTCGTCCGCAGCGAGTTTGAGACGCGATTCGCCGTAACTAAGCCCGAGTTTCAGCTTGCCGATCTTGTAGCTGAGCTGAGCGTAGCCGCCATCGGAATCGCGTTTCTTGCCATCCGCCGAAGTCGGCAGGATGAACAGTCCGGTCGTGCCGATACCTTTGCCCGTGTAACCGTAGAGAACACCTTCGAATCCGGCGACATCGAGTTTCACGCCCGCGTCGAAACCCGTGCCGGTGAAACTCGTGGCCGCGCTCGAACCGTTCGTCGTTATGTCTTCCGCATTCGCCTGCACCTTCTGGCTCACCGCGCCGGCCCACACCTTGCCGCTGAGGTCATCGGATTTCGCATCGCCGAACGCATAGCTCACGCCGCCTTGCACTTGCGGTTCGCTGTGTCGCGTGAACAGGGCCGAGCCTTCCGCATCGAGCGGTTGAAAGATACCGATCGACCCGCTGAAGCCGTTGAAGTTCGGCGTCGTGTAGGTGATCTGCGGTTCCCAATCCGTGTAGATGTAGCCGATGCCGATGCGGCCGAGACTGGTGTTGCTCGGCGCGTTGTTGTTGCCGACCGAACCGACACCGAGCAGGGTCATGTCGTCGAGAATCGCGTCCTTGCCGAAGATGCCGATGTCGCGGCCGAGCTTGAACGTACCCCAATCCTGTCCGACGGTGAAAAACGCCTGACGCGCATCGATGCCCGGCGACTGCAGCGCGGCGGCAAGTCCCGGCCCGTTGACGCCCGCCGCGGCGGAGCTGTTGATGCCGGGGTAAAGGCCGATCGTGACACCGACGTCGTAGTCGTCCTGATGCGTAGTCGCGTTGAAAACCAGTGCAGCGGGCAACAATCCGTTGCGGACAGCGGCACTGCGATTGCCGGTACATGCCAAACCGCCGACCACCGCCGTCGTCGCGGCCGGTCCGTTGTCGCAATCCGCGCCGACGTAGAACGCGTTGACGTTGCCGGAGATGTCGATCTTCCAGTCGCCGGCCGTGAAGTCGATGCCGGCGAACGCTTGCACCGCGGGAAACAGCAGTGCTGAACCGATTGCTAGAGCTAACTTGGTACGCGTGTTCATACTCCCTCCATTCGATGATGGTTTTTTTGAGTGTCTGATTCGCGACGCATTCGCCGCAGCGCTAGTGCGCGGCCATGGTCGTGAACTCGTCGCTCGATCGGGACAGGGACGCTGATCAGTACGGCGCGCGGCGCGTGCCGAAATCGCTGAACAGCCATGCCGAAAAAATCCCCGCTCCTCCTAGTCGATCGAACACGATGTACCGATCGAGCCGCGGACCTAAGGCAATACACATACCAACGAAAAATTAAGAATCATGCAGCGCAATATCGTATACATATGAAAAGGTATACAAATCGCGAATTTCGCCGCGCGCGGGACGTATGCAGGCGCGCGCGTCGCCGGAACTACCGATGTGCAAGTGCAATGTCGGCCGGTTCGGCGATCATGAACAAGACATCGCGGTGAACCGATACCGATACAGTCGGCGCGATGCCGATGCCGAACACGAAGCGAAGTGCGCCAAGCGTGAGTAAATGGACCGCTAGGGCCTTGCGCCCTGTAGGCTACGCAGTTCTGCTTTTTCTTCGGCGCTGAGATTGGCCAAACCGCCGGCGTTCGCTTTTCGGTCCAGATCGTCGCGGCGCTGGATTTGGGTTTGCCGATCGAGTTTGGCTAGCGCATCCAAAAATTCCATGCGCCATTCCAGTTCACTGCCGGGGAATTCCATCACCGCGAGTTTCTGCAGCGAGCGCAATTCTTCGCGCTGCGAAAAATGTTCCAGGATCAGCGCAGTCGAAATTTCCGTACGGTGCCGGCACAGCGCGATCAGTTCGACGAGTAATGCAATACCCGGCTGGCGTAACGTCGAAAACAAATACGGCGGTTCGATGACGGCGGCGAAGCCGGGATTCTGGATCAGCAGCGCGACGGCGGTACGCACCAGGGTGCGTTCCTGTGGCGGCTTTGCGGCACCGCGCGACTGATCGACCGGCGGCGCGGCATCCAGGCGTATGCGCACGTTGGTGATGCGGTCGAGTTCGCCGAGCATCAAGTCGCGGAACGCACCGTCGGGAATTTGCGTGAGCAGCGGACGCGCACGTTCGGCCAGTCGCGCTTTGCCGTCGAGCGTGGCGAGATTCACTTCGTGGCTCAACTCCGCGAAAACGAATTCGCTGAGCGTCGTCGCATTCTTCAATCGCGTCTCGAATCCGTCTTGGCCTTCTTTGCGAACGATCGAATCCGGATCTTCGCCATCCGGCAGGAACAGAAAAAACGCCTGGCGTCCGTCGCGCATGCGCGGCAAAACCGATTCGACCGCGCGCCACGCCGCCTGGCGTCCGGCGCGGTCGCCATCGAAGCAAAAGTATACGTCTGCACAATTTCGGAACAGGATTTCGGCATGATCGCGCGTCGTGGCCGTGCCGAGCGTCGCTACGGCCTGCGTGATGCCGTGCTGAAACAGCGCGATCACGTCCATGTAGCCTTCGACGACGATCAAACGCGGAATCTTGGCGTGCGTCTGACGCACCTGCCACAGCGCGAACAGCTCGCGGCCTTTGTGGAACAGCGGGGTTTCGGGAGAGTTGAGATATTTCGGGCCGTCGTCGGCCTTCGACAAAATCCGGCCGCCAAATGCGATGACGCGGCCGCGTCGATCCTGGATCGGAAACATCACGCGATCTCGAAAACGATCGTACTTCGTGCCGCGTTCGCCGCTGGTCAACATGCCGGATTTTT
>JBDUEI010000024.1:0-24581 GCA_040002515.1 Rudaea sp. | reverse complement strand
ACGCTGTGCGTTTCCTCGCAGATCGGCTGCGGCCTGGCCTGCACGTTCTGCTCGACGGGTACGCAAGGATTCAACCGCAATCTTTCCGCCGCGGAAATCATCGGACAGGTATTCGTCGCCGCTAAACATCTCGGCAACGTTCCGCATCATCAGCGCAAACTCACCAACGTCGTGATGATGGGAATGGGCGAACCGCTGCTGAATTTCGACAACGTCGTGCGCGCGATGAGTGTGATGCGCGACGATCTCGGTTTCGGTCTGGCCAATAAACGTGTCACGTTATCGACCGCGGGCCTGGTGCCGATGATCGACAAGCTCAGCGAAGCCAGCGACGTTTCGCTCGCCGTTTCGCTGCATGCGCCGAACGATGAATTGCGTACCGAACTCGTGCCGCTCAACAAGAAATATCCGATCGCCGAATTGCTCGGCGCGTGTCAGCGTTACGCGGCACGCCGTCCGCGTACGTCGATCACGTTCGAGTACACAATGCTAAAAGGTATAAACGACAAACCGGAACATGCGCGCCAGCTGATCAAGCTGATGCGGCAGGTTCCGAGCAAGGTGAATCTGATCCCGTTCAATACGTTCACCGGCACGCAATACGAGCGGTCCGAAGAAACGGTTATCCGCACTTTCCAGAAAACGTTGCTCGACTCCGATGTGCTGACGATGGTCCGCCGCACGCGCGGCGACGACATCGACGCCGCATGCGGCCAACTGAAAGGCCAAGTCATCGATCGCACGCGTCGCCAGGCCGATTTCCGCCGGCGCGTCGAAGCGGGAGAACAGAATGCGGCGTAACAAGGTTCGGGTTGTCGTGGTCGCATCTGTGCTGCTCGTCGCGTGCTCGTCGAGCAACAAGATCGTCAAGTATTCCGAGCCGAACAAAGCGTCCAACGTCACCGAAACCAAAGCCGAGAAGCAGCAGGAAGCCGCGCGCGTCCGCGTCCAGCTCGGCCAGCGTTACATGGAGCAGGGCAAGCTCGAGATCGCCATGGAAAACCTGCAGAAGGCGCTCGAGTACGATCCCAACTACGTCGATGCGCATACCGTCATCGGCGTTCTGTACGAGCGCATCGGCAACGCCAAAGCCGCCGAAGAACACTACGCGAAAGCCGCGCAGCTCGCGCCGAAATCCGGGGATGCGAACAACAATTACGGTCAGTTTCTGTGCGCCACCGGCCGTTATGCGCAAGCGCAAACCTATTTCGCCAATGCGATGGCCGATCCGTTCTACAAGACGCCCGACGTCCTGTACACGAATGCCGGCAGTTGCCTGATGAAAGAAGGCGGCACCCATCTCGACGATGCCGCCGCGGACTTCCGCAAAGCGCTCGAAGCCAATCCGAAGAATCCGGTTGCCCTGTTCGAAATGGCGAACGTCCTGTACCAAAAGAACGACTTTTTTCGGGCCCGGGCCTTCATCCAGCGCTTCGAAGCGCTCGGTAAGCCGGACCCGGGAGCGCTTTTATTGGCGCGCAATATCGAAGTGAAGCTGGGCCACGCCGATTCAGCTCACGATTATGCGCAGCGTCTGCGCGAATCGTTCCCCGATTCGGATCAAATCCGGGCTCTGGATTCCACGACGAGTTCGACGACAGAGGCACATTGAGATCGTGGGCACGGAACATCGCGATCAAAATGATGTATACACGCCCAGGGACGGGGAAAACAAAGGCGTGCAACAGGATGCGGCCGAACAAATCCAACTATCCTTTTTCGATGCCGTGACATCAGCCGCAATGAAAACACAAAATAACGGCGAACACGCCGACAAGATTATCGACGCTTCTGAAACGCCCGACTCGCACGGCGTTTTCGAAGAAGCGACGCCGCAGGATTTATCGGCCGAGCCGATGGATGCCCCGGCCGTCCCACCGGGCGAGGAGGCTTTCGAAACCGAAAGTCTAGGCCAGCGCCTGCGCGCTGCACGCGAAGCGCGCGGCATAACGCGAGAAGAAGCCGCCGCGCGCACGCGCGTGCAACCGGGCATTCTGGATGCCTTGGAGCGCGATGAATACGATCGCATCGGACACGGCGTTTATTTGCGCGGCTATCTGCACAAATACCTGACGCTGCTCAATCTGCCGCTCGTGCTTGCCGATCGCGTGCTTGATAAGCACACCAGCCCTCCGCCGCTGACCACGAGCGGAACGATTTCCCGCCCGCGCTATTTGTTCGAACGCTACTCAGGTTCAGCGCTTTATCTGGTCTTGACCGGCGTGATCATCGTGCCTGCGGTATTGCTCGCGATGCGTGCGGGATTCGATCCGAATCTGGCCCGCATTGCTCCGCTCGATTCGGCCGACAACGTCAGCACCACCGCACGCAGCACCGACGTCGATGGCAAATCGACAGATCCTACGGCGCCCGTCACCGATGCGATGCTGAAAAATCAATCCACTCCGATCGCCCTCGAAGAGCGCCCGTTGGCGGCGTCGATGACACCATTTCCAGCCAATGCGCCAACGGTTGCGGCCGCACCGATAGAAGCCGCCGCCGCACCAGCGGGTCAGCATACGTTGACGATCACATTCGCCGAACCGAGCTGGGTCGAAGTGACCACGGCAGACGGCCAGAAACTGGAATTCGGTTTGCTGACAGCCGGCACCACACGCACCTATCACAGCACGCAGACCATCGATGCGCGCCTCGGCAACGTCAGCGGCGCAACGGTCGAGATCGACGGAAAACCGCAGGACCTCACGCCGTTTCGCCACGCCAACGTGGCGCACTTCAAACTCACCACCGGCGAGACCACGCTTTCTCGTAGCGGCGGCTGAACGGCGCGACGTGCGCCGTCCACAGTCGGGGCGGTTCCTGCTAACCTACGCATCCCTGCGCGCCGGCCTTCGGCGCATTCCGCCTGGCATTGCTGGCGGTCCCCAAAAATCTTGACGCTCTCCATTCGGGTGAAACGCGATGGCTTTTGATGTACTGGACGAACACGAACAAGGCGAATTGGTACAAAAGTGGCTTCGCGAAAACGTATTTTCGATCATCATCGGCGTAGCACTCGGCTTGCTTCTGATTTTCGGATATCAGCAATGGACCTCGCATCGCGGCGCGCATCGCCTCGACGCTGCCGCTCAATACGACGTCTTCAGCTCAACGCTGGACAAGAAAAATAACGATGCAGCCAAACAGATCGCGGACAAGCTGCAATCGGATTATTCCGACACACCGTACGCCGTACTGGCCGCCATGCGCATGGCCGATGCCGACCAGGCCAAAGGCGATGCCGCCGGCGCGCAAGCGATGCTCGAAAGCGCCTATCAGCATGCCGGCGTCGATGCGCTGAAAACGCTGGCCGGGCTTTATCTCGCACGCAGCGAAATCGCCCAAAACAAAGCGCAAGAAGCGCTGAAACTGCTCGAAAGTTTGCCCGCGCTCGGTTACGCATCACTGCGCGAAGAGCTGCGCGGCGATGCGCTGGCCGCGCTGGGCCGTAAGGACGATGCGCGCAATGCCTATACGGATGCGCTGACCAATCTTGATCCGAACGCGCCGAACCGGTCGTTCATCGAAATGAAACGCAACGATCTCGGCGGTGAGGAGAAGAAGGGCTCATGAAGCGCATTGCAACTTTGCTGATGCTCGCGATCGCCGTCACGGGCTGCGCGGCGATCAAGAACATTTTCAACGACGTCAAGAAAGAAAACATCGAGCCGCCGACTCCGCTCACCGAGATCGCGCCCAGCGTCCAGTTTCAGAAGTTGTGGCAGGAACGCGTCGGCAAAGGTGCCGATCGATCTGGTGTGCGCATGTCGCCCGCATTCGCGGATGGAAAGCTTTTCGTTTCTGGCGTCGACGGCACCATCGCATCGCTCGATGCGGCGACCGGCAAAACCCTGTGGAGCAAGCGGCTGGGTTCGCGCCATGGCTTCATCCTCCATCACGGCAGTAACTCCGTGCAGTTCTCCGGCGGACCGGGCAGCGATGGAACCATCGTCGTGGTCGGGTCGCTGGAAGGCGTAGCGCAGGCGTTCGATGCCGCCAGCGGGGAAGAGCGATGGAGTTCTCAGCTCTCGTCGGAAGTGATTGCCGCACCGGTGATCGCCGATGGCATCGTCGTCATTCGCACCAACGATGGACGTCTATATGGCCTCGACGCCAAAGACGGCACGCGCAAATGGACGTACGACCGATCGACGGTTCCGGTTTTGACACTGCGCGGCAACGCTACGCCGCGTGTCGACGGTGGCTTTGTTTTCGCGGGCGCCGACAACGGCAAGCTCGTGGCGATCACACTGGCCGAAGGCAAAACCGCGTGGGAACAAACGGTCTCGAACGGTGAAGGTCGCACCGAGATCGAACGCCTGCAAGATGTCGACGGCAATGTCGTCGTTGCCGACGGCGTTGTTTACGCATCGGGCTATCACGGCCAGGTCGTCGCACTTACCGCACAAACCGGGCGGCCGCTATGGACGCACCCGCTGTCGAGCTACACCGGTGTCGGTCTGGCACCCACGCAGCTTTTCGTCGCCGACACGGATTCGGTGGTGTCGTCGCTCGACTTGCGCACCGGCGCATCAAATTGGAAACAGGAAGGCCTGAAATATCGCTGGCTGAGCAATCCGACCGCGATCGGCGACTATCTCGTCGTCGGCGATCTCGATGGCTTCGTGCACGTGCTCTCAGGCAGCGACGGCAAGATCGCTGCGCGCGATCGCCTTTCCAAGCATGCGATCCAGGGTGTGCCGGTCGTCGTCGGCGATACGGTTTACATCGAAGATGTCGATGGCGCGGTCGGCGCCTGGCGTCTCGGAAAATAATGTTGGTGGCGGCGGTCGTTCGATCTCCGCCGCCGGTCAACTTTTCAGTCCACTTTCGCACGCACGCGTGCGGATCAACCAGGCGCCGCTGACATGCTGCCCGTCGTCGCCCTCGTCGGCCGTCCGAACGTCGGCAAATCCACCTTATTCAACGCGCTCACGCATACGCGCGATGCGCTCGTGGCCGATATGCCGGGGCTCACGCGCGATCGTCACTATGGCGTGTGCCGGCTCGGCGAGCGCCAGTTCGTTATCGTCGATACGGGCGGGCTGACCGGCGACAAGGAAGGCATCGGCGCGCTGACCGAACGACAGGCCGAATTCGCCATCGACGAAGCCGACATCGTCGTTCTCGTCGTCGATGCGCGCGACGGCATCCTGCCGCAGGACCGCAACATCGTCGACGATTTGCGGCGCACCGGAAAACCGATTCAACTCATCGTCAACAAAGTCGATGGCGTCGACGAAAGTGCAGCGATGGCGGAATTCTCGCGCCTCGGAATTCCCGACGCATTGCCGACGTCGTCGGCGAACAACCGCGGCATCACGGCCTTCGTCGCCGCCGTTTTATCGCGCCTGCCGCCGGTCGATCCAGATGCCATCGCGGAATCCGGCGACCTCGGCAACCGTGTCGCCATCGTCGGTCGGCCCAACGTCGGCAAATCCACGCTGATCAACCGTCTGCTTGGCGAAGATCGTCTGGTCGTGTCAGAAATCGCCGGAACCACGCGCGATTCGATCCGCGTTTCACTCAATCGCGACGGCAAGCATTACACGCTCATCGACACGGCCGGCGTGCGGCGCCGCGCTCGCGTCGAGGAAGCAGTCGAGAAATTCAGCGTCATCAAGACATTGCAATCGATCGCCATCGCCAACGTCGCGGTCGTTATTCTCGATGCGCATGAAGGCGTCTCCGAACAAGATGCGACCGTCATCGGGCACGTCCTCAACGAGGGAAGGGCGCTCGTCATCGCCGTCAACAAGTGGGATGGATTGTCCACGTACGAACGTCAACAGTGTAGAAGTTCACTTTCTCGCAAACTGGATTTTGTCGCCTTTTCGCGCGTGGTCACGATTTCGGCCTTGCACGGCTCCGGCATTGCCGAATTGATGCGCGCCATCGATCGCGCGTATGCCTCCACGACGCGTCAGTTCGGCTCGGCTGAGCTCACGCGCGCGCTCGAAAAAGCCTATGAAACGTATCAGCCGCCGCTGATTCGCGGTCACGCACCGAAGTTGAGGTTTGCCCATCCGGGCGGCACCAATCCACCGGAAATCGTCATCCACGGCAGTCGTACCAAACATATCGGAGACGGTTACCGGCGTTATCTCGAAAACTTTTTCCGCAAACGCTTCAAACTCGAAGGCACTCCGATACGCATCGAATTTCGCGAAAGCGAAAATCCGTACGCCGGCAAGAAAAACGAATTGACCGAGCGACAAGTCAAAAAGCGTCAACGCATGATCCGCAAGGCAAAGAAACGATAGCGCCAATGAGCGCGCCCAATCCGATCAATGTGGCATCGATCACCGTCGCAATTCTGGCCGGCGGGGAAGGGCGGCGACTCGGCGGTCTCGACAAGGGGCTGCAGCCGATATGCGGTAAGCCGATGATCGCGCACGTCATCGACGCTTTGGCTGGGCAATACGGCGAATTGATCATCTGCGCGAATCGAAACGAAGATGAATACGCGCGATTCGCCACGGTGTCGCGCGACGACGTGCCCGGTTTTCGCGGACCGCTGGCAGGTATCGCCACGGCGCTTTTGCATTGTCGAACGCCGTGGCTGCTCACCGCGTCGGTCGATGCGCCGCGGCCTCCGCGTCATCTCGCCGCACGCTTGATCGCCGCACGCGATGGAATCAGGCCGGTGGTCGCCAACGATGGTGTGCGCCGACAACCGCTTTTCGCGCTGTATAGTCGCGATCTCGCCACCGCGGCGCGCGACGCGCTCGATCGGAATCTTGCCGTCTGGCGATGGCAGGACGAACTCGACGCTATCGAAGTCGATTTCTCGGATGAACCCGAACGTTTCCGGAATCTGAACACGCCCGAGGATTTTGCGCAGTGGGAGCAACTTCACCGTGAGTGAGCCGTTCGAGACAATGTTGAGCGTTGACGATGCCGTCGCGCGCGTCGTCGCGATCGCGTCAAACCTGCGGACATCGCCCGAACGCGTCGTGCTCGAACACAGTTACGGACGCACATCGGCCGATGACGTATCGGCCCCGTTCGATGTGCCTGGCTACGTCAATTCCGCGATGGACGGTTTCGCCGTTCGCGCGGACGACTTGGACGCGACCGCCGAGACCGTGTTGCGGCTGAGCGGGGAAATCTTCGCCGGCGGGTCGGATATTCCCGACGTGAAAGCGGGGCATTGCGTTCGCATCACGACAGGCGCGCCGCTGCCGCCGGGCGCGGATTCCGTCGTGATCAAGGAAAACACGCGCATCGACGGTGAGCGCGTATTCATGGAACCGGGCACGACGCGCGGCGCCAACGTGCGCGAAGCCGGTGAGGATTATCGTGCCGGCGATCTGGCGCTGCGCCAGGGCGATGTGTTGACGCCGTCGCGCGTCGCGGTGCTCGCGTCGTTTGGCCAGACACATGCGATGGTCGCCGTGCAACCGCGCGCCGTTCTGCTGACGACAGGCGACGAACTCATCGCACCGGGCGAACCGCTCGGTTACGGGAAAATCCACGATAGCAATCGTTACGGCATCGGCGGCCTGATCGAACAGCACGGTGCCATGTTGCTGCGACACGAACGATTGCGCGACGATCCGCAAATCGTCCGCGACGCGCTTTTGCGGGCCGGCGAAGACGCCGATTTTATCGTTAGCAGCGGCGGTGTTTCAGCGGGCGAGGCGGATTATCTTCCGAATGTCATCGCCAACATCGGAAAAGTATATTTCTGGAAAGTGCGCATCAAACCCGGCATGCCGTTCCTGTTCGGTCAGGTCGGAAAAGCGCTGGTGTTCGCACTGCCCGGAAATCCGGTGTCGGGCTTTGCGACGTTTCTCGCTTTGGTCAAACCCGCGTTGAGCGCGATGCTCGGCAAGCGCAGCGCGTCGCCGCAATGGTTCGGTAAATTGACCGCGCCAATTTCCAAACGTCACTCGCGAGCCGAATTTCAGCGCGCGAGCATCGCCTGCGATGCGACAGGGCAGCTACTAGCCACGCCGCTGCCAAAGCAAGGTTCCGGCATGTTGCGCGGTGTCGCCGATGCCGATGCCATGGTGATTCTTCCCGAAGGCGCGCATGAATTTGCAGCCGGCGACATCGTCCGCATCATCCCGATGCCCGGCTGGAGCGACGGCGTATAATTTGCCGCATGGCAGTCCTGATTCAGCCGTCGCACGATCGCATTGAAGAAGTCAGCCCGAGTCGAGCGCTTGAACTTCAACGCAACGGCGCCGTCATTCTCGATGTTCGCGACGATCACGAACGTGCGATCGGCGCACCGCGCGATTCGCAAGCTCTTCCGCTTGCGTTGCTCGATTCCAATATCGATACGATCGTTGCCGATCGCGATCGTCGGATTCTGACGATCTGCGCGAGCGGTCAACGTTCGCTGCAAGCAGCCGAAATTTTGCGGCGGCGCGGATACTCCAACGTGATGTCGATCGCTGGCGGATTTCGCCGCTGGCAGTCCGAAGGAATGCCGATGCTCGAGTCGGCGTTGGATGCCGACGCGACCGAACGTTATTCGCGACATCTGCTGTTACCGAACGTCGGCCTCGCGGGTCAGACCAAATTGATGAACGCAAAGGTCGCGCTCGTCGGCGCAGGTGGGCTCGGCTCTCCGGCCGCCCTGTATCTCGCCGCGGCCGGTGTGGGCACGATCCGTTTGATCGATGACGATTCGGTCGACACATCCAATTTGCAACGGCAAATCCTGCACAGCAACGATCGCATCGGCATGGCGAAAACCGAATCGGCGCGCATTGCGTTGAACGCGCTCAATCCACGCGTGTCGATTCAACCGATACAGCAACGCGTGCGTGCCGAAAACGTCGAACAACTGATCGCGGGTTACGACATCGTGATCGACGGCGCGGACAATTTTCCGACGCGCTATCTGCTCGACGCGGCATCGCGCCGCTTGAAGATTCCGCTCATTTACGGCGCGGTGCATCGCTTCACCGGACAAGTCAGCGTGTTCGATGCGCGCCGCGACGATTCGCCGTGCTATCGGTGCTTGTTTCCGGAAGCGCCGTCGGCTGCAGAAGCGCCGAATTGTGCGGAAGCCGGTGTGCTCGGTGTGTTGCCGGGCAGTATCGGATTGTTGCAGGCAACCGAAGCCATCAAATTGATTCTCGGCATCGGCACGCCGTTGATCGGCCGCTTGCTGTGCTACGACGCACTGGCCGCTAGCTTTCGCGAGTTGCGCTTGATGCGCGATCCTAAATGTCCGGGGTGCGGCGTCGATGCGGAATTCCACGGATACGACGATCTCGCGCTTCGTTGCAGCGCGCGCTGAACGACGTCAACGATGTTTTTTCTGCGCGGCATCGAATGCGGCCAGTTGTTCTGGCGTGGCCTCGGCTTGATGTGTCGCTTTCCATTGCGCAAACGGTTCGCCGTAGACGTGTTCGCGCGCGGCGTCTTTTGTCATCGCGATTCCTTGTGCGTCGGCGGCCTCGCGATACCAGTCGGCCAGGCAATTCCGGCAGAAACCGGCCAGGATCATCAGGTCGATGTTTTGCACATCTTGGCGCGTCGTGTTCAGGTGCGTGAGCAAGCGACGAAACGCCGCGGCTTCGAGTTCGATGGTTTTATCCGTCACGATCGTCTCCGGGATTTTCCTGATCTTAGCGCGCATTGAGCGCACCAGCCGCAACAGTGATAATCCGATTCCCGTTTTCAGTCTGGCTGGTATGACCGCACGCATTCTCGACGGCAAGCGTATCGCCGATAATTTGCTCGATGTCCTGCGCGCACGCGTGGCGCAGCGCGTGCAGTCGGGCATGCACGCGCCCGGGCTCGCGGTCGTGCTGGTGGGCAACGATCCGGCCTCTGCGGTATATGTGAAGAACAAACGGCGCGCGTGTGCGCACGTCGGATTTCGCTCGCGCGATTACGATCTTCCGGCGACGACGACGCAACAGGAACTCAGCGCGCTCATCGATCGATTGAATGCGGACGACGACATCCACGGCATTCTCGTGCAGCTTCCGTTGCCGCCGCATATCGATGCCACGCCGCTCATCAATCGCATCGATCCGCGAAAGGATGTCGACGGATTCCATCCCGAAAATATCGGGCGTCTCGTGCTTCGACAGCCCGGATTGCGCCCGTGCACATCGAAAGGCGTGATGACCCTGCTCGCGCAAACGCATCGGCCGGTCCGCGGCAGTACGGCTGTGGTCGTGGGTGTATCCAATCACGTCGGCCGTCCGCTGGCGCTCGAACTTTTGCTGGCGGGTTGCACGACGATTTGTTGCCACAAGTTCACGCGCAATCTTCCCGACGTGGTCGCGAGCGGCGATATCGTGGCCGTTGCCGTCGGCATTCCCGGGCTCGTGAAAGGCGCGTGGATCAAACCGGGCGCGGTGGTCATCGACGTGGGTATCAATCGTCTGCCAGATGGATCATTGACCGGCGACGTCGAGTTCGCCGCGGCCGCCGAACGCGCGTCGTGGATCACGCCGGTACCCGGCGGCGTCGGACCCATGACGGTGGCGACGCTGATGCAGAATACGGTCGAAGCGGCTGAACTCGATTAGGTTCCGCGCTACACCGAATGATCGGCGCCAATCAGCGCGAGTCGAATTTTATTTGGCTTCGGGCGACGCGGCCGCTGCGGGCTTCGGCGGAAAATACTGATTGATGATGAAATCGAGCATGTTTTCTTTGTCGCTGCCGCGAGAGATTCGGTCCGCCGCGACGCGCAACATGACCTGTTGCCAATCGTCGGGTTTGTCGTCGAGCCATCGGCTCGCATCGCCATCCATGACGATATTTCCGTGCCGTGGTTCACCTCCAGACTTGAAATAGATATCGAGCCGATCGCGCTTGTCGCCGCGCGCATGAAGCACGTAACTCGGTGGAACGGGTTTATCGTCGAGAAACACGCCTTGCTGGTCGACACGGCACGAATGCGCATTCAACAGGTTGTCCAGTGACGGCAGCAGATCGGTTTGCTGAAACGCATCATTCAACGCACCACGCGCAACGGGAAGATGGGTGGCGATCACCATCGGCACGCGCGCCATGGCGCTGTCGCCGAATTTGGCCTGTTCCTCCGGGAACAGCGGCGTCATGCTGCGATGGTCGCCGGAAATGATGAGAATGCCGTTGTCGAAGAAATTCCGTTTCTTCAATTCATCGAACAGCATGCCGAGTTCTTTATCGGCATAGCGAAATGCGCCGGGTTCGTCGGACTGCTCATTTTCCGGATTGATGAAAGGCGGGTGCGTGCTTACCGTCAGAAGCATCGTGAACCAGGGTTTGGTATCGCTGCGCTGATCCAGCCATTGCAAGAAGCGCAGATACAACGCCTTGTCTTCGGCGGCATTGAAATGACGTCGTTTCCAGCCATCGTAAAATGGATTCTCCGCGCCTTCGAAGTGATCGAACTCCAGGCTGCGCAACCAGGACGTCTTGTCGAGAAACGCCAGATCGCCTGTGGTCAGGAAATTGGCCGTGTAGCCGCTGGCGTGCACGACGCGCGGCAATGCGCGCGTCGGATCGTCGAAACCTTTGAACGCCTCGATGCTCGCGTAGCGGCCCACCGCCGGTATCGGGGCGCGGCCGGTGATGAGTGCGATCAATCCGCCATCGGTCGTGAACCCGTTCGCGTAGAAGTTCGGCGCGTACGTGTATTGGCGCGCGATCGCATCGAGGTTAGGCGTAAGGTCGCGAGCGCCGCCAAACAACTGGCTGTGGTGCATCGACAGCGATTCGACCAGAACGAACAAAACGTTCGGCTGGACGGGCGCGCCGACGCGATCGGAGCAGATCGGAATTTGCGGCTGCAAATCGTGCTTCACGCGTTCGGCAAATGCGGGGCTGTAGGCGCGATCGACACCGAGTTCCATGTTGACCGCGACGATACTTTCGAGAATTTCGTAATGGATGTACGACAGCGTGCTCGGCCGCCACGCGCCGAACGCGAGCGACACGACGGCCACGAGAATCAAGACGGCGGCCGTTCGCGGTTTGCGCGGACGCGGCGCAAGCACGCACGCGACGAGCACAAGGCCCGCGATCGCCGGAAGCGCAACGATTTTGCCGAGCGTCGACGAGAAGAAAATGCGTGCGAACTGAATCGTCGCATCGAGTTCCTTGCCGAACTTGAGCACGTCGAACACGTAAAGACGTTGCGACAACGTGAACAATACGGCGGCGTCGATCGCGGCGATGAGCATGAGCGCGATGCTCAGCAACAGAAATGGCAACTGCAGCACGTACGTTCGTAACGCCAGGCTCAGCCCGACGCTGGCCAGAAACAAGCCCAACATCACGCAGTCCTGTTGAACGGACGTCGCGGCCATGCATGCGAGACACGAGGCGACGCCGGTCAGCACGTGGATGACCACCGCGGCGCGGACTAGGATCAGCGCGGCGAAAAATCCAACCGAAATCCACGCGACGATCAGACCGAATCGGCGCTCCGACGGAGTTCGATGATGAGGAATCGGAACATTCAGCACAGCGGTCGATACATTTTTCTATGTGATACCGGTGGCTTGAAAGCCACGCGTCGGCTACAATATTCGGTTTACCCGGCAGCACCGGATCATGGGCAATACCGGAGTGGACCAAGGAATGCGCATTCTGACCGAAGCGCTCACATTTGACGACGTTTCTCTCGTACCGGCCTACTCGAACGTCCTTCCTCGTGACGTCGATCTGTCCACGCGCCTGACGCGAAATATTCGCCTGAACATTCCGATCATCGCCGCGGCGATGGACACTGTGACCGAAGCGCGGCTGGCGATCACCATGGCGCAATGCGGCGGCATCGGCATCATCCATAAAAACATGCCGATCGAAAAGCAGGCCGCCGAAGTGGGGCTGGTCAAGAAATTCGAAGCGGGCGTAATCCGCGATCCGATCACGGTCGCGCCGGATACCTCGATCGGCGAAGTGATGCAGATCGTGCGCTCGCGGAACATTTCCGGCGTGCCGGTGGTGGATGGCGAAAACCTGGTCGGGATCGTCACCAGCCGCGACCTTCGCTTCGAGAAGAAACCCGAAGATCCGGTGCGCCACATCATGACGCGCAAGGAAAAACTGGTCACGGTGAAGGAGGGCGCGTCCGAAGAGGAAGTGTTGCAGCTCCTGCACCGGCATCGCATCGAAAAAGTGCTCGTGGTGAACGACGCGTTTCAGTTGCGCGGCCTGATCACGGTCAAGGATATTCAAAAAGCGCGCGACAATCCGCACTCGGCTAAGGATCAGCACGAACGTCTGCGCGTCGGCGCGGCGGTTGGCGTAGGCGGTGATACGCACTTGCGCATCGCGGCGTTGGTGGAGGCGGGTGTCGATGTCGTCGTCGTCGATACCGCGCATGGCCATTCGCAAGGCGTGCTCGATCGCGTCGCGTGGGTCAAACGCGAATTTCCGCACGTGCAAGTGATCGGCGGCAATATCGTGACCGGTGATGCGGCGCGTGCGCTCGTCGATGCGGGCGCCGATGCGGTGAAAGTCGGCGTAGGTCCGGGTTCTATTTGCACCACACGCATCGTGGCCGGCGTCGGCGTGCCGCAGATTTCCGCCGTCAGCATGGTGGCCGAAGCGATTCGGGATAGCGGGGCAGGGCTGATCGCCGACGGCGGTATCCGTTATTCCGGCGACATCGCGAAAGCCCTCACTGCCGGCGCGAACTGCGTGATGATCGGCGGCATGTTCGCCGGCACCGAAGAGGCGCCGGGGGAAGTCGAGTTGTATCAAGGGCGTTCGTACAAGAGTTATCGCGGCATGGGCTCGCTCGGCGCGATGCAGAAAGGATCGAAAGACCGCTATTTCCAGGACGAAACGGATGCCGACAAACTGGTGCCGGAAGGCATCGAAGGTCGCGTGCCGTATCGCGGTCCATTGCGCAGCATCATCCATCAGTTGAGCGGCGGATTGCGCGCGGCGATGGGTTACGTCGGTTGCGCCAATGTGGAAGAGATGCGCAGCAAACCGCAATTTGTGCGCGTGACGAGTGCGGGTATTCGCGAATCGCATGTGCATGACGTGGCCATCACGAAAGAGGCGCCGAATTACCGTCTCGATTGAGTCGGTGTCTCTCGTCATTCGCGCGAAAGCGTGAATCCAGCGCCTGTGTTTCTGTTTCGGAATTGATCGCAACGTTCCTGGATTCCCGCTTTCGCGGAAATGACGAGGCATAAAGGCCAATGCAAAATCTTCATTCCGACAAAATCCTGATCCTCGATTTCGGCGCGCAGTACACGCAGCTCATCGCGCGGCGTATTCGCGAGACCGGTGTCTACTGCGAAATCTGGGCGTGGGATCACGATCCGGAATCGATCAAGGCATTCGCGCCGAAAGGCATCATTCTTTCCGGCGGGCCGGAATCCACGACGGAAGAACAAGCGCCGCGTGCGCCGCAGCAAGTCTTCGATAGCGCCGTGCCGCTTCTCGGCATCTGCTATGGCATGCAGACCATGGCCGCGCAGTTGGGGGGCAAAACGGAAGGCGGGCACACGCGCGAATTCGGCCATGCGCAGTTGTCGATCACCGGCGGGAGCGCGTTGTGGCATGCGTTTTCGGATGAGCCGTCCGCATTGGACGTGTGGATGTCGCACGGCGATCGCGTGACCGCCGTACCGCCCGGGTTTGCGGTGACGGCGACCACATCCGATCTCCCCATCGCCGCGATGGCAGACGACAGCCGCCGCTGGTATGGCGTGCAGTTTCATCCGGAAGTCACGCACACGCAGCGCGGTGCGGAGTTGTTGCGGCACTTCGTGGTCGAACTCTGCGGTTGCAAAACGCTGTGGACGCCGGCCAACATCATCGACGACGCCGTCGCGCGGGTGCGCGAGCAGGTCGGTCATGACGATGTTTTGCTCGGATTGTCGGGCGGCGTGGATTCGTCCGTCGTCGCCGCGTTGCTTGAGCGGGCGATCGGCGATCAACTGACCTGCGTGTTCGTCGACACCGGCCTGCTGCGCCATCGCGAAGGCGATCAGGTCATGGCCGCGATGGCCGAACACATGGGCGTGCGCGTCATCCGCGTGGATGCGAGCGCGCGTTACTTCGCAGCACTCAAAGGCGTTTCGGATCCGGAAGCCAAGCGCAAGATCATCGGTGGCCTGTTCGTGGAAATCTTCGAGGAAGAATCCGCCAAGCTCAAAGGTATCCGCTGGCTGGCCCAGGGCACGATCTACCCGGACGTCATCGAATCGGCTGGCAGCAAAACCGGCAAGGCGCACGTGATCAAATCGCACCACAACGTGGGCGGTTTGCCCGAGCGCATGAATCTGAAGCTCGTCGAGCCGTTGCGCGAATTGTTCAAGGATGAAGTCCGTCGTATTGGCGTGGAGCTGGGATTGCCGCACGCGCTCGTGTATCGCCATCCGTTTCCCGGACCTGGGCTCGGCGTGCGCGTTCTCGGCGAGCTGCAACCGGAATATGTGCATCTCCTCCAACTCGCCGACGATATCTTTATCGGCGAACTTCGTGCGCACGATTTGTACGACGCGGTAAGCCAGGCATTCGCCGTGTTCCTGCCGGTGAAATCGGTCGGCGTGGTCGGCGACGCGCGCGCCTACGAATGGGTGATCGCATTGCGCGCGGTGGAAACCATCGATTTCATGACGGCACGCTGGGCGCGTCTTCCGTATGATTTCCTTGAGAAAGTTTCACTTCGCATAATCAATGAGTTGAAAGGTGTTTCTCGTGTAGTTTATGACATCAGTGGCAAGCCGCCAGCCACGATAGAATGGGAATGATCGTCGCATGACCGACGACGAGCGCTTCATGCAGCGCGCGCTCGAATTGGCGAGGCACGCGCGCGATCTTCATGAGGAAATACCGGTAGGCGCGGTGCTCGTCCGCGACGGCGACATCGTCGGCGAGGGCTGGAACCGAAGCATCAGCGACTGCGATCCGAGCGCGCATGCCGAGATTGTCGCCTTACGGGCGGCGGGTCGCGCCCTAGGCAATTATCGATTGCCGAATACGACTCTCTACGTCACGTTGGAACCCTGTGTGATGTGTGCGGGCGCCATCATCCATGCGCGGGTCGCGTGCGTGGTCTTTGCCGCCGACGATCCGAAAACCGGCGCGGCCGGCAGCGCTTTCGATACGCTGATCAGCGACAAACACAATCACGCCGTGAGCGTAATCCGTGGCGTCTGCGCGGAGGAGTCGTCGGACTTACTGCGGAATTTCTTCCGTGAGCGTCGAATAGCACGCCTCTAACTATCGGCGGCACGGTTTCTGCTTCATTCCAATCAGAATGTTATGAGGTTTATCCCTCATTTGGATGACGTTTGCCCCTCATGCTACTGTTTTCAAAGATATTTATTGGGGTACTTCGCCATTTATTCGCGTAAATTGCACATGCCGGATCAGATGATGCGGCTATCAGGGGGCTGGTATGAAAACGCTGAGATCGGGCAATTGGGTGAGGAGAATTCTGACCGCGATGGCATTCGTCGCGGCGACGCCGGCGTTTGCCGATGTCGTAGTCACAACCAATGGCAACGTCGCTGTCGCCGACATCAAACTGCCTACCGCTGCCTCGCCGCAATATAGCGCTGTCGTCACGATTACCTTTGACTCGGTCGTCAATCTGACGCCCGGCAGTTTGAATCTGACCGCAGAAATCATTCCCCCGGCCTCGATCAGTCTGATCTCGGGCGTGAGTCTTGATCCGAACTTCCAGGTTCTGATTTCCGTCGAGCCGCAAGTTTCGTTGTACAGAAACAGTTTCGAAAACGGCGAAACCGGAGACGGCAATCTCGACTTTTTGAACACCTATCTCTTTGAAATACACACGACCAATCTCGAGTGCTCCAGTCCTTCGAGTCAGTACCGCCTATTCAAGGCACCGCATGGCAGTACCACGTTCGCCGACGTGACCAGCGACCTGTTCGCCGGCAGCGTTCGCGCACGCGGTCGTGGTGGCGCGTTTTCACAGTTCATCGTCGTCAAGGATGGGCGTGTGCCGTTGTTCGTGGCTGTGGACAAAACGTTGACGCTGGTTGCTCGCACCGTGCAAGCGGGGATAACCGGTCCGCTGCTTACATTGATCAACTCGATTTTGGGCGATCTACTTCTCATCCCAAATATTCCCGCGGCCATTGCTGCAGTGACAGCGTTCATCAATGGCATAACCGCGGCGGCCGGTGTCACCATCGCCAATGAATGGACCGCCGGCGGCGCGCTGACCAACGACGCAGGCGATCTGATCAGCCTGGCGCAGTCGCTCCTGTTTACGTTGAACGGGCTCAACGGGTCTCCCGCCTGCACCGCAGCGCCGTCGGGCTGATTGCAAATGCCCGCAAGATTTACCGCCTATCCGCCCGACCGGGCGGCCATCGTCAAAGTTATCGATGAAGGTTCGATTTATCGAATCGGCCGCGCTGACGATTGCGAGCTGCGCATCGATCATCCATCGATCTCGCGCTTCCACGCAGAGATTACGGCCGCGGCCGCCGACGCCATCGACTGGAAACTGCACGATACCGGCAGCAAGAATGGCCTTCGCGTCGGCGGTCATCTCACGCTGAAAGCCAACTTCAACGAGTCGTCGTGGTTTGCTATCGGCGATGTGTATTGCTGGCTTGAAGTCATCGACGAAACGTCGGCGATTACGTTCCGTGCCATGAACGATCGCCGTCGCGCGACGTCTCTGGAGATGTCGGCGCGCTTTTCCAACAGCCTGGACATCGGGACGTTGATTCCGCAAACGCTCGATGTCGTACTCGAACTTTCCGGTCTGGAGCGCGGCTTCGTGCTGTTCGCGCCGGCGGGCGAACCGCTGCGTATTCGCGCCAGTCGCGGCATGGCTCCGCATGACATCAGCAAGGCCAGCTTCAGCGGCAGCGCATCGGCTGTCGATCAGGCCATCGCGCGCAAGGTTCCGGTCGTGTGCTGCGACACGAACGATTCGCCATGGCTCGGCTTGCGGCCGAGCGTGCGCTTAGGCGGGATCCGGTCGCTGGTTTGCGTGCCGCTGCAGCTTGCCAATGGCGCCACCGGTGTCATCTATGTTGACAGTCGCAAGCCGGGTCCGCCCGTCACCGAACTCGATCTTGAATTGATCGAAACGGTCGCGCAGCACGCGGCCACGATCGTTGCGGTCGGCCATCTGCAAAACGAAGTGGGCGACCTGATTCGATCGAGCCAGCACATCGACGATGTCGCCCCGCGCTGGGATCAATTGCGCTCGCTCTGAAGCGCCGAAACCGCAGACTTTGATAGCTTTTGCGCCGCGTCAATACGCGCTATCGTGCGCCCATGTCTCCCGACGCCGCGTCGAAATCGTCCGAACCGTCGAAGTTCTCGGCCACGATGACCGGGCAGTTGGGTTTGTACGAGTTGCGCACGGGCGATCTGCTCGGCCAACGCTTTCAGATCGTATCGATGCTCGGCATCGGCGGCATGGGCGTCGTCTACCGTGCGCTGGATAAATCGCTCGATGTAGAAGTCGCCATCAAACTGCTGCGGCCGGAACTGGCGCGGCGACCCGAATCGTTCGAGCGGTTCCGGCAGGAACTCCTGCTCGCGCGCCAGGTGTCCAGCCCGCACGTCGTGCGCATCCACGACATCGCCGAACACGACGGCCGCTGGTTCATCAGCATGGATTTCATCGACGGCGATTCGCTCGAACACCGCCTCGACGGCAACGAAAAATTGCCGACAGACCAAGCCGTGGGCATTACGCGCGATCTGCTCGAAGGCTTGGTCGCGGCACAGCAACGCGGCGTCGTGCACCGCGACCTGAAGCCCGCCAACGTGCTCATCGACCACGAAGGACGTGCTTACATCACCGATTTCGGCGTCGCACGCAGTCTCGGCGCGACCGGTCTCACGCACAGCGGCGTCATCATCGGCACGCCGGAATATCTTTCGCCGGAACAGGCGCGCGGTGAAAACGTCGATTCGCGAAGCGACCTGTATGCGGTCGGATTGATCCTGTACGAGATGCTCGCCGGGCAGTTGCCGTTCACCTCGGGCACGCCGGCCGAAACGGTGATGCAGCGTATCGTTCGCCAGCCGCCGTCGTTGTCCAAGGTGCGGCCCGATTTGCCGGGCTGGCTGCTATTGTTTTCGGATCGATTGCTGAAATTGAATCCGGCGCATCGGTTCGGCTCGGCGCGGGATGCGCTCCGAGCGCTGGAATCCCGCAAGGTACCGCGTGCGCCGCTCAATCGTCGCGCCATGTTGGTGGCCGGTTTGCTGATCGTCGCCGCCGTAGGCGCAATCGATTGGGCCGTCGTCCACCGACCGGCCGCTTCAGCCATCGCGCCAGTGGCCTTCACGACACCGCAATGGGCAGTATTGCCGTTGGCGACGAACGATCCCGCGTATGCCGCGCTCGCGCGTGCACTCGATCAGCACCTCACCGAATGGCTGCGCACCGACAGCGCGATTGCGGCGATACCGCGTCGGCGCATCGAGCAAGCCATCGCGCGCACCGCGCCCGACGCGTCGCGGGCCTCGCTGGTCCGCCTCGGCCCGTCTATCGCCGCGGCGGCTAACGCGACGCGATGGCTGCGCGGCGATATCGCAAAACAGGGCGACGACATCGTGCTCGAAATTTTCGTCGATGGCGGTTCGCGAACTTCCGCGTCGGCGCCGTTGGTGATCCGTGGCCGCGACAACGCCGCTGTTTTCCAATCCTACGAGCGCGCATTGCCGAGTTTCCTTCTCAATCACGATGCGCATGTGGGAGCGGCGCCCGCGCTTGCGACGACAGCGCTCGACGAATACGGGAATCTCCTGCTCGCGCTGGATGCGCATCATGTAGACCAAGCCGCCCAACGCGCGTCCGGGCTGACGGCACCGTCTTCCGACAGTGCGCTGGTCGCCGCCGCGACGTTACGCTCGCAAGAGTTGGCCCATCAGGATTTGCCCGCGCAAAACACGCGCAACGCCATCGTCGCCGCGTTTTCCGCAAACCAAGATCCGCTGTCGTTGGAACTCGTCGCCAACGCGCTCGCCGGAAATGGCGACGAAGAAAAATCCCAAGACGTACTGGCGCACGCGTCCAAAAGTTATCCGAACGACGGCACGTTGGCGCTCGCGTACGCCGATAATCTTCGCGCGCGCGGCGATGGCGAGAAATCCATGACGGTGCTGCAAAATTACGTCAAGCAATCCGATGACGACGCACGCGCCTGGTTCCTGCTCGGACGGATAGCGATCGGGCAGGGCAAGCCGAGCGCTGCCGTGGAAGATTATCTGCTGCACGCTCAGACCTTGAACACGTTGGCGCGCGATGCCTCAGCCGAGGCCGAAACCCGCAACGCGATTGGCATCGGCTACGAACGCCTGGGCCAACTCGATGCGGCAGCCGAACAGTACGAACGCGCCGTGGCCATGCGCGAAAAACTCGACGACAAGGAAGGTCTGGCGAAATCGCTGCGCAACCTGGCGATCGTTCGAGCCGAGCAGGGCAGGCGCGTCGAAGCCGATAAAACACTCACGCGCGTCAGCGGTTTGCTGGAAACGTTAGGCGATCGAACGAGCATCGCCGACCTCTACAACGATCGCGGTGTCGTCGCTGAGGAGGCGGGTGATTTCGCCGAAGCGCTGAAATTCTATCGGCAAGCGTATGGTCTTCGACAACAGCTCGATAACCCGACGGCGATCGCGGAAAGCCTCAACAATATCGGCTACTGTTCGTATCGCATGGGCGATTTCGACAATGCCTCCGTGTACTGGAAGCAGGCGCTGGATCAGTACAAGAAGCTCGACGATCACAACGGCATGTTGCACATCCAGCAGAGTGTCGGACTTCTGGACATCGCTCGCGGTCATTTCGCCGCGGCGCGTTCGGGCCTGATCGATTCGCTGAACTATGCCGAGAGCCATCAGCTTCCTGAAGAAGCCGCGGTAGCCAATGTATCGCTCACCGAACTGAATCTTCTCGAAGGCCGTTACAGCGATGCTCAGGCATCGGTCGATCAGGCGGCACGCATCTTTGCACGACGTTCGGACGAGCGGGGTAAGGCAGAAACCGCACTTCTCAACGCGCGCATTGCGCTGGCCGTGGGCGATCGAACCGGTGCATCGGCGGCGCTCGCGCGAATCGATCAAAAGCAATTGAGCGTGGAACAATCAGCCGAATTCCATATTGCCGAAGCTCGCCAAGCCGGGCTCGACGGCGATCGCAAATCGCAAATCGCCGATCTCGACGCGGCAGCCGACAGCGCCGAACGTGCGCACAGCGGCGCTTTGAAAACGCGCGTGGATCTCGAACGCATCGAATTGGCGCTCGCCGATGCCGACATGGCCACTGCCGGAAAACTGGTGGCGCAGGTGCGTGAACAGAGTCAGCGACTCAATGAAGTCCCGCTGCGCCTTCGGTTGCTAGAGCTTGAAATCGCGCTGGCGCTGAGAAACGGCGACTCCGCATTGGCTGCGACAAACTATCGGCAGACTTTGCCATTGCTGAAGAATGTCGAGAACTTCGCTCATGCCGGAATCCTGCACGCAATGGGCGAGCTTGCGCTGACCGCCGACGCGGCGCAAAGCAGTGCTGCGAACGCCGCGGCCGTCATCGAAAACAAACGCCTTCTAGCCGATACGCCGGAGCCGTTGCGCGCGTCGCTCAAGACCGAAATTGCACGGCGCTGGCGCGAAGAGACAGGACACGACTATGTCATCTGACGTATCCAAGCAGCGCTCGGAAATCCAGAACAGACTCGACGAAGTCCTCCGTCAGCAGCGCGAGTTGCTGGGCCAGGTCAGAAACGGACAGGCCCACTTCAAGCAATTGGCCAAATCGGTCTGGCAAGTGCAGGAAGAAGAGCAACGCAAGATCGCGCGCGAGCTGCACGACGGCATCGGACAGAATTTGAATGCCATCATCAACCTGATCGATCAGACCAAACTGGGCCACGGCAATGCCGACGAATTGCTGTTGAAAATGCGTGCGCTGGCCAAACAGACCCTGGATGAAACGCGCGAACTATCGCGCCTGCTACGCCCGCAGATCCTCGACGATCTCGGTCTCGACGCGGCGTTGCAGTGGCTGGCGCGGACCATCGGCGAAACACACGATTTCATCGTATCACTCGAACTCGTGCAGCCGCTGCCGGCGCTCGAGAGCGGCGTATCCACGCTGATCTTCCGCATCACGCAAGAGGCGCTCAACAATGCCGCCAAACATGCGCGCGCGCGCTCCGCACACGTCACGCTTCGCTGCGATCCCGAAAAGATTTACCTCAATGTGCGCGACGATGGCAAAGGTTGCGACGTCGATCAGGCCTTGATCTCCGGCGAGCAGCAGCGCAGCAGCGGTCTTGGCGGAATGCGTGACCGTGTTCGCTTGTACGACGGCGACATGCGAATACAATCCAGGCCCGGTCATGGCTTCAACCTCATGATCGAAATTCCGTTGCCGAATAGCGGGGAACGCTAACCGTATGATCCGTATTCTTCTTGCCGACGACCATACCGTCCTGCGCGAAAGCCTGGCCATGGTTTTGCGCAGCAGCGGTGATTGCGTCGTCGTCGGCGAGGCCGCCGATGGCGTCACCGCGATCGAGCAGGCGCTGGCGCTGCGCCCGGACGTGGCGGTCGTCGACATATCCATGCCTCGTTTGAGCGGAATCGAAGTCGTGCGGCGCATTACCAGCGAACTGCCGAGAACCCACGCGCTCGTGTTGACGATGCACGAGGAAGACGAATACGTGCTGCAGATGATTCGCGCCGGCGCCGCCGGGTATCTGTTGAAGCATGCAGCGACCAATGAATTGCTCCGCGCCGTGCGCACCTTGGCCGCCGGTGGCGTTCATTTCGGGCCTTACGCGGCAAAAGTACTGGCCGCGCAGGTGCAAAATCCTCAACAGTCGCTGGAAGATCCGTACGGCGCGCTGTCACCGCGCGAAAGGGAAGTTCTGCATCTGGTCGTCGAAGGACTGACCACGAAAGAAATCGCCACGGCGCTGACGATCACGGTCAAGACAGCTGAAAATCATCGATGCCGTGTGCTCGACAAACTCGGCGTGCGCAACAGCGCGGAGCTCGTCCGCTATGCAATGCGCAGGCGGCTGGTTGAGTAGCTGGGCGTAGGAAAAGTGAGATTGATCGGAACGGGGCCTAACCGCGGGTTATCGTCGATATGCTATTTTACATAATATACAGACATTTTTCCACTAATATACTTGTATACTTAGCTGAAATTACACCAACAGTCAGGAAGAGTAGGGCAGCCGTGCTGTATTTACTCCACATCGCGCGAGCTTTCGGAGTACGCGCTGTCTCTTTCATAACGTCGCCCATGACGGTCATGGGATCGAGGCGCAAAGCCTCGGCAATTTTTAAGCACATTTCGTGATCAGCGCTGACACGTTCTGAACGATAGTTACTTAGACGTTGAGTGGCGACATCTAGTGCTTTGGCGAGGGCGTAGTCGGACTGCACGCCGAGCGCAGTCTTACATTGATCAAGATATCTATTCGTGGCGTTCATAGGGTCTCGCAAGTTGGTTGTTGAACGGTGCCGGATATTTGAGTCCATCCGTTCGCTTCATGACGAACAATGGCACCGTGGAGGCAGGCGAATTCTCCCACAGGAAGTGAATTCGTTGGGTTGGCGTATTTCGGTAACGATGGTGCATTTGGTGTTGGGATCAAGCGGCTCGTTATCGGTTGAACACGCAAATTACCAATCGGTTTATGCGCGTCGTTCCAAACGGATGCAACGCTCGCAATTGTGACCATCGCGAACACTGCTTGCACGACCGTAGCAAGTAGATTCCCCAAGAGCACCCCGGCTGTAATCTGAAGGACCAGTTTCACAAAACGATCCTACCGCGTTTCGCAAAAGTCTGTGTACGTCACGCGCTTGACGTATGTAACGCGTTTGTCGTAGTCTGCCGGCGTCGGTCCTGATGGACGACGGCCAAGCGATCACGCACGGGGACTGTGGCCCCCCAACACCTCCCCGGGTGCGTGATCCCCTAAATCGGGAGTAGGGCATGCCAGTCACCGTATTCACAGTTACCGCCTTCTGCGCGTTCGCATTCGTCGTATGGCTTGCCGTCATCGGCGTGATCGTCGTCGCGGATCGCGTGATCGAGGTGTCGAAGTGACGGGCCGCACGCTCGATCGCGTACGCGGTGAAATAGACGCATTGCGCGCGTCCTGCGCATCGCTCATGAACGCGGAGCAATCGCTTCGGGATTGCGGCCACAAATCGGACGCTGAGGCATGCGCACGGCTTCGCGAGCGTTGTCGCCGCGAAATGCAGGACGCGCAGCGCGAATTGCTGGCGGCTGCATGACTCGCCGTTATTTGCCCCATGTTGCGTTCGCGGTCGTTATCGCAGTTTGCTGCGCCGTCGCACGCTCATGCGTGTACGAGCAAGCTCACCAGTACCGGAGCGAACACCATGGCCGTTGACGGCGCGCACTTTGTCCCCTCATCTAACAGGGGACTAAAGGGGGATCAGGCGCAAGCGGCCTTGATCGATTACATAACCTTCAGCGCGCCAGTGAACGCAGTCCCGGCGAAGCCGGGTACCCCTTTTGTGCAATCTGTCTTTGATGAGTTTCTCTCTGGCACTGATCTTCGTCTTGATCGCGAATTGCGCGGCAAGCGAAATTTCTATGAGACGCATTGGCGCATTGTTTGCCCGCAACAGAAGGTGGTCGGATTCATTGCCGT
>JBDUEI010000023.1:0-75749 GCA_040002515.1 Rudaea sp. | reverse complement strand
GTGAATTCGTCGGGATCGAAACGCAGAAATCCAAGCGTCCCAGCCCAAGCCGGCCCGCTGACCAGCGGCACGTTCGTCGTATCGGCGAGGTCCGGTAGGCAGTATTCGCGCAACCCGCTGCCGAGGACGATATCGGTGGTGATCGCAACATTCGAAGAGGTAACGCCCCAGAACACACGCGCGACCGAACCCAACCCAACACTGCGTGCACCGAAAATCTCCTGCGTGAAGCATATCGACCGGTAATGACTCGCATCGATGGAGTGCCCGGTGGTATTCAACACGAGTTGCGGATCGCCGTTCGTGGGCCGTGCCGAAAAAGACCCAACAGGATTGGTATAACTCACGTTGGTGAAATTGGTGACCGACTTGAAATCCTTCGACGCCATCGGTCCCCACTGATAGCCGAACGCGGTGAGCGCGTAACTTTGGCTTTGTTCGCCGCGGATACTTGGAGACGTGACGTTTACTTGCGGTGGCGCGTTGATGTGTACGACGCCCATACTCTGCGCGGAGGTGCCGTCGGCGCGTTTAACCTCGACGTGGTAATCGCCAGGCGCCAACCGCGAAAAATCCGCGCCGAACGAATTTCCGGAGACACCCGCTGCAAACTGAAATCGTGCACCATCTGAATCGATGGCCGTGATCGAGTAAGTGCTCGATGTCGAATCAGTCCACGTGACAGTGAACTTCTGCTCGGGCGTCGGCGCGCTGGTCAGTCGAATCCAGTCGATCTGCAGATTCGGGCTGCCGGAATTGCAGATCGGAATTTGCAAGCCTTCCACTTTCGGCAACATCGTCCACGGCTTGTAGGGGCTGCTAGAGAAAACATCGGTGAAGAAATCCCACGTCTGAAAATTCCAAACATTCGGCGTTACCGTGCCGAAGGTCGACGAGCCATACGTTCCGCTGACGGTACTGTCGCCATCCTGAAAAAAGATCACGCGATCGGTTTGAGATTGAACACCGCCGGATTGCTTGATCTTCATCGTGAAATAGCGATATCTCGATGCGTCGATTGGGAAGCGCGGGCCACGGCTTACCGTAACCGTCTGTGTGCCGTAGCCCATCACTAGCGGAAAGAAATACGCGCCACAGGAATTGATGGCACTCGTGTCGGTCGCGCTGAAATGCCCCCCGGAATACGTTTGCGATGTCAGATTGAGGGATTCATCCGTATCGATGTCTTCCGCATTATTCATGTCCCACGCATCGCCCATAACCTGAGTGGCGTAATCGTCACCGGCGGCAATGATCACGGCGCCTGAGCTAGGCGAGGTCACGACGAGTGCGCCCTGCGCAATCGACGGCAGACCGCTGAAGACGGCGCCAATAAAAATGGTCGAATAGGCGAGGGCGCGAACGATCATATGACTCTCCATAACGTCGCCGCGGAGCGTGCGCGTCGGCGTCGCTACACTAACGAAAACCTGGTTTGGGTCCCAGTTTAATCAAAACTACGCCCTTGAAACTGCGAACCGATCCCGGTGCCGGCCAGGAGGGCATGTCGCGGAAGACGACATCATCCTCCCTCCGCTGTTGCTGATTGGCCACTTCGAACGACGGGTATCCGAGAAGATGAAGATAGGCCACGATGCGATAGCTGTTACCGCCATCCCATTCAAAAAATGAGTAGCCCATCGTCGCGGGAGTTGGCCGCGGATAAATACTCACAAATTCTTTGGCACCGGAGAAATCCAAAACGGGTGCGTGGCCGTCACGCGTATCCGCATCTATCGAAATAATCTTTTCGTAAATCGCCGAAGCGAGCGCTTCGTCATGCGCGCGCGCGAAAACGTTCGCGGTCTGCAGCAGATTGAGTGCGTACAGCGATTGCACCGCGCTCACCGTTATCGCGCAAAAGCCTAAGACGGACAGAATGCGTCGCGACGAACCCACGCTCAAACGCGCCAGCAGCCAGACGACAGCAGGCACTGCGACGAGCGTTCGCGCCGGCAATCTGCCACCAGCGGCAAGATGCAGCAGAAAAGGAAGTGCCGCCAACACGGCAAGCAGAACGATCGCGGCGCTGCGGCTTCGCCACGAAAGTCCTGGCCAGAACGCTGTCGACGCAAATCCCAAAATGACGACGGCGGCGAATCCCAACAACGTCACGCCGAACACTTCGGCCGATCCGCCGTAAGCTTGCAGGCCGCCAACGATGACCGTGTATACGACCTGCAGCGGATTGTTTCGCAGCGAATGCCAGTCGAGGAAATTTGCTACGTACCGTTCGCTGCCCAGTTGCGTCACGGCGAGCAGCGCTTGTTGCACCATTTCGTAGACGGCTATGCTGAGCAATACGCCGACTGCGATCCATGTCGAACCAATCAGTGCACGTCGCCAACCACTGTTTTCCTGCAGGATTCTGACAACGATCAGTCCGAATCCCAACGAGGCGATGAGAAAAACGTAACTCTGGTACATCCCGATGGCTACTGCACCCAAGACGCAGGCGTAGAGCATCGGCGCAACAGACTGTCGGAATGACGTGTTCCGTTCGCGCGACGCTAGAAAAGAACCCAGATGGTAGATAGACGCGATCGCGAAAAGTTGTCCGAGACCGAACGCGATCGCGTTAGAAAAGAACGATAGCGAGAACATCCAGATCGGATATCCCGCATACAGCGCGAACGTAAGGTAGTCGACCTTGCTTAATCGATCGACGCCGAATGTGCTCAGAAAAATGCGGTATGAGATCGCTAGGCACGCGCCGAAGACGATAAACGGAAAAAACGGCAACACCTGATGCGTGACGACAAAGCGTTCGAGGAGATAAACAGCCCACCGACCTTGCAGTAACCAAACATTTGGCGACTCGCGAACGGCGCCGAATTCGTCGTCGATGGAAATCGTAAATGATGCGATGCGGAAAAAGTAAAACAGTATAAAAATGGATAATAATATCGCCGTCTGCGCATTTAGCCAGCGTCCAAGCGGCAAGCCTGTGTCACGCAGCATCACGGCAGGGTGACTTTCTGTATGAGAAGGCGGGCGCGGGCGCATCGAGCAGTTCTACTGGGCGTGTCGGTCAGTGAGTGACTGTATTGTCGGCGGAGTAGCCTTCGTCAATCAATTGTCGGTAGACCGTAGCGTTCCTGTCTCGCAATCGCATCAGCGTAGGCCCGATATCGTTCAGTCCTACCGTCAGCGCCACGCAAATCACAGGGCGAGCGGCATTGGCGTCTGCGATGTGACGGGCGACGCAGCGAGCGCCTTCGCGTTCAATGTCAGCCACCGCGCGTTGACGCGAGGCATTGTCTAGCAAAGAGAGCGACTTTGGTGTCACCAGCAGCAAAGCTGCGGCGATGCCGGCAATTTGCGCGTAACGACGTGACCACCGATCGAAACACGCAGCCCAACCCAACCACGCGTAAGGAATCATCGCAGCGATAGGCCAGAAGTGAAACCGATTCTTACCCATCGACGTGAAAAGCGTCACGTCGGCGTCAGCGGGGGCGAATCCGCCCCGACCGAACGCAACGATAGCGGCGTAAGTCGCACTTCCCACTCCGGCGTAGATGGCAAATAGTGACCAGACTTCCTGCGGCGATTCGTCGCGGTCGGAGCGAATCCGAGGAAATGCCAGAATTGCGGCGGGTGCAAGAACGACTAGGGCGCAAAGTACATCGATAGGTAAATGCAGGCCGCCGTATCCAAGCGCTCGACCGAATAGAGCGAAAAAGAAGACCCAAAATCGACGGTCATTCGGAAAAACGGTTTCGGCGCGATGGCTATGCTCCAGCAACGAACCCTGCTGAATGCTGACAAGCGCGAACTGAAGAATAAATAAGGCTAGTCCCCCTATGAGTACGATCAGAGACTCGGCAGCTAGCGTCCGCGATCGGCCCATGTAGACGACAAGCCCGGCGAAGCCGAGCGAAGCGAGCAGCACGCCACCGGAAATGTACGCCAGTCCCGATGCCAAAGAACAAACAAGAATTGTAGCGACGATACCCGGGTGGAGACGCTTCGGTTCGCCCCGCGCAAGCAAGTACAGTAAAACCGTGCCGAATAAAGTTGGCAGTGCCTGCTGATAGGCAATCGTCGCATTCGACCAGTAAGCGCCTGCACTGAGCGAAGCGATGCACGATGCGATGGCGATCGCGCCAATCAGCGGCCGCGAATTCGTGGTCAGAAAAATCAAGCGAATCTGCAGGCCGAGCTGCAGCAGGAGTAGCCCGACGGCTGCTAGACGCAACGCGAAGAAATCGACGTTCGTTATTTTTAAAACAAGAAAATCGAAAACCTGATTGGTCAGAAAATACGTATCGTTGCCAACGGCGCGCAACCAGCCCCAGCCATCGATCAGATTGAATTGTCCGGGCAACAGATAGCGCCAGTCGTCAAATAGCGGCAGACGAGGGCCGATTGATGCACAGGTATAAAAATACAGAATGCCGCAAACCGCGATCGTGGCGGCGGCGATAGATCGCAAAGACACACGTCGCGCGACAGCGGCCAGCAGCAACGCAAAGGTAACAAACAATAAGGCACCGGTTTTGAGAAGTTTAGCGGCCCGATAAAACAGTGGCGGGGTAGGGATGCCGAGTTGTGGGTCGTTGTCGCGTGCGACAACGATGCTTTCGTTATCCGAAGACGACAGATCGCTGGCCATTGGATGAGAATTGATGATCGATTGGTAGACGATAGGAACGTGCGAGGTACCGGCCAACCAATACGCATTCGACAGCCGGAATGAGCCGCGCTTTTGTCCGGGATCGAAGCGAACGAAATCGCCTATCAATAGAGCGGGAATAGACACGACAACATCGTTGCGACCTTTCGCAACCGCCGTCTTTATCGACTCGTTTTCATTCCACTGCGCGTTTCGAGAGTAGAACGTCTGCACAACATCGTCGTCATCGACGTTGAGGGTCACGTGAAGTTCAACGTGTCCCGTGTTGGCGAAGAAATATATAGCAGCCAATACCCAAAGCAGCAGTGCAGCAACGAGATAGTGCCTGCGCGGCAACTCAGAAGAATTCATACGGCGGACTTGCTATGCACGCGGCGCCACCGCAATAGCGCGCGACTCAGCAAGAACGTGACCGGGATCGTAATTGCAATACTCGCCAGCAAAGCAAATTGTCGCGGAACCGACAGCCAGCGAACGGCAATATTTAGTACAGCGGCGCCAAGTAAATATTGCACTAGATAAATCAGGGGAAAGATCGTCATGTTCGCGCGCGTGCGCTCGACTCTGAACACGTACGATGTGCTGAGTACGTAAGCAATAACGATACCGATCACGAAAGCGATGGTATAGGCGAGCGTGTAGTCGAGCCGTGGCAGCAGCGCCAGGTAAATCGCGTAGGTCGCGGCGGTATTGATGAGGCCGGCGATTAGAAAACGTAACGCCTCATGCCGTAGGTGCGTCGTCATTTTCGGCCGGTTCCGCCGACGAGCCGCGCGAATTCCCCGTAGTTGCGGATGTAATCGCCTGCATCATAGTGCTCCGACGCGAACACCAACAGCACGGCATCGGAACTATATTTATATTGCGTGCCCCAGGTCAGCGGTGGCAGGTGAATGCCGAAATCCGGCTGATCGAGGAGAAATTCCTGGCGCCGTTTGCCGTCATCAGCGACGACGGCGCATTTGCCGTGCACGCACAGCAGAAATTGGTGGCAGGCACGATGCGCATGTTCACCGCGCGTTTCTGCGCTGGGCACATCGTAGACGAGAAAATAGCGTTTAACCGCGAAGGGAATATCGCGTGCGAATTCGCCGACGCTCAAACTGCCGCGCAGATCCTTGACCTGTTTCAACCGATGTAGCGTGACACCAGCGACATCGGTTTGCGTGATGCCCGTTTCATTTGGCAATGGAGATTGCGCGTGGCGATCGGGGTTGGCCGTGTCGTCGACGTAGCCGACGATGCGCGCAGGATTTCCGACAACGATGGCATACGGTGGGACCGACCGCGTGACGACGGCTCCAGCGCCAACCATCGCGTGGCGGCCGATGCGCAGACCCGGAAGGATCGTCGCGTTCGCGCCAATCGACGCACCTTGTTCGACATGCGTGGCTGCGAACGTTTCAGGGTATTGTTTGCTGCGCGGGAACCGATCGTTCGTGAAAGTGGCGTTCGGCCCAATGAACACATCGTTCTCGACACGAATGCCGTCCCACAGCTGCACGCCGCATTTCACGGTGACACGGTCGCCGATAACTACGTCGTTTTCGATAAAAACGTGATCGCAGACGTTGCAGTCCGCCCCGATGCGCGCGCCGGGCAGCACATGTGCGAAAGCCCAAATACGCGTTCGATCGCCGATCTCTTTCGATTCGCACCGGCCTGATTCGTGGACGAAATAGTTCATCATTTTTGTCCAGGCGATTCGTTGACGCCATCGAATTTTTCGTTACTCATGACAATCGACAGCGGCCTTCGTTGCGTGTTGGCGAAGGCCCGCCAAAGATACGTTCCGATCAAACCTAGCCCGAAAGCGTTTAATCCGCCGAAAAACAAAATCGTGATCATGGTAGCCGTATACCCCGGCACCGACACGCCACTATGAAGACGCATCGCGACAACGATCAGGCCGAGGACAACCGCGAAGATCAAGCCCGCTGCGCCGACACCGAACAACAGGCGGATCGGCAAATCGGAAAATGCGAATACGCTGTCGACCATGTACTTCAATTTGCGACGAAACGTCCACGCGCTCGTGCCGTGTTGTCGCGCCCGACGTTCGTAGCTCACGGTTTTGCGGCGAAAACCCATCCAGAACAGCAGCCCTATCAATGAACTATTGTGTTCTTCCAGCCTCACTAGCTGATCGCGAAACCTGCGGTTACAGGCAAATACATCGACGCCGCCGGGAGGGATGTCGGAATTGATCAGGCGTCGATAGAACCACCAAAACGCCGATGAACTCAGCCGCGACATCGTCGGATCGTTGCGCGCATCGCGCGTGGCGATCAAGACGTCGGCCTCGTCGGCGGCCAGACGCCGGAAACACTCTTCCGCCAGTTCGATGGGTTCCTGCAGGTCCGCCGCCATCGTAGCGAAACACTCCCCGCGCGCAGCTATCAAGCCGGTGCGGATACCGGCGAACGAGCCGAAGTTGCGTGAGTGCATGATGATCTGCGTCCTGAACGGAAGCGTAGGCGCGGCGTTGCGAAGTAGCGAGTAACAGTTGTCGGGGCTTCCGTCGATGACGAAGACGACTTCGAGTTGCTCAACGCCGCGCGCCAGCGTTCGCAGACTTTCCAATAACTCCGGAATGCATTGTTCGTTGCGGTAAACGGGAATGATCAGCGAGTTCATTCCGGCGTCCAAGAGTGAAGCACCTCGCAGACATAGTCGACTTCGTCGTCCGTCATTTCGGGGTTACATGGCAGTGACAAAACCCTCTCGCATCCATTTCTAGCGATCGGCGTGGAAAAATTCCGCGATAGGAATGCGAGTGCCGGCTGATCGAAATCGAGAGTCGGGTAGTGCACATCGGTGCCGATACCTTTCGCGCTCAAGAAATGTCTCAATTGATCACGAAATGTGCTGCGGACGACGTACAAGTGCGCCACGTAACCTTCGGTGTCGACACGCGGATGATTGACGTGATCGTTGCCGACACTCGCATAACGCGCCGCGATTTTTCGACGCCGGTCGTTGCTCGCGCTCAGATGCGGCAGCAATGCGCGCAAGATAGCTGCCTGCAATTCGTCGAGTCGGCTGTTACGACCGATTTCGACAGAGCGATATTTGCTTTCCCAACCATACTGCCGCAGCCGTCGCACGCGTTGGGCGACGTCGGGTTGCTTGCAAGTGACAAGTCCGCCGTCTCCTAAGGCACCTAGATTTTTGGTTGGGTAGAAACTGAAAGCAGCCGCATCGCCGAACGATCCAGACATCTTGTCGGCGAGACGTGCGCCGTGCGCTTGCGCGCAGTCCTCGACGAGCGCAATCCCATTCTTAGAACATAGTTTGGCCAGACCCTCGACCTCAGCGAGGTGGCCATACAGATGAGTAGCAATGATTGCCTTCGTGCTCGGCGTGATGGCCGCTGCAGCGGAGTCGATATCGATATTCAACGACTCCTCGCCCACGTCGGCGAAAACGGGCACGGCGCCGATCGAGAGAATTGCCGTCGTCGAGTACATTCCGGCATTGGGCGCAACGATAACTTCATCACCTCGCGTTACGCCGAGCGCGCGCAACGCGAGTTCGATCGCATCTGTTCCGTTAGCCAAACCCACGGCATGACCGGCTCCGCAATAGGTGGCGAATTCCGTTTCGAATTTCTCGACCTCAGGTCCGAGGATGAACCAACCGCTTTCGACGACGCGATCGATGCACGCCTTCAGCAGCGAGCCGTGCTTTTCAACGGCGCGCCCAAGATTGTTGAATGCGATCTTCTGTATGGTCGGTGAAGTCATCAAAAAATGTTCCCATCGGGCGCGAAAGTTTACATCGCGTCACCGTGTCGTCGCGAATCAGATCGTCGAATCGCAATCCGCGTGATTTCGTTGGCGCATCGCCTACTGGGGACTATTAGTGCGCGGTACGGCATCGAAAATTAAGTTTCGCACTCGATTACGTTTGCAGCTCGTCTCGGTTTTTGAACTCATCCAACGCCTGCGGATTCGCCAAGGCATCGGTATTCTTCACGTCACGCCCATGAATAACCTCGCGAACGGCGAGTTCGACGATCTTGCCCGAAATCGTGCGCGGGATGTCGGACACTTGCAGGACCTTTGCAGGAACATGGCGCGGCGTGGTGTTTTCCCGGATGCGTTTGTTTATGCGGTCGCGCAGGTCATCGTCGAGTTTGGCGCCGTCGCGGAGTCGCACGAACAGGATGACGCGGACGTCGTTGTCCCAGTCCTGGCCGACGGCGATCGATTCGAGGACTTCGGGCATTTGCTCGACCTGCCGGTAAATCTCGGCCGTGCCGATGCGCACGCCGCCGGGATTGAGGACGGTGTCGGATCGGCCGTAAATGACGATGCCGTCGTGTTCGGTGAGCATGGCGTGGTCGCCATGTGCCCACACATTTGGAAATTTGGAAAAATACGCATTGTGGTATTTTTCGCCTTTTGGATCGTTCCAGAATCCGACCGGCATGCTCGGGAACGGAGCAGTACAGACGAGTTCGCCTTTTTCTTCGATGACGGACGTTCCGCTTTCGTCGAAAATCTCGACTCTCAGGCCGAGTCCGCGGCATTGCAGTTCGCCGCGATAGACCGGCAGCAGCGGGCAGCCGAGTGCGAAACAGGAAATGATGTCGGTGCCGCCGGAGATCGACGACAGCATCACGCGGTCTTTTACATCGCGATACACGAAATCGAAGCTCTCGTCGGAGAGGGGCGAACCGGTCGAGAGAATCGTTTTCAACGACGACAGCTTGTGTGACTGGCGCGGCTTGATCCCGGCCTTTTCGACGGCGGCGATCCACCTGGCGCTGGTGCCGAGAACGGTGATGCCGAGTTCGTCGACGAGGTCCCACAATACCGTGCCGTCCGGATGGAACGGCGATCCGTCATACAGCACGACCGTCGCACCGACGGCGAGGCTCGACACCAGCCAGTTCCACATCATCCAACCGCAGGTCGTGTAGTAGGTGATTTTGTCTTCGCGCTTGAGGTCGGTGTGCAGCACGAGTTCTTTTAAATGCTGGATCAACGTACCGCCCGCGCCGTGCACGATGCATTTCGGCACGCCGGTCGTGCCGGACGAATACATGATGTAGAGCGGATGATCGAATGTCGTCGGTGTGAATTCGACCGGATGATTTTCCGTGCCGACGAAATCCGGCCACGACACCGCGTTCTTGATGCCGGTGAGTTTCGGCGCTTTTTCGCTGTCGCTATAGGGAATGACGACGACCTGGGCGACGTTCGGAATCTGCTTCAGCACATCCTTGATCTTGGCCAGGCAATCGAAGGTCTTGCCGCCGTAAGGATAGGCATCGGCGGTGAAGAGGACTTTTGGTTCGATCTGGCCGAACCGGTCGACGACGCCCTGCGTGCCGAAATCCGGCGAGCATGACGACCACACCGCGCCGATCGACGCGGTGGCGAGCATCGCGATCACGGCTTCAGGAATGTTCGGCAGAAATCCGGCGACGCGATCGCCGATGCCGACGCCGGCGTCGCGCAACGCATGCGCCAGCATGCCGACTTCCTCATGCAATTCCGCGTAAGTAAATTCGCGCGTGTGGCCCCATTCGTTGCGCGCGACGATCGCGACGCGATCGTCCTTGTATCGCAACAGGTTCTGCGCGAAATTCAGGCGAACGTTCGGGAACCATTTCGCCGCGGACAGGGTGTCGCCTTCGACGAGCACTTCGTCGAAATCGCCGGTGGCGCGGATGCCACAGAATTCCCACACGAACTGCCAGAATTTTTCGGGTTGTCGAACCGAAAATTCATACAGCGGACCGACACGCCGGATATCGTCGTTTTTTGTCTGCTCGCGCACGAACCGGATGAAGCGGTTGATGTTCGCGCGTTCGATGCGTTCCTTGCTCGGTTCCCAGATTGGTTTGACCGTCGATTCCATTGCTTCCATTGCCTTGATTGCGCGCGCTTTGATTGAGCAATCAGCCCAGCGCGTTTTCCAGTTCCGGGATGATCTTGAACAGATCGCCGACCAGACCGATGTCGGCGACCTCGAAAATCGGCGCTTCGCCGTCTTTGTTGATCGCCACGATCGTGCCCGCATCCTTGATACCGGTGAGATGCTGAATCGCACCGGAAATGCCGATGGCCATGTACAGTTCCGGCGCGATGATCTTGCCGGTCTGGCCGACCTGAAGATCGCTCGGCACGTAGCCCGCATCCACGGCCGCGCGCGACGCGCCGACCGCCGCGCCGAGTTTGTCGGCGAGCTTGAAGATGATCGCGAAATTCTCCGCCGATCCTACGCCGCGTCCGCCAGAAACCACGCGCGCCGCGCCTTGCAGATCGGGCCGATCGCTCTTGCCCTGCGCGAGTTCGACGAAACGCGTATGCGTCGGCAGCTCGACGGAAACGTTCGCTGCTTCGATCGTCGCACTGCCGCCGCCTGCCGCCGCCGCATACGAGGCAGTGCGGACTGTCGCGACGAGCATCTGATCGGCGGGCGCCTGCACGGTCACGATCGCGTTGCCCGCATAGGTCGGGCGCTGGAACGTGTTCGCGTTTTCCACTTTCATGATGTCGGAAACCTGCGCTACGCCGAGCAGCGCGGCGACACGCGGTGCGACATCCTTGCCGAATGTGGTCGACGGCGCGAGCACGTGCGTATAGCCGTTTTTCGCGACGGCAACGATCTGCGGCGCGTAGATGGCCGCCAGCGCGTGCGCGTTCGCGGCATTCGTCACCGTCAGCACTTTGCCGACGCCGGCGATGGCCGCGGCTTCCGCAGCGATCGCTGCCGCGTCATCGGACAATACGACGATATCGATCGATTCGGCCTTCATGTCGTTCGCGCACGACACGCAGCGCGCGGTCGACGAATTCAATTTGCCGTTGAGATGTTCGGCGATGATCAGAATTTTGGACATCACAGCAATCCTTTCGTCTTCAGCGTCGCGACCAATTCCGCGGCGTCTTTCACCATCACGCCTCGGCTGCGTTTGGCGGGCGGAGAATAAGTCGTGGTCTTCAGATGATCGCCGGATTCGATGCCGAGCGATGCGAATTCGATCGTTTCCATCGGCTTGGATTTCGCCTTCATGATATCCGGCAGCTTGATGAAGCGCGGTTCGTTGAGGCGCAGATCGGTGGTGATCACGGCGGGCAGATCGACTTCGATCGTTTCCAGACCGGCATCGACTTCGCGCGTGACCTTGGCAACATCGCCGCTGATTTCCACTTTCGACGCGAACGTCGCTTGCGGACGATTCCACAGTGCGGCGAGCATTTGCCCGGTCTGGTTGCAGTCGTCGTCGATCGCCTGTTTGCCGAGGATGACGATTTGCGGCTGTTCTTTTTCGATCAGTTTCAGAAAGGCGCGCGCGGCGGTCAACGGCTGCACCGCATCGTTCGAAACGATGTGGATGGCGCGATTGGCGCCCATCGCCAGACCGTTGCGAAGATGCGCCTGCGCATCGGCCGGCGCGATCGTCACCACGACCACTTCCGTCGCGATGCCTTTTTCGCGGAGACGCAACGCTTCTTCGAGCGCGATGTCGTCGAACGGATTGGCCGAGAGTTTCACGCCATCGGTGACCACGCCCGATCCATCCGGTTTCACCTGAACGCGGACGTTGTAATCCACGACGCGCTTATAGCCGACCAGTATCTTCATGGGTTCGTGATTCCGCTCGAACATTCCGCAAGCGCGGAGGGGACGCGATTCTACCGCGACCGAATAGCCCAGAACACGTTATGGGGCGAACGGGGTGCGTTGAGGCGCAAAAATCGGTGTGGTGCCGGCAGTGCAATGGACGTCAAGGGCGCCGGGCGCAATGAATTGCACCCTTATGCAGGCCATCGCTTGGACAGATTTCTTCGCTCTGTTTACCGCCGCGAGCGCACGCGCTGACGACGCTTCGTAGGGGCGCTCACCGGACAAAAAAAGGGCCGCAGACGCGGCCCGTTCGGGAAATGAATTTCCGGATCAGCCGCCGTCGCCAGCGGCCTTGCCCGCGTGCGCCCAGCGATGCGCGGACAGTTCATCGGCATCGACGAAACCATCGGCGTTTTTGTCGAGCTTGACGAAACGCGCTTTGGCCCCGGCCATGAATTCCGCTTGCGAGACCGTGCCGTCGCCGTCCGTATCCATGCGCTTGACTTCGTGCGAGGCGATGCGCTGTTCGTGCTTCACCATGCGTGGCGATGCGGCAATCTGCTGCGCGGTGAGCTCGCCGCTGCCATCCTTGTCGATCTTGTTGAAGTGCGCGGTGGCGGCGGCGATGTACTCGTCTTGCGTGACGACGCGGTCGTGGTTCGCATCGATCCGGTCGAAATATTTTTGCGCGAACGCGGCGCGCTTGGCCTGCGCATCGGGATTCGCGTTTTGCGCCGCTTTTTGATGCTCGTGCAGACGGGGAGCGGACAGTTCGTCCGGCGTCAGTTTGCCATCGCCGCGCGTATCCATGCGGGCGAAACGCTGTTTGGCCTTGGCGACGAAATCGTCTTCCGATACGTAGCCTTTGCCGTCGCTGTCCATGCGTTTGACGATGAAATCGGCGATCTTCTGATCGCGCTGCAAGGTCGTCGGTGCGACTTCGATGTCGGTCGCGTCGACGGCGCCTTTGCCTTGCGCATCGATCGATGTGAAACGTGTATTCGCCGCGGCGAGGTATTCGTCGAGCGAGATTCGTCCGTCACCGTTCGAATCCATCTTCTGCAACATCAGCTGATAGAACGACGGATGTTCGGGTGCGGCTGTTTGTGCCAGCGCGCAAACCGAAAGTGCCGTGACGGGAAGCGCCGTCAGCACGGAACGCGCGATAGTGCGAAACATAAAAACCTCCGGTAGTGAGTGTGTGGCGGAAGCCACGATCACAATAACGCCGGAGTGTCCAAGTTGTTTACCGGCGGACCGTAAAGGCCGGCAAAAGAACGTAACCGAGTCGTAAACAATCGCAAATGCTCAGCGCGCGGCCTTGAGAATTGCGTCGGCGAACCGGTCGGCTGCTCCATCTGCATGAGCGAAGAACAACGAGGGTTCGGTCAATTCGAGTTCGAGCAACACCGGCGCGCCGGATCGGTTCTGGATGATGTCCACACGCGCGTACAACAAGGGTTGCGCGAACGGCATCGCGGCAAGCGTTTTTTCCGCCAATTGCCGTTCTTCGGGCGATGGCTCGCGTGCGCTGATGTGTTCGGCCGCGAACAACGCACGCGTCGGACCTTCGTTCTTGCGCAACAGCGGGCCTTTGCGGATGGCGTGGCTGAAAACGCCGCCGAAGAAAATCAACGCGGTTTCGCCGTGCTCATCGACACGATCCAGATACGGCTGCAACAAAACCGTGCGCGCATCGTCGAGCAGTCGTTGCGCATGAACGCCAGCTTCGTCTTTTTGATGCCGAACGTAACGCTGCGCATCGCGCGATCCTGCACCGACCGATGGTTTGACGACGAATTCGGCATCGTCGTGGCGCGCAAGAAATTCGGCCACGGCATTTGTGGCGTTCCGGTCGAGCTCGATGAATGCGCTCGGCACGATCGCGACGCCGGATTTCTCCAAATCGTGCAAATAATGTTTGTCGGTATTCCAGCGCATCACCTCGACCGGATTGAGCAGACGCGTTTGCGCCGATGCGCACGCGGCCCAATCGAGAAACTCGGGCAGGCGCTGCGTGTAATCCCACGTCGAGCGAATCAGCGCCAGATCGTACGCATTCCACTCGGCGTTCGGATCGTCCCATTCGACGATCGATACATCGACATCTCGATCGCGCAACACATCGCGCAACGGCGGCAGGTCGTCGTCGAGATCGCGCGCGGCCTTGGCAGAAACGAGGGCGATGCGAGGTTTCATGTTGGGTATCTCGTGAAAAAGGAACGCATCGTAGCGAACCGGCGTCAGTGAAGCACTTGACGCGTCGAGCTCATTCTTGTAATTTCCCATTAGGTTAATTAACCAAATGGTTTATAAATGACAGCCGATCGACTCAACGCCACGTTCTCCGCATTGGCCGACCCTACGCGCCGCGCGATCCTCGCGAAGTTGGCATTGGGCGAAACGTCGGTCAACGAACTTGCCGCGCCGTTCCTGATGAGCGCGCCTGCGATCTCCAAGCACCTCAAAGTGCTCGAACGCGCCGGCCTCATCGCACGCAGTCGGCAGGCGCAAAAGCGACCGTGCCGTCTGCAGGCCGCGCCCCTGCGCGAGGCCGGCGACTGGGTTCAGCAATACCGGCAATTCTGGGAACAGCAGTTCGATCAACTTGATGTGTATCTGAAACAGGTCAACGCAAAGGAGAAGAAAAATGCCCGCAAAAAACACTGACGACAAATTCGCGCCGAAACCGATGCAAGATCCGAAAAGTCACTCCGCGCAACACGCGACATTCGTCATCGATCGTCACTTCGATGCCACACCCGCGCAGGTGTTCAAGGCATTCGCCGATGAAAAAGCCAAATCGTTATGGTTCGGCGGCACCAGCGATTGGGACCAGCTCGAACGCAAATTCGAATTTCGCGTCGGCGGTCACGAGCGTCTTGTCGGGAAATGGAAAAGCGGCCGGAAATCCGCATTCGACGCGTATTACCACGACATCGTTCCAAGTCAACGCATCGTCTACGCATATCACATGCATATCGACGACCGTCTCATTTCGGTCTCGCTGGCGACGATCGAACTGACGCCCGACGGCGATCGCACTCGCATGAAACTCACCGAGCAGGGCGCATTTCTCGACGGCTACGATGATGCGGGATCGCGCGAAACCGGAACGCGGCACCTGCTCCAAAAACTGGCGGAATCGTTGTCCACCTCCTGAGCTGGCTTGGTGCGTTGCGTCATGCCGTCTTCACGCCGTTTCGACGCAATTCATTCTCGCCGCCGTATGGTGCACTCACACCGTCGGCGCGAGTCGTTCACGGTCAGGATTTTTAGGGATGAAAACTCAAGGAGGCAACATGACAATCAAGACAGCACTGTTTTGCGCCGCGATCGGCGTAGGCGCGAGCCTGACGCCCGGTATCAGCAGCGCGCGCACGTACATCGATATCGACGTCGCCCCGCCCGCACCCCGCGTTGAAGTGGTGCCGCATGATCGCCGCGGCTACGTTTGGGCGCCCGGCTACTGGAACTGGTCCGGCCATCGCCACGTCTGGGTGAAAGGACACTACCTCCGCGAACGTCGTGGCCATCATTGGGTCAACGACAATTGGGAACAGCGTGATGGCCGCTGGCACTATGAACGCGGTCATTGGAATTGATCCGATAGCAAGGTTTTGAGCGAACGGAATTCGCTCCAGCTACGGACACAAAACGGCGATCGCTAAGGCGGTCGCCGTTTTTGTTTGACTCAGAGATTCTGGTAATTCGGCCCGCTGCCGCCTTCCGGCGTCACCCAGTTGATGATGCCGTACGGGTCCTTGATGTCGCACGTTTTGCAATGCACGCAATTGGCTGCGTTGATGTGCAGGCGTTTGTCGGCGCCGTCGCCGACGATTTCATAGACGCCGGCGGGACAGAAGCGCGTGCAGGGGTTTTGGTATTCCTGCGCGCAACGCGTGACGCAGATGGTCGGGTCCAGTACGTGCAGATGGACGGGCTGGTCTTCGTCGTGTTCGGTCGCGGCGAAGTAGACTTCGGCGAGACGGTCGCGTGGCGGTAGCGTGCGCTCGACGTAATCCTTTTTCGGCGAAGTATACTCTTCCACTTTTTCAAGCGCCGTGTGATCGGCGTGATTGTGCAGCGTCCACGGCGAGAGTCCGGCGGTGACGGTTTCCCAGCCGGCGTTGGCCATACCCATCCAGAAACCTTTGTTGAATCCGGGACGGATATTCCGCACTTTGCGCAGTTCGCTCATGATCGGCGAGGCGCGTAATTTCTTGTCCCAGCCCGCAGCGGTATTCGCCGTGACGATATGTTCCGCGGCGAGCATGCCCGACCGGATCGCCTGATGCGTGCCCTTGATCTTCGGCACGTTCAGAAGCCCGGCCGTGTCGCCGATCAACATCGCTCCCGGCATTTCGCACGTGGGCAGCGATTGATAACCACCTTCGACGATCGCGCGCGCGCCGGCCGACAGGATACTTCCGCCGTCGAGCAACGGTTTGATGCGCGGATGATGCTTGAGCTGCTGAAACGCTTCGAACGGCGACAACATCGCGTCTTCGTAATCGAGCCCAGTGACAAAGCCGATGGCGATGCGATCCTTGTCGAGGTTGTAGATGAAGCTTCCGCCGTAGGTGCGATCGTCGAGCGGCCAACCGAGCGTATGGATCACTTTGCCGGCTTCGACGCGGCCGGCTGGCAGTTGCCACAGTTCCTTGATGCCGATGCCGTAGGTTTGCGGATCGCTATTTTTATCGAGCTGGAATTTTTTGATGAGTTGTTTGGTGAGACTGCCGCGCGCGCCTTCGGCCAGTACGGTGATCGGCGCTTTGATATCGATGCCTTGCGTGTAGCCGGGTTTGTGCGAACCGTCTTTGGCCACGCCCATGTCGCCGATTTTCACGCCGCCGACGGAACCGTCGGCGTTGTAGAAAACATCGGCCGCCGCGAAGCCGGGATAAATCTCGACGCCCAGTGCTTCGGCCTGCGGCGCGAGCCACGCGCACAACGCGCCGAGCGATACGATGAAGTTGCCATGGTTGTGCATCTGCGGCGGCGCGGGCAATTTCATCGCGCGTTCGTGATCGCGCAGCCACCAGAATTCGTCGCCGGTGACGGGCACGCAAATCGGTGGCGGATTCTTTCCCCATTCCGGCAAAAGTTCGTTGAGCGCTTGCGGTTCGATCACCGCGCCGGAAAGAATGTGCGCGCCGATGGTCGAGGCTTTCTCGATCACGCAAACGCGGATGTCCGGCTTGAGCTGTTTGAGCCGGATCGCGAGCGCCAGTCCGGCCGGACCGGCGCCGACGATGACGACGTCGTACTCCATGAATTCGCGCTCGCTCATTGCCGGCTCCGCTGGCGTCGGTGAGCCCGAATTGTCCGCTTTTTACCGGTCGCGCGGCTAGACGTGCAGGGCCGGGTCGGTGCGTTCGTATCGTGCGAAGTAGCTGAAGAGATGGCCGGGATGCAAGGTGACGGCCACGAGCACGAGCCGGCCCTTCAAATCGAAATAACGGCGCACGCTGCGGAATCCCGGCGTGCCGTTCGGCACTTTGAGTTCGTGGGCCTGTTCTTCGGTGATCGCAACGGCGCTCAGCGATTGCTCGACTTTGCCGATGCGATGATTGAATTCCTCTTCGATCATCATGCGCATCGCATCTTCCATGCGCGCGAATCCTTGCGGCAATCCTTGCCAGCTCGCGCGCCGGTAAACTTCGCCTAAGCAATACGGCTCGTGCGTGCGGCGGTGATAGCGTATGCCGTGCAAATGTATACATTCGGTGCCGACGCGGATATTCAGCCAGCCGGCCAACGTCGAATCGGCATCGACGCGATCGGTATACAGAAACTGGAATCCGGTCGCGTTGGTGTATTGCAGAAGATCGTCGATGGTGCGTACGTGCTGGTCGTAGCTGATTTGCGCTTCGGCGCTGCGTACGGTCGTGCCCGAACCGCGTCGGCGCGAAATCAGTCCCTGTTCCTCGAGCAGGCGCAGCGCCGCGCGTGCGGTGAAACGGCTAATGGAAAAGCGTTTGCAGATCGCCGTTTCGGTCGGCAAGTGGCGGCCGACCGGATGATCGCCGTGGCGGATCTCGTCGCGCAACGCATCGGCCACTTGCAAATAGCGCGGTTTGCGCGAGGAGCGCAAGCCGCGTGCGGTGCCGGCGGCAAGGGTGTCCGATACTGGAAGAATCGCTTGCGTCATGATCGCTCTGCGAAGAGAACTCGCTATCCAGACGAACACCTTAGCAAACCCGTCGCAGCCGCGTGTATGCAACTTATGTCGCGCATCGGCAAAAGCGCTACGCCATGAGCATGCAGGCGACGCCTGAAATCGTAAACGCAACGCCGATCACCTTGCGGACGGTGAGTTCCTCGCGCAGGAAAATCCACGCCAGCAGGACGATGAAGATCGACGACGTTTCGTTCAAGATCGCAGCGATAGACGCCTGCGTATATTTGTATCCTGCGAGCCACAACATCATCGATACGTATTGACCGAGCAGCGCGCCGGCCACCAACACGCGCCAGCGCAATGTCGGCAACGCCGGATCGTGGGCGAGCAGCGGTTCGCGCTGCCAGAAAAATGCGGTCAGCAATCCGATCACGCCTCCCACCAGCCGCAGCGTGATCACCCAAACCAGCGGCTGACCTTCGAGCACACGCTTGACCATCACGATGGCCACCGCCATCAGGATCACCGCGGCGGCGCCGTACAGAACGCCGTGCCGCAATTGTCGAGGTGTGAGGACCTTCTCCGCGCGTTGTCGCGTGACGAGCAGCACGCCGAGCGATACGAGCACGAATCCCGCCATCTGCAGCGCGTTGAGCCGTTCGGCGAGAAACGCGAACGACAGGACGATCACGAACGGACTGTACAGATTGCCGATGATGCCCATGCGCGCCGCGCCGAGCGTATTCAACGCGCGGAAATACAACGTATCGGCCACGGCGATGCCGATCAGGCCCGACAAAAGCGAGAGCAGCGTGGCCGACACGCTCAACGTCGGCCAGCCGACGCCCGGCCACAGCAGCAAAGTGGGAAGCAGCACCAGCAGCACGATGACGTTCTTGAGCAGATTCAACTGCAGTGGCGGCAAGGTTTCGCCGAGCCGCTTGTAGATGATCACGCCGCCGGACCACGTCAACGCGCTGCCGACGGCGCATGCTTCCCCGATACCCATTCGATCGCCGCGCGAAAAAATCGCGGCATTATCGCTCATGCGACGGCTTATTCGCGCCGCCGCGACGTGCCAGAATCGCGACATGAATTCGACAAGCACTAGCGTTCGCATCCAGTTCGTGGTCGAGCTTGCGCGTCGCCTGCATCAATACGGAGCGACGGCGGCGCGTCTGGAAGCGGCGATCGACAGCGTCAGCGCGCGGCTCGATCTGGAGTGCAACAGTTTGTCGACGCCGACATCGATCATTCTGTCGTTCTCCGATCGCAGCCGCGGCGAAGGCGCGCTGGCCGAGATCACGCAGGTCATTCGCATTCCGCCGGGCGAAGTGAATCTGCGCCTGTTGTGCGATGTCGACGCGATCGCCGATCAGGTGATCGACGGCACGCTCGATATCGCCGAAGGTTTCGCGCGCCTGCACGCGTTGCGCACGTCGCGGACGCTGCGCAATCAAATCCGCACGACGATCAGCTACGGCATCGCATCGGCGGCGATCGCCGCGATCCTGCACGCGGCGTGGGTCGATATGGCCGCCGCAGGCGCGATCGGCCTCTTCATCGGTGCGCTGGCGATGGTGTCGGAAGGCAATCCGCGATTGAGCGCGAGCTTCGAGGCGATTTCCGCGCTGCTCGCCACGTTCGCTGCGACCGCGCTCAGTGCTTGGCTGATTCCGATCGACGTCAAACCCGTCGTGCTGGCGAGCCTCATTGTGTTGATGCCCGGCATCAGCCTGACCACGGCCGTGCGCGAGTTGTCGACGCAACACCTGATCTCCGGCGTCGCGCGCCTGGCCGGCGCGGTGATGACCTTATTCAAACTCGCGTTCGGCGCGCTGGCCGCGACACAACTCTGTCATGCGATGCACATCATTCCGGTGACGCCGATCGCCGCACCGATCCCGGATTGGGCGCAGTGGGCAGCACTCGTTTTCGGCTGCTATTCGTTTGCCGTGCTGTTCCAGGCCGCGTGGCGCGACTACCTCTTCGTGATGATCGCGGCCGCACTCGGCTACGTCATTACGTATTACGGAAGTTCGGCATTCACGCCGGAGTTCGGTGTACTCGTGGCAGGCTTCGCCATCGGCGCGCTCGGCAATCTGTTCGCGCGGGTCGTCAAGCGACCCGGCGCGGTGATCCGCGAGCCGGGCATCATCCTCGTCGTGCCGGGAAGCGTCGGCTTTCGCACGCTGTCTTTCATGTTCGAGCGCGATTTGTCGCTCGGCATGGACATGGCGATCACGCTGATCGCGCTATTGGTGTCGCTGGTGGCCGGACTGCTGTTTGGCGATTTGCTCATTGCGCCGCGCCGTAGTCTCTGAGCGATGAGGGTGCCGCTCGTGTACCGAAAATTTTTCGAATCGGTCACGGAATATCGGCTTGCCCCTTGCATGCAGACGGCTATCGCACTAAGTTAACCGACGGCGCCTTCGGGTGCCGAATGGGGGAATGCAAAGCCGCTCGATGCAGATCGAGCCTGCTTGCTGTCGCGGGTAACGGATGGCAGAGGACAATACTGTGGGATTGTTGGACGAGCTCGAACAGGAAGCGCAAAAGCTGCAGGCGACGGCTGACGAGGCCGGCAAGCAAAAGGCCGAGCGCGAAGAAATTTTCCGTACCCAGCTCGAGCCGGGCATGACGGCGCTGTTCGGCTATCTGACCAAGCTCGTTGCCAGCCTGAAAATCCTGCAGCCGAAAAAACAGATTCGCTACACGCTCAACGGTTACGGCGAAATCATCGGCTATGCCGAACACGAATACGATCTGAAGGTGAATCAGCAGCCGGGCTCGAAAGAAATCACGCTCAGCTATCCGTGCCTGATCTCCAACGAAGAATGCCCGACCGTCGAAGTGCAGGGCGCGAGCAAAGTGCGCACCGTGGCCGCCGCATTCCAGCGCTTTCACCTGGGCGGCCTGCTCGATCCGAAGAAGGACGCGAGCGGCGAAACCGTTTCGGCCAAGTTCAAGGCGAAAGGGCGCATCACGCAAACGGCGACGTTCAACGCGGATGCCGACAGCGCCGTCGTGAAGATCACGCTGACCAATTTCGACTCGTTGGGCATGGCCACGAAAAACGTGCCGGCCAGTCAGCTCAACGACGCGCTGTTCGACGACATCGGCCGTCATCTCACGCACGAGCCCAGTGCACTGTTCCGCGAAAGCCTGCCCGATTCGTATCGCAACCAGTTGCGCTCGAAAGTGCAGCAGGAGCAGATCAAGCGTCGCTGGGAAACCAAGATCAGCGGCCAGCAACAGACCGATCTGGACAAGCTCAAACGCGATCAGAGCATCGCGGGCAAGTTCGCCAAGAAGCCCGCCGTGGAAAATTCAGAGGCGGAAAAACCGGCCGATAGTTCCTGGCTCGGCCGGCTGAAAGGTCTGGTCAAGAAAGATCGCTGAAGCCTTCGCTTCAGTTCGAGAACATCGCGAACAGATCGTCGCGGCTCAGATTGCGACTTTCCGCATCGCGCCTGCCGCGATACTCGAACATGCCCGCTGCCACGCCGCGCTCGGAAACCACGATGCGATGCGGAATGCCGATCAGTTCGATATCCGCGAACATTGCACCGGGACGCAAACCGCGATCGTCGAGACAGACGTCGATGCCACGACGGTCGAACTCGGCGTAGAGGTCCTCCGCGATCGCGATCACGTTCGCGTCATTCTTCGGATTGATCATGCAGATGGCGACACGCCACGGTGCGATCGAATCCGGCCAGATGATGCCCGCGTCGTCATGGCATTGTTCTATCACCGCACCGACCGTGCGGCTGACGCCGATGCCGTAGCAGCCGGCGGTCGGCACGAGTTCTTTGCCGGCCTCATCGAGCACGGTGACGCCGAGCGCTTTCGTATACAGCGGACCGTTCTGGAAAATCTGTCCGACCTCGATGCCGCGCACCAGCCGCAAATGCCCGTGACCATCCGGACTCGGATCGCCCTCGACCGCGTTGCGCAAATCCGCCGCCGCCGGTTCTGCCGCGTCGCGCACCCAGTTCGCGCCGGTGACGTGGAATCCCGTTTCGTTCGCGCCGCACACGAAATCGGCCAGATGCAGCGCGGCGAAATCCGCAATGACGCGAACCTTGTCGCCGATCGGCCCGAGAAAACCCGGTTCACATCCGAACGCGGCGCGGATTTCATCTTCGCTCGCGAGCGTAAGGGGCGATGCGACGTCGGCATGTTTCGCCGCTTTCACCGCGTTGAGCACATGATCGCCGCGCAGCGCGAGCGTGACGAGCCCGCCGTCCTTCGATTTCACCACGATCAGTTTTAGCGTCGTCTCAAGCGGCACACCGAGCAGAGCGGCGACGTCCTCGCAGGTCTTCTGCGTCGGCGTGGCCACTTTCTGCAACGTCTTCGCAGGTGCAGCCCGCGTGCCTTGCGGACGCGTCTCGGCCACTTCGATGTTCGCCGCATAGTCCGACGTATCGGAAACGGCGAGCTGATCCTCGCCCGTGTTGGCGAGCACCTGGAATTCCTCGCTGCGATCACCGCCGATGGCGCCGGTGTCGGCGCGCACGATGCGGAAATCGACACCCATGCGTGTGAATACACGCTTGTACGTCTCGCGCATATTCTGGTATTCGCGCTCCAGATCGGCGTCGTCGATGTGGAAGCTGTAGGCATCTTTCATCAGGAATTCGCGCCCGCGCATCACGCCGAAACGCGGACGGATCTCGTCGCGGAATTTCATCTGGATCTGATACAGATTGATCGGCAGCTGGCGATAACTCTTGATGTCGCGCCGGATCAGATCCGTGAACACTTCCTCGTGGGTCGGACCGAGCACGAAATCGCGATGATGGCGATCTTTCAGCCGCAACAGCTCCGGGCCGTATTTGTTGTAACGCCCCGACTCCTGCCAAAGCTCCGCTGGCAAAACCATGGACGCCAGCGCTTCGAGCGCGCCGGCGCGGTTCATTTCGGCGCGCACGATGGCTTCGACTTTCCGCAGCACGCGCAGCCCCAGCGGCAACCAGGTGTAGATGCCGGCGGCGAGTTTGCGGATCATTCCGGACCGGATCATCAGTTTGTGGCTGACGATTTCGGCTTCGGCCGGAACTTCCTTGAGCGTGATGAGATGGAATCGGGACAGACGCATCGACGGGATTCTTTTCGGACGGCCGCAAAGTGTAGCGGCTGGCGCATCGTGCACCAACTGCGCGCGACGCGTCGCTGCGGATGTCGCAATTCGCGGCGAAAATTCGTTTGTTGGAAGGACGACATGAAACCGCCCAATTCCTGACGTACGCGGGCGACAGGTCGTCGTTTCACGCGATCGCTCGCGATGCGTGCGATTCGCGGCGACCGACGCTTGTCCGCAAATTGTCCGACAAACGGTGATCGCGTCGGAACACAATTCCCGACCCACATAAATCAAAGGCTTGCATTGTGAAAACAAAACTGATGTCGATGACCGTTTCCGCTGCGTGCCTCGTCGCACTTGCCGCATCGTCCAGCGCCGGCGCAATGACGCTGAGCGCGCGGCGCGTCGGCCAGGTCTTGGAGTTTCCCTATTACACCGCGAACGCCAATCAAGGCACGCTGATCACGCTGGTCAACACTACCGAGCACGTCAAAGCTCTCAAGTTGCGTTTTCACGAGGCCTACAACGGTCGTACCGTGGCTTCGTTCAACGTATACCTGTCGCCGTTCGACGTGTGGACCGCCGACATTGTCGCCAACGGCGATGCGACGGCCCTGGCGACCCGCGACAATTCGTGCACGGTGCCGGCATTCAGCACCTCGTTGGGCGGCGTCAACATCGCCAATGTCGCCTTCTCTTCCGCCGCATACACCGGCGCACAGGCCGATGGCGGACCTGCCACGGCCGGACGCATGCGCGAGGGACATTTCGAGGTATTCGAGATGGGCGAAGTGACGAATGACGCACACGGCCTGATCACGGCCGTCGAACACGGTTCGAACGGCGTGCCGGCCGACTGCGGCAAAGTCGTCGCGGCATGGAATATGGGCGGCCTGTGGGCGGCCAATTCGTCGGCCGATCTGTCCGCACCGACGGGCGGCCTTTACGGTTCGACGGCCATCGTCAACGCGGCACAGGGCACCTTCTTCACCGTCGCGCCGACGACGATCGACGGTTTCAGTTCCGGGATTCAGCACACGCCTCCGCAGGATGCCGCGCCCGATTTCGACACGGCGAGCACGCAGGTCGATGGCAAGTATGCCGCGTCGGTCGATGTCGGCGGTCACATCGTCGAGGCGCGTTTTTCCAAAGCGGTCGATGCAGTGAGTGCGCTGTTCATGTCGGAAAAACTGTTCAACGAGTACGTCGTCAGTGCATCGGCTGGTGCGCAAACCGATTGGGTTTCCACGTTCCCCACCAAGCGGTTTTATGTCGATCCCGCGTTGAATCACGGGTTGACCTCGCTGCAACCGTTCGATGGCGCCTTCGGCGCAGACGGCGCGTGCGCGCCGTTTAACTCCCAACAATTCGATCGAGAGGAATTGACCATGGCGCCTGCCGGATTTCCCGAGCAGCCGCCGGGGACCATCGCCCCGCAGTTTTGCCACGAAACCAGCGTGATCGCGCTGACGCCCGCCGGATCCAGCGCGTTGAAAACCAGCCTGACCGAGCCATTCGATGTCAGTAGCGTGTTTTCGAGCGGCCACTTCATCATAGATCTAACCAACGATGGTCATTTTCACCCCATCGACAACCATCGTTTGACGACATCGGCCGAAGGCTTCGTCTTGCTCGGACTACCGGAAGTCGGATTCGTCGCCGAAAATTTCGTCAACGCGAACGTGACGGCCGGCGTGCTGGCAAATTACAGCGGCGTCTATCCACACAAGTCGACAGCAAAGTGCGTGCTCGCTACGGACGCGACGAAAGCCTGCCCGTAGCGCGCGCGAGCGTCATCGGATCGTCCCTTTCGGAGGCACTACGGTCGGCACGACATTGGTCTTGGGATCGTAGTGCAAAGTTTCGTAAGGACGGTCCGCTGGCGGAACATCGGTCACATGGACTCCGCCTTTGGCATCCTTCCATCGGTACAAAGTGGGATTGGATTTAGCCGAAGCCGGCAAGTGATGCCTGACTGCATCGGGCAGCGTGTCCGGCGCGAAGTACCACCACGCGCCGGCAACAGCGAGAGTGAGTGTGGATAGCAAGAGGATGCTATTGATGCGACCCTGCTGAACAGCAGGGTCGCCTGCGCGGCTATTTGCAATAAAGAGCAATTCGCGCATTCATATCTGCGACTTGCGCTTGACGTGCCTTGTCGTCGAGCGGCATTGGCTTTCCGTCAGTCCCTGCAACGCTGACCGGAAACTTGCTTTGAAGCAATTCAAGATTACTTCGCGCATTAGCGCAATCTTTCGAATGGTCGTTGGTATTTGCAACTTGAGTCGACGGAGTTTCGGCCGTCGAACTGTCTATGGGCTTATTTTCGGGCGATGGCGTTGAATCTGTGTCGACGGCGCGCGGACGATCGCCTCCACTCACGCGAACCGTCTGCACGTTTTGTTGGGTCATCGGCGGCGGCGCGTCGGAATAATGTACGACGCCCTGGGCATCGGTCCATTTATAGACCTGACCCGACGCCGCGAACGAGGTCGCGGCGGCCGAACACATGGCCAGAATGAGCATTGTACGTAACATCGCAGGTCTCCCGCGCCGCGTTGCAGGCGCCTAGTTTGCCCCCTGTCGGCAAGTGCCTTGGATAGCACTTGTCGCGCCAAACCACAAGCTTTTTCGCCGTTCCGAAGCGTTGCAAATACGTAGCTTGGGGTACACTGACGACATTCTGCTTTAACTCGGGTCCTGATGGATACGAACCCCGTCACACCGGCCAAACCGCGCCGCGGCATCTACCTGTTGCCCAACCTGTTGACGACGGGTGCGATGTTTTCCGGGTTCTACGCGATCATCTCGTCGATCGGCGGACACTACATCACGGCGGTCATCGCGATTTTCATCGCCGGTCTTTTCGATGGGCTCGATGGTCGCGTCGCGAGGCTGACCAACACGCAAAGCGAGTTCGGCGTGCAATACGATTCGCTGTCGGACCTGGTCAGTTTCGGCGTCGCGCCGTCGCTGGTTCTGTATACGTGGTCGCTGTCCTCGCTCGCCGAATACGGGCCGGCGTGGGGTAAGGTCGGCTGGGCTGCGGCGTTCATCTTCGCCGCGTGCGGGGCATTGCGACTGGCGCGCTTCAATACGCAGGTCGGAGTCGCAGACAAAATGTATTTCCAGGGTTTGGCGATTCCGGCTGGAGCAGGTCTCGCCATGTCGTACGTTTGGATGACGATCTATCTGGGGCACACCGGCACCGACGTGCAATTCATCACGCCCTTCGTCGCAGCGATCACCGGCTTGCTGATGGTCAGCCGTTTCCGCTACTACAGTTTCAAAGCGTGGCCGCGCTCGGACAAGGTGCCGTTCTTCTGGATTCCGATTGCGCTGCTCATCATCGTGGCGCTGATGATCAATCCGCCGTGCGTGTTGTTCGGGATCGCGGCGGCGTATGCGTTGTCCGGTCCGATCCTGACATTCTGGCAGCGGCGCACGCGGCGGCGGCGCGAGCCGAAGGTGCCGTGAACGCCGCGCGGCCGCTTCCGCCCGGAACTCACGAGCGGCGCGCGCTGGCGTTTCTTGCTGAACTCAGTCAGGCACTGACGCAATCGCTGGATCTGGATCGGACGTTGCGATTGGCCGTTACGCGCATCGCGCGTTTCATGCAGGCCGAAGCGGTGTCGCTGTTTCTGATCGATGCGACGACGGGTCTCCTGATCTGCCGCAACTGCGCCGGCCCTGTCGACATCACCGGTCTCAAACTCTCAGTTGGACAAGGTGTGGTCGGCCGCACCGTTTCTGAAAACGCGACGCAGATCGTACGCGATGCGCAAAACGATGCGCGCGTGCACGGTAATGTCGATGCGGAAACCGGGTTCATCACACGTTCGATTTTGTGCACGCCGTTGCGCACGGCGCAGGGCGTGATCGGCGCGCTGGAAGTCATCAATCGCCGTGACGGCGGTCTGTTTGACGAAGACGATGCCGACATCCTGCGCCTGATCGCCGCGCCCGCTGCGCTCGCGATCCACGGCGCGCAACTGGCCGAGGGTCTGGTCGAACAGCAGCGCATCAAACGCGAACTGACGCTGGCGCGGCAAGTGCAGAAGTCGCTGTTGCCGAAGCGACGCCGCGATTCGTTTCCGATCATCGGCGTCAATCTTCCCGCCAACGAAATATCCGGCGATTTTTACGATTTCTTCGTGCTGCCGGATGGCCGCATCGCGTTCGTCATCGCCGATGTTTCCGGCAAAGGTCTGGACGCCGCGTTCCTCATGGTGCGCGTGACGACGTTATTGCGTTCCGCCGGCAAGTACGCCTCCGCGCCATCGGAATGGCTGTCGAGCGTCAACGCCGAATTGTGCAGCACGCTCGAAGGCGGACGTTTCGTGTGCGCCGCGGTCGGTCTCTACGATCGCAAGAAAGGCGATGTCGTGATGGCCAGCGCAGGCTTTCCGCCGGCGCTGCTTTACGACGGCATCGATTTCGAGGAACTCGATGCCGGCGGGCCGCCACTCGGCGTCATCGCCGAAGCGACGTACAGCGAACATCACGTCAATCTCGGCACGCGCGCGCTTTATCTTTTCTCCGATGGCGCGACCGACGTCCACAAAAGCGAAGAAGCCCGCCTCGGCATGCATGGACTTCGCGATCTGATCACACGCTATTCCGTGCTCGCGCCGGAACCGCGCCTGCGCGCTTTGCTCGGCGATCTGAAACGCCTAACGCTAGTCGACGACACGACGATTCTTTTGCTGCAGGAACCGCGGGGAAAATCGACGATCGGACTGCTCGACCTGACCTTCCCGGCCGAGCCGACGCAGATGCGTGCGGTGCGCGCGGCCTTGCGCGGCGCGCTCGATGCGCAGGACGTCGCGCCCGAAATGCGCGACCGTCTCGTACTCGCCGTCGACGAAGCCTGCACCAACATCATGCGTCACGCGTATTGCGGGTGCGCGACCGAGACGATTTCGCTGCATCTGGCGCGCGAGAAGGATATGCTTGTATTCGAGCTTCGGGACAACGCGCCGCCGGTCGACGTGGACAAGCTCAAACCGCGTGATCTTTCCGAATGCCGACCTGGCGGACTCGGCCTGCCGTTCATCGATGCGCTGATGGACGACTGGAAAGTAAAACCGGCATCCGGCGGAAAAGGAAACGTGTTGCGCATGCGCAAGCGATTGGCGCCGGAAGATCACACGTTGGGAGATCATGCCTTAGGAGATCATGCCTCAGGAGATCATGCCTTAGGAGAGCAGGCCTTGGGAGAAATGGAGTGAGCAACGACAACAACGAATGCGTCCGCGAATCGCTCGGCGATTACGTGCTCGTGCGGCTGAAAGGTGAAGTCGATCTGTCCTGGTCGCAGCAAGTGCGCAAGGCGATTCTCGACGCGCTCGGCGATTCGCAGAAAGTCGGCGTGGAATTATCGGAAGTGAGTTACATCGATTCGTCAGGTATCGCAGCCCTCGTCGAAGGCTTCCAGAGCGCGCGCGAAAAAGGCCAGAAGTTCGATCTCGTGGCCGCCAGCAAAGCCGTGATGGCCGTGCTGCAGCTCGCGCGCCTGGATCGCGTCTTCGTGATGTTTCCGAGTCTGGAAGCGGCCCGGGCCGCGTAATGAACCTCATCACGGGTCCGCTGGCGAGCATCGGCCGCGCCACCGTGCAGGCGGTGGAAGGCATCGGTTACGCCGGTGTGCTGCTTTATGAAAGTTTATACTTTGCCGCATTGGGCTGGCGCACCGGACAGCCGATGCGCCCGCGCGCCGTGCTCGAACAGATGCGCCAGATCGGCGTCGATGCGTTACCCATCGTCACCATGATGTCGATGACGATCGGCATCATGCTCGGCATCCAGTTCATCGCCGCGCTGTCGGAATTCGGCGCGCAATCGCAGGTCGTCGTCGCCGTCGCGAAATCCGTCACGCGCGAATTCGGCGCGCTGATCACCGCGATCATCGTCGCCGGCCGCTCGGGCTCCGCGCTGGCCGCACGTATCGGATCGATGAACGTCTCGCAGGAAATCGACGCGCTCGCCACGATGGGCATCGAGCCGATCCGCTATCTCGCCGCCCCCGCGCTGATCGCGATGCTGGTGATGTTGCCGGTACTTACCATGTTTTCAGACGCCGTCGCCATCGTCGGCGCGGCGTTGTACAGCGCGTCGGCGCTCAACGTCACGCCGACCGCGTACATCTCGCAGACGCTCGCGCTCCTGAGCAGCGGCGATATCTGGCAAGGCATTTCCAAAGCGTTCGTGTTCGCCACGCTGATCACGCTGATCGGCTGCAGCACTGGCTTCGGCGTGACGGGCGGCGCCGAGGGCGTCGGCCGCGCCACCACACGATCGGTGGTGCTGTCGATCTGCTACATCATCGTCGCGGATATGATCTTTTCGTTCTTTCTCAATCGGTGAAGGCGGAAAGGCTTTAGCTTTTAAGCTACAATTTAGGAATGCCGCATATGGAAGTGCGCGAGTATGTGACCATCACTGGTCGCAGCCCTTTTCGCGAATGGTTGATGGGTTTGAAGGATTCGAGTTTGCGTAACGGAATTGTCGCTCGGGTCTTGCGCTTGAGCGACGGTTCGCGAGGAGATTGGAAACCGATTGGAAGCGGGCTTTTCGAACTGCGAATTCATACTGGTCCTGGATTCCGCGTTTATTGCGGGCAAGACGGGCATCGCCTCGTCATCGTTCTTGTCGGTGGCGATAAACAAGGTCAAAAAAAAGACATTGAAAAAGCACATGCCAGCTGGAAAGACTATCAAGCACGCCGCTAGCCGGCCGTTTCGCGCCGCTGACTACTTGCGTGGCGAGCGCGACATTGTTGAATTTCTCGAAGCCGTCCTTGAAGACGGCGATCCGCGCGCGTTGCCACGCGCCTTGCGCAACGTCGCCGACGCACTCGGCGGACTCGGCAAACTCGCCGAACGAACCGGCCTCAGCCGCGAAACGCTTTACCGCACGCTGAGCGAACGCGGCAATCCACGTTACGACACGCTGTTCAATATTCTCACCGCTTTCGGTTTACGCGTTTCCGTCGTGCCGTATCGATCGGCGACACGTTCGCAACGGCGCGCCGCATAAATCGCTAACGATGAACGTTCCCGCCGCCAACGCATCCGGTCCGCTCATCGAGGTACACAAGCTCGAGGCGTGGTACGGGCGCCGACGCATTCTGCAAGGCGTCGACTTCAACGTGAACGCGGGTGAGATTCGCGTGATCATGGGCGGATCGGGATCGGGTAAAAGTACACTTTTGCGACATCTGCTCGGTTTGCAACGACCGCGCAGCGGAACGGTGCGCTTGCTCGGACTCGACATCGCCGATGCGAGCGAACTGGAAATGCTCGCGGTGCGAAAACAGATCGGCGTTTCGTTTCAGGGTGGTGCACTGCTGACCGGCTTGAGCGTCGGCGAAAACGTGTGCCTGCCATTGCGTGAGCACACCAAGCTCGACGAAAACACGATTCGTATCATGAGCCGGCTCAAACTCGAAGTCGTCAATCTCGGCGGATTTCAGGACCTGATGCCGAGCCAGCTCTCCGGCGGCATGATCAAGCGCGCGGCGCTCGCGCGGGCCATCGTGATGGATCCGAAACTGCTGTTTTTCGACGAACCGTCGGCGGGTTTGGATCCGGTCGTCTCGGCTGAACTCGACGAACTGATATTGCGCCTGCGCGATGCGCTGCGCATGACCATCGTCGTGGTCACGCATGAACTGGAAAGCGCGTTCAAGATTGCCGATACCATCACAGTGCTCGATCAGGGCAATATCCTGATGACGGGGAAGGTCGACGACGTGCGTCACGCCGACAACGAGCGAATCCAGGATTTGTTGAACCGGCGTCCGCGTGAAATCCATGTGGATGCCGATGCGTATCTGAAACGATTGACGGAAGAACAAGCCGCGTGAGCAAGGGGATGGAGCGATGAAGCGCGACAACGTGAATTACATTCTAGTCGGCGGCGTGGTGATCGCCGCCTTTTTGCTGCTGCTCGGAACGCTCGCGATGATTTCCGGACGCGGCGGCGCGAGCAGCGACTACTTCACGCACTACCGCAACGTGACCGGTCTGCGATTCGGCGCGCCGGTTTTTTACGAAGGTTTCCGCATCGGTCAGGTCGGCAAGATCATTCCGGAACGCACCGACAAGGGCACGACGTACAAGATCGAACTCGATGTACGCAAGGACTGGCCGATCCCGAAAGACAGCGTTGCGCATCTCACCTCCAGCGGTCTGCTCGCCGATGTCGCCATCGGCATTAGTGAGGGCGTGAGCAAAGATCCCGCCGTGCCGGGCAGTGAACTCAAAGGCGCCGAGAACGCGGATATTTTTTCCGCCATGAACGAACTCGCCGGACAGCTCACGGAACTGACGCGCGATCAGATCGCGCCGCTGATCAAGAATCTGTCGCAGCACGTCGATTCGATCGCATCGGTGATCGACAAGAACACACCGGAACTGGTCGAGCAATCGAAAATCCTGCTCGGACGTTTGAATACGGCGTCGGAATCCGTCAACGATTTACTGAAGCCCGAAAACCGCGCGGCGCTCTCGTCGATCCTCGCCAACACGCGCGATTTGACGCACGAACTGAAAGGTACACAGCAGAAGCTCGACGATGCCATCGGTCAGCTGGATAGCATCGCCAAAGAAAACCGTCCGGGCGTGCGTCAATCGGTGAACGATCTGCGTGCGGTGCTCGCGTCGCTGTCGGGTCGCGTCGATTCCATCATGCAGCATCTGGAAGTGGCCAGTCGTAACTTCGACGAATTCGCGCGTGAAGTGCGCAAGAGTCCGAACCGATTGCTCATCGCGCCGAAAGCCGACAAGCTTCAGGAAAACGAACAATGAAAAAATTGCTGACGATTTTCTTCGTTCTCGCTCTCGGCGCGTGTTCGCCTGCGAGTGTTCCGGATGTCACCTATTTCCGTCTGCCCCCGCCGACCGCGCTGCCGCACGCCGATCCACCGCTGACGTCGTTGCCGATCGAAGTCGAAGTGTTCCGCGGCGAAGGCATTTACGCTGAACAAGCGTTGATCTACTCGACCAGTGACAATCAGACGACGTTGCGCACTTATCATTATCAGTTGTGGGGCGATCCGCCCTCGCGCGGTTTGCAGTCGCGCCTGACGCAGATGCTGCGCGATTCAGGCGTGTCAGCGCTGGTAACCGACTCGTTGCCGGCCAGCAATCAGGCCCTGCGCGTGCAGGGCAAAATCACGCGCTACGAGCGCGTGCAGAACGGCCAGACGTTCACCGCGCATGTCGCGTTCGATATTCGCATCGAGCAGGACAGCGGCGAGCCCGTGCTGGAGCAAACCTATGCCGCCGATGCCAACGCGGCGGATGCGACAATCGCCGGCACCGTTGCCGCCTTCGGCGCCGCCGTCGATCAGGCGTTCGCGAAGTTCTACACCGATCTGGCCGCGCTGGGCAAAGACGCACATGCTGGCTGAAGCGCAACGCCGCGACATGCTCGCGGCGATGGATATAGAGGTTTATGTGCTGCGCGGTGCGGTCGCGCCAAAAAATGATAGTGCGTCGAGCGATGGTGAGTGGCTGGTCGTCGCCGCGTCGGATGCGGTGTTGAAAAGTCCACAATGCGCACATTTGCGCAAATCGCTGCCGACGGTTTTGGGTATCGAGGCAGACCACATCCGCTGGCTCGCCGCGGACGCGGACAATTCATTCGAGACCGTGCCGCTCGCGCATGCCTATCTCGTGCTGGGCGCGGCGCTCGCGCGATCGCTCGGCGCGCATCTGTCGGCGACGCAGCAGAACACCTCGGTCATCGCCGTGGCGGACGAGCCGTCGATCAGTTTCGGTTCGGCGATTTCCAAGTGCGCGCTGTGGCAGACGCTCAAACCCATCGCGCGCCGGGCGCGCGAGTTGCACTGATGGTCGCGAATCTCAAAGAACCGTACCCGCTGGTGCGGCCGATGCGCGTGGAAGATCTCGATCATGTCGTGGCGATCGAGCTGGCCGCCTACGAATTTCCCTGGACGCTCGGCATCTTTCGCGATTGTTTGCGCGCCGGTTATAACTGCTGGGTGTTGGCGCAGGGAATCGAGGTGATCGGTTACGGCGTTCTCTCCGTCGCCGCGGGCGAAGCGCACATCCTCAACGTGTGCGTTGCCGGCGACCAGCAATCGCGCGGTCACGGCAAGCATTTGATGGAACGGTTGATCGATCTGGCGCGCTGGCATCGTGCCGAGCGCGTGTTTCTCGAAGTACGTCCGTCGAACGATCGTGCGATCGCGCTATACGACAAACTCGGCTTCAACGAGATCGGCAAACGCCCGAACTATTATCCGGCCAAGCGCGGCCGCGAAGATGCGATCGTGATGGCCATGGAATTGATGCCGCCGGAAAACTGATCGCGCTACAGTTTGCCGAGTTGCTCGTTCAGACCCGTGAGCAGTTTTTGAAAGTCGCTCAGGCGTTGCTTCATTTCTTCGACCACCGCGACAGGCGCATTCGCGACGAAATTTTCGTTCGATAATTTGGCATTCACTTTCACGATCTCGCCATCCACGCGCTTGATTTCCTTCGCTAGGCGCGTCTTCTCCGCGTCGAGATCGATCAGTCCCGCCAGCGGAATCAGGATTTTCATGTCGCCGACGATGGCCGCGGCGCTGGCCGGTTCCGGTTCCTTTTCGCCGAGCCAGCGCTGCGATTCGGTGCGCGCGAGGAACGCGATCTGCGCGTCGAATTTCGTCGCCAGCACACGATCGACGGAATTGCCGTTCGCGTATAGCAGCGGAATGGTTTTGCCGGGTGTGATGTTCATTTCGCTGCGAATGCGTCGAACTTGCGTGAGCACGTCGCGCAGCCATTCGATCGATTGTTCGGCGACGGCATCGGAGAACAGGCCGAACTGCGGCGATAGCGGATAACGTTGCGTGGAAATGCTCCCGCCGGATTTACCGAGCATCGGCGCGATGGTCTGCCAGATTTCTTCGGTGATGAACGGAATGATCGGGTGCAGCGCGCGCAACAGCGCTTCGAGCACGAACAACAAGGTGTGTTTGGTCGAATCGGCGTGCGCTGGATCGGCCAATGCGGGTTTGGCGAATTCGAGGAACCAATCGCAATAGATATTCCAGGTGAATTCGTATAGCGCCTGCGCAACGAGATCGAAGCGGTACAACGGCATCTGCAATTCGACGTCCTTGAGCGTGCGTTCGAACTGCGTGAGGATCCATTTTTCCGCATCCGATGTCGGTGCAAACTTCGCATCGGGAGCGACAGTGAAGCCTTCGCAATTCATCACCACGAAGCGCGCCGCGTTCCATAACTTGTTGCAGAAATTCTTGTAGCCTTCGGCGCGTTTCAGATCGAAATTGATCGTGCGTCCATACGTCGCGAGTGCGGCGAACGTAAAGCGCAACGCATCGACGCCGACGGCCGCGATGCCGTCCGGATAATCCTTGCGGATGCGTTTTTCGACTTTCTCGCGAACCTGCGGGATCAACAGCGACGCGGTCGATTTCTTCACCAGCGCATCGAGTACGATGCCGTCGATGAGATCGAGCGGATCGATCGTGTTGCCTTTAGACTTCGACATCTTCTGGCCGTCGGCATCGCGCACGATGGCGTTGATGTACACCTCGTGGAACGGTACTTTGCCGATGAAATACTGCGTCGCCATGATCATGCGGGCGACCCAGAAAAAGATGATGTCGAAGCCGGTGACGAGCACGTTGCTCGGCAGATAGCTTTCGTCCTGCGGCCAGTTCGCGACGATGCGGCCGCCTTCGACAACAGGTTCGTTCGACGGCCAGCCCATCGTGGAGAACGGCCACAACGCCGACGAGAACCAGGTGTCGAGCACGTCATCGTCCTGGCGCAGCGCGCCGACCGGTGCGGCTTGCGAATGCGCGCGCGCATCGTCTTCGTCTTCACCGACGAAAATATTTCCGGCTTCGTCGTACCACGCCGGAATGCGATGGCCCCACCACAGCTGACGGCTGACACACCAGTCCTGGATGTTTTCCAGCCATTGGTTGTACGTGGTGTTCCAGTTTTCGGGGACGAATTTAACCTTGCCGTCCTTCACCGCATTCAACGCAGGTTCGGTGATCGCGCGGCGCCCGCCGAGACGGCCATCCGGTTGCGTGTCGCGCGTGAGGTCGAGGAACCATTGATCCGTGAGCATCGGTTCGACGACGACACCAGAGCGATCGCCCACCGGGACCTGATTTTTGTGCGGCACGATCTTGACGAGATAACCCTGCGCTTCCAGATCGGCGACGACGGCTTTGCGCGCGACGTAGCGATCCATGCCGCGATATTTTTCCGGCGCGTTATCGTTCATTTTCGCATCGAGCGTCATGATGACGATCATCTCGATGTTGTGGCGTTTGGCGCAGGCGTAATCGTTGAAATCGTGCGCGCCGGTGATCTTCACGCAACCGCTGCCGAACGCGGGATCGACGAAATCGTCGGCGATGATCGGAATGCGACGATCGCACAACGGCAGGTCGACGAATTTTCCGACGAAATGTTTGTAACGCTCATCGTCAGGATGCACCGCCAGCGCGCCGTCGGCGAGCATCGTCTCCGGGCGCGTCGTGGCAATCGTCATGCCGCGCATGTCGTTGCCATCGACGTCTTTTTGCGGACCTTCGCTGAACGGATACAGGATGTGCCACATGTGTCCGTCGCGTTCTTCGCTATTGACTTCGAGATCGGAAATCGCCGTCATCAACACCGGGTCCCAGTTCACCAGGCGCAGGCCGCGGTATAAAAGTCCATCTCTATACCATTGCACAAATACACGACGCACCGCGGCGGACAAACCGTCGTCCATCGTGAAGCGTTCGCGCGACCAGTCGATCGACGCGCCGAGGCGGCGCATCTGGTTGCTGATCGTCGAGCCGGATTCCTCTTTCCATTCCCACACGCGCTCGACGAATTTTTCGCGGCCCAGATCGTGACGCGATTTATCTTGCGCGGCGAGTTGGTTTTCGACGATTTTTTGAGTGGCGATACCAGCGTGATCGGTGCCGCCCTGCCACAACGCGCGCATGCCGCGCATGCGGTGGTATCGAACCAGCGCATCCATGATCGTTTGCTGGAACGCATGTCCCATGTGCAACGTGCCGGTGACGTTCGGCGGCGGCAGCAGAATGCAATACGGCACGCCGTCGCCGCTAGGTGCGAACAGCCCGTCGGCATCCCAGCGGGAATACCACTTGTTTTCGATGCTGCGCGGGTCGAAACTTTTTTCCACGGAGTAAGGCTGCCTATCCCGATCGAGCGGGTTTTGAAAAGGGTGAAGAGGTCTATAGGAATTGTAGCGGGGCTAAGCGCCATTCCCAAGAAGCGCGCCGCGCCCATGCCGCAACCGGCGTCAACTTCCGCACGATCGAGCGTTTAGATCGATGGCGTTACTGGTGTGTGGGCGGAGAAATAAGCGCCAAGGTCACATGTCGTGCTTGGCGACTTCGAAACCGGCGGCCTTGTACATCGCCCAGCGTTTGCGCGACCCATCACGTTCGGACTGTTCGGCGGGCACGACTTCCAGCACGCGATCGAACAAGCCCGGTGCCGCGTCTTCGCGCAGATTGATAACCAGCGCGCGATCCTCGGTGATGGAATCCGGAGGCACGATCAGAACTGGCGTGATCGCATCGTCTTCGTCGCCGGCGATCTGATGCGGGATGAACACGTCGTCGGCGAATTCCCACAGTTTCTCATCGAGCTGTTCGGCTTGATCGAACGAACGCGTCAGAATCAACGCCGACTGTCCCGCATCGAACGCGCGCTTCGTAAGTTCGCAGACGAGCAATAACGGATCGTCGCGGAAGCGCGGTTTATCGATCAGATAGAAATCCGCTCGGGGCATCAGGCCGCTTTCAGTTTGAGCTTCGTCACGCGTTTCAGATTCAGATTCCGACGTGCGTGCCAGAGATCGTAATTTTGCTGCATTTGCAGCCACATTTCGGGAGAAGGGCCGAGCGTTTTCGAAAGACGCAATGCCATTTCAGGCGTGATGCCGCTGGTACCTTTGAGGATGCGATTAAGCGTGGAGGGGGAAACATCAAGTTTCTCGGCCAGTTCGCGGCCACTGATGCCATGTTCTTCCAGATAGATTTCCATGATGAATTCGCCTGGATGCATCGGGTTGTACATAGCCATTAGTGATAATCCTCATAGTCGAGCACGGATACATGTGAATCATATAGCTCGAAAGTTAAGCGCCAATTGCCGTTGACCCAAACCGACCAACGCCCATGCTGCTGACCTCTGAGGGCGTGTAGTTTCAACCGCGAAGCACCTAAATCTTCGATGACTTTAGCTGCATCCAGCAGGGTGAGAATCGCCTGCAATCGCCGTGCGTGACTCGGTTGAATCCCTGCTGTGCTTCCCGTTTCGAAAAAGCGCCGCAGCCCCTTGTGACGGAACGAACGAATCATCCATGACTCCAGTGTAGCGTGTTGCGCACCGCGCAACAACCAAATATTAATTGGGGCGGCGCAAACAGGAATATCGCGCCGTGATACGGCGCATCCTATCTAAATTCGGATCGGGCACTGCCAATTTATCGAGACAGCCAACGGACGCGTCAGGACATTCTGAGTTGCCCCACGCGACGATTTATGCGTTCGCGAGTCTGCTCAGATATTCGACGAGCATCGGCACCGGGCGTCCCGTCGCGGAACCTTTGCGGCCTTCTTCCCACGCGGTGCCGGCGATATCCAGATGCGCCCAGCGATAGCCTTCGGTGAAACGCGCAAGAAAACATCCGGCGGTGATCGCGCCGGCGTATTTGCCGCCGATGTTGGCAATGTCGGCGTAGCCGGTATCGAGCTGGCTTTGATAGTCGTCCCACAGCGGCAGGCGCCAGGCGCGGTCGAGTGTCGTTTCGCCGGCGGCGATCAGATCGTTGGCGAGCGCATCGTCTTTCGTCATCAGGCCGGTGGCATGTTTGCCGAGTGCGACGACGCAGGCGCCGGTGAGCGTAGCGGCATCGATGATGATCTGCGGATTATACTTTTGCACATACGTGAGCGCGTCGCACAGCACGAGGCGGCCTTCGGCATCGGTGTTGAGTACTTCGACAGTTTGGCCGGACATCGTGGTGACGACATCGCTCGGCCGCTGCGCTTTTCCGCCGGGCATGTTTTCGACGGCAGGCACCACGCAAATCAGATTCAGCTTGAGATTGAGCTCGACTGCGGAAAGAAACGCGCCGAGCACGCCGGCCGCGCCGCACATGTCGAACTTCATTTCTTCCATGCCGGCGCTCGGCTTGATGGAAATTCCGCCGGTGTCGAACGTAATTCCTTTTCCGACCAGCGCGACGGGTTTGTCTTTTTCGCCCGCGCCTTTCCATTGCAGCACGATGAGTTTGGGTTCGTTCGCCGATCCCTGCGAGACGCCGAGCAGCGCGCCCATGCCGAGCTTGCGCATCTCGGCTTCTTCGAGGATCTCGCAAATCACCCCCGGATGGTGCGCGGCGAGTTGCTGGGCTTGTTCGGCGATGTGCGCGGGATTGCAGATGTTCGGCGGCAGGTTGCCGAGTTCGCGCGCGAAGCGCACGCCGGCGGCGATGGCGTTGGATTGCGCGAGCGCGGATTTGGCGCTGTCGGCGCCTGAAAATACGATCGCTTCGAATTCCGGCGTTTTGGATTTTTCGCGCGCCTTGAATGTGGCGGCGTAGCGATATGCCTGCGCGTCGGTGGCGACGGCGGCGGTGCGGATTTTCCACGCGAGATCTTTGCCGGGTACGTCGATCTCGGTGAGATAAGAGGTCGCACTCTTCAACGGCAAACATTTCAGAACGCGAGCCGCGTCATTCGCGACGCGATTGAAACGCGCCGCGTCGAATTTTTTCGATTCGCCCAATCCGATCAGCACGACGCGTTGCGCGCTCACGTTCGGCAATGCGAACAGGACGTGCGATGAGCCGAGCTTGCCGGTGACATCGGACGAGTCGAGCAGTTTCGTAATCGCGCCGCCGGATTTTTCGTCGATGCGCTTGGCCGCGTCGGAAAGCACGCGATCTTCGAACACGCCGACGACGATGCACGCGGCATCGGCCGATTCGGGCGATTGCTGGGTCAGGCTGAATTGAATGGTCATGGGTTATCCATCGTCGAAAAATACGCCGCGGCAACGCGAGCCCGGCTAAACTTAAGGCGGTTTGAACGCGAGACGCGATGCAATCGCGCTGCGGGCCACGCGAAACGCGTGGTCAATCGTCCAAGTTTACTGCAAAACTATCGAGTCCATGCTCAGAATCGTCGATCGCTACCTGGCGCGGGAATTGGTGTGGAGCTTCGCCGCCGCCGTGCTCATTTTGCTGCTCGTGGTAACGGGCGCGACGGTCGCGGACTTGCTCAACAAGATCGCGCATGGCCGCGTCGCGGCGGATTTGCTGCTCGCGCTGATCGGTCTGCGCACGGTCGATACGCTCACGCTGTTGATTCCGCTGTCGGCATTTCTCAGCGTGCAGATCGCCTACGGGCGTTTGTATCGTGAAAGCGAAATGGCGGTCTTTGCGGCATCCGGATTGCCGGTGTCCGGCCTGTTGCGACCGTTGGCGCTGTTCGCGATTCCGCTCGCGATCGTCACCGCATTGATCTCGTTCTGGTTTGCGCCGGCGGCGGTGCGACAAGCGCAGACGCTGCAGGAAGAAGCCAGCCGATCGCTGATCATCGCCGGACTGGAGCCGGGCCATTTTGTTCCGTTGCCCAACAACGACGGCGTGATGTACGTCGAAGGCATGAACACGGACGGCACCAAATTCACCAAAATGTTCGTGGCCAGCGAGAGGCCGAGCCCCGATGCCAAGACGACGAGCATCAACATCGTCACCGCGACCGATGGCGAGCTGTATCACGAGTCCGATGGCGTGGCGCGATTCCTCGGGCTCAACGACGGATTCCGCGTCGAAGGCGTTTTGGGCCAGGACAACTTTCGGCTGATGCACTATGAGCGCAACGACATCAAATTGTCCGATACGTCGAACGATACGACGCCCGATTCCGTAAAGCGCAGTGCGACGACGACGCAATTGTTCGCCAGCCCGGACATCGTGCAGCGCACGGAATTACAGTGGAGAACGGTGGCGCCGCTGTCGGTGCTGGTTCTGGTTCTGCTCGGATTGCCATTGGCGAAATCCAGCCCGCGCGAACCGCGTTATGCGCGTTTGCTGATCGCGTTGCTGGCGTGGTTCGTCTATTACAACTGCCTGGCCATCTGGCGTTCGCGGTTGAGCCAAGGCATGTTCGATCCGCGTTTCGGATTTTGGCTGATCCTGATTCCGACGACATTGATTGCCATCTATCTCGGCTGGCGCGGTCAGCAGTTGCCGAAACCGAAAACCGCCGTCGTTCGCAAGCGAGGCGCAGCCTGATGCGCACGCCGGTGTTCAAGAAAATCGACAAGCTCGTCGCGTTATCCGTGCTCGGTTCGGTGTTGCTCGCGTGGGGATTTTTGATCGGTTTCGACGCGTTCCATTCGTTCCTCGCCGAGGTCAATGACATCGGCACCGGGCAGTACACACTGAGCAAGGCGGTCGTCTACATTTTGCTGACCGTGCCGCGCCGCGCGTATCAGTTCTTCGGCTATGCCGCGCTGATCGGCGGATTGCTCGGCATGGGCGGTCTGGCCTCGAGCGGCGAATTGACCGCGTTGCGCGCCGCGGGGTTGTCGAAATTGCGTATCTGCGTTTCCGTCATCATCACGCTGACGGTTGTGACCATCGCGGTGATGATCGTCGGCGAAACCATCGGACCGCGCGGTGAGCAGAAAGCCGAGGCGATGCAGCTTTCGGCGAAATCCAAGGACGTGGCGATCGGCAAAGGCGGCAGCCTGTGGGCGCGTGACGGCAACAACGTCGTCAACGCGAAACACGGCCATACGCGCGGCACCGGCAATGGCGCGATGGTCGAATTGCAGGATGTGCGCGTCTTCGAATTCCAGCCGAACGGCCAATTGCAGGCCTTGTCGGTGGCGAAGACGGCGACGCATACTGCCGAAACGTGGACATTGCACGACGTTCGCCGCACCGAATTTAAAGGCGCGTCGGCCGATACGACCACGCAGCCGGAATCGCAATGGCAATCCAGTCTCGATCCGAATGTATTGTCGGTATCGATGATTCATGCCGAGTATCTGTCGGTCAACGATCTGACGCGCAACATCGATTACATGCAGCGCAATCGGCAAGACGCATCGAGTTATCAGCGTGCGTATTGGGCGCGCGTGTTCTATCCGTTGAACGTATTGGTACTCGCGTTCTGCGCGGTGCCGTTCGCGTTCGGCGCGCTGCGCACCGGCGGCTTAGGCAAGCGGCTGTTCATCGGCATTGCACTGGCGATCACGTACTACTTTTTCCAGAGCGCCGTGGTCAGCATGGGCGCGGTATACAATTTCAATCTGGCGCTGACCAATGCGTTGCCTTCGGTCTTGCTCGCGTTCGCAGCGTTGTTTTATTTCAGACGATACGGCTGACGGCGCATCATTTTTGTCTGGGTTCCGATCGCATTGCCGTTCCGAGCGCAATGTCATGAATCGTGCGACGTTGCGGATCAAACAACGCCCACCAAAATCCGATCCCCAGCGCGCCGAGCGATATCGAGGCCAGGAAAAAACGCAGCAGCGCACGCGGCCACGGCAAGGAAAATCCGTCTTCCGTGACCAGCCGCAATTTCCACGCGCGCATGCCGATCGTCTGTCCGCCGTTCGACCATGAAATCACGAAATAGCTCGCGCTGAACACGATCAGGAGAATCTGGATCATCGCGCGATGTGCGAAGCGATGCGGATCGAGCGTGCCATCCGTTACCGCAACCCCGATAACGCCGGCCAGAAACCACAAGCCCAGCAACGGCAACAGATCGTAGAGCAAGGCGAGAAGTCGAAGGCCGAGTGCGGCGCGCGGAATGGCTACGGTCGAATTCATGACAAAAGGGTGGGCGGATGACTCGGCAAGCGTCAGGGTTTACGCTCGCGCTTGCAAGTTTTCGAAATCGCATGATGCAGGAACCAAAACCCAGCGAAGGAATTCTCGCCGAACCGGACCGCGCGGCGATCGATGCGTTTCTCGAACGCATCTGGTCCGAACAAGGTCTCGCCGACAATACGCTGGCCAGTTATCGGCAGGATCTGGAAAGCCTGGCGCGTTGGCTGAACGCGAGCGGCGGTTCGCTGGATCGCTGCGCGCGCGAATTGCTGTATCGCTATCTCTCGCAGCGCATGCAGAAAGGCGGCCGAACCGGAAAAGGATTCACGGCGCGGTCCAACGCACGCCTTTTGTCGACGCTGCGCCATTTTTATCGGACGCGAATGCGCATCGGCGCGATCACCGAAGATCCGACGCTGCTGCTCGATGCGCCGAAACTGCCCCGATCGCTGCCGAAGGCATTGTCGGAAGCGCAGGTCGACGCGCTCATCGGCGCACCTGATGTGAGCACACCGCTCGGACTGCGCGATCGCGCGATGTTCGAATTGATCTACGCGACGGGTTTGCGCGTGAGCGAACTGGTCGGTATCCGCACCGAACAATTGAATCTGCGCCAAGGTGTCGCGCGCGTCACCGGAAAAGGCGGCAAGGAGCGTCTGGTGCCGCTCGGTGAACAAGCGCAGGACTGGATCGAAAAATATTATTCCGATTCGCGTCCTGTCTTGTTGCGCGGCGCGGCGGTCGATGCGGTGTTCGTGAGCAATCGCCGCGCCGCCATGACGCGGCAGATGTTCTGGGTCACCGTGAAACGTCATGCACAAAAGGCGGGCATCGATACGAAACGTATTTCTCCACACGTATTGCGACATTGTTTCGCGACGCATTTGCTGAATCACGGAGCGGATCTGCGCGCGCTGCAGATGTTGCTCGGCCATAGTTCGCTGTCGACGACGCAGATTTATACGTTCGTCGCGCGCGAAGGATTGAAACGCCTTCACGAAAAACACCATCCGCGTGGATGACGCGAATCGTGCAATCGGCATGCGCGCGTCGACAAGCGGGTTTCGGCTCCGCGCATGGCGTGAGACAATTGAATGATCCCGCCCCATCGCCCGGTCTATCGTCCATCGGCCCGACGCTGGGCATCATCGAGGTTCATCATGTACAAGTTTCTGATTTCTGCGGCGCTCCTGTTCGGCGCGGTCTGCGCGCACGCCGCTGACGACGCGACGAAGCACGGCGCGGACGACACTACGAAGATCGTGACCGATGCGCTGCACAAGCTCGTGCCGCAGGCCAAGATCCAGTCGATCAGCGAATCGACGATGCCCGGATTTCTGAACGTGGTCGCCGACGGTCACGTGATTTTCATCAGCGCCGACGGCAAATTCCTGATCGAAGGTCACGTTTTCGATATCGCCACGCGCCGTGATCTGACCAACGAAGGTCTGTCGAGCGTGCGCAAGGAAGGTTTGGCGCGCATCGGCGACGACAAGAAACTGATCTTCGCGCCGCCGCATCCGAAATACACCGTTACCGTTTTCACCGATGTGGATTGCCCGTACTGCAAGCAATTCCACAAGCAGATTGCCGAATACAACCGCCTCGGCATCGCGGTCGAATACGTGCTGTATCCGCTCTCGATCCATCCGGGTTCGGACAAGAAAGCCGAAACGGTGTGGTGCGAAAAAGATCGCAACAGCGCCTATACGAATGCGATGAACGGCGCGAATCTGCCAGCCAAGACCTGCGCCAACCCGATCGGCGAAGTCGGCACCATCGCAACCGGGATGGGCGTGGACGGAACGCCGGCGATCTTCACCAGCGACGGTGTGCAACTCGGTGGTTATGTGCCGCCGGATCAACTCGCGCAGCGCCTGGCCGAGTTGTCGAAACCGAAGACCGCCACCGCGCAGTGAACCAAATCCGCGTTGGCCGGTCTGTATCCGAATAGCGCTTTAAAAGAGAGTGTCCATGCTGAATAAATTCCTGACTGCCGTTGTTCTCTCGACCTTCGCCGCGATCGCGATGGCCGCCGACGGCGCCGACAAATCCGCGCGCGACGCCATTCATTCCCTGCTGCCGATGGCGATCATCGATCAGGTCGTCAAATCCGATCTGCCCGGGTTTTACGAAGTGATCATCAGTGGCGAAATCGTCTACGTCACCGAAGACGGCAAATATCTGCTGCAAGGCAAGCTGTACGACGTGCCGCAGAAAAAAGACCTCACCGCCGCGCGCATCGCGACCCTGCGCGAACAGGCGTTGGCGAAACTGCCGGAAAGTAAACAGATGATCTTCGCGCCGCCGAATCCGAAACATACGGTAACGGTGTTTACCGACGTCGATTGCCCGTACTGCAAGCAGTTCCATAAGCAAATCGCCGAATACAACCGTGCCGGCATCGCCGTGCATTACGTTCTGTATCCGCTCGACATCCATCCCGGCGCCGACAAGAAAGCCGCAGCCGTGTGGTGCGCGAAAGATCGCAACGAAGCCTATACCGCCGCGATGAACGGACAGGATCCCGGCAATGGCACTTGCGCCAACCCGGTCGCCGAAACCAAGGCGCTCGGCGTCGCGCTCGGCATCAACGCGACACCGACCGTACTCGCCGAAGACGGCACGATGGTCGCCAACGAGAAAGCCGTATCGCCGACGCTGCTGGCGGCCGAGCTTGACCGCAAGGCAGCGGCCAAGACGGCCAAGCCGGTGGCTTCGAAATAGGTCGAGATTCCCGACGAATCACGGTGCGGTTTATGGTCGTGATCGAGGAAGGATCCGATGGTTTCGGCGCGTATGTTCCGGATTTGCCCGGTTGCGTCGCGGCGGCGGAATCGCGCGAAGAGGTGATCCGGCTGATTTGCGAGGCTATCGAGTTCCATCTGGAAGGTATGAAAGAGGATGGCGTCGCAATTCCCTCACCGCATTCGACGAGCGAGCTTGTAGACGTGCGCGCCGCCTGATCAGCGTCCAAAGTCACCCTGCGATTGATTCCCGCAGTGGAATCCGCATATTCCTGTCCTGTTAGAATATGCATCCTTCCGTACTGCACGCGCTGATGCGCTCGCCATGATCGTTTTTGATGGGCTTCCGGCCCTCTCGGCGTTTCGCCTGGAGCGGATCAATCGCGAATTACGCCGCTTGGACTTGCGCAGCAAGCTCGTTGCGGCGTGGAACGTGTATTACGTCGCCGCGAACGAATCGGCTCCGCTGGACCGCGAGCGTATTTGCGATGTCCTGCGCGCGACGCCGGGCGAACCGAAACCCGCGAGTTTCTGGGCGGTTCCCCGTCTCGGCACGATTTCGCCGTGGTCCTCGAAAGCCACCGAAATCCTGCGCGGCTGCGGATTTGCGATCGATCGCGTCGAACACGGATTCGCGTACGCCATCGAGCGCATTCCGGCCGCCGATTCGGTCGGCTGGCAAAAGCTGGTCGCGACATTGCACGATCCGATGACGCAATCCGTCCTGACCTCGCTCGCCGATGCCGGCGGCCTGTTCCGGACTGGCGATGCGGCACCGCTGGTTCGCATCGCGCTCGGAATCGATGCGGTCGGCGCGCTGGCCGACGCCAATCGCAGGCTCGGACTTGCGCTGGCCGCCGACGAAATCGAGTATCTCGCCGCGCGTTACGGCGAACTCGGCCGCGATCCGACCGACGCTGAACTGATGATGTTCGCTCAGGCCAACTCCGAGCATTGCCGGCACAAAGTCTTCAACGCGACGTGGACCATCGATGGCGCGCCGCAGGAAAAAACTCTGTTCGGGATGATCAAGAACACGCACGCCGTTTCACCGCAGCACACGTTGTCGGCCTACAGCGACAACGCGGCGGTCATCGAAGGCGGTCCGGGCCGGCGCTTTTTCGCGGACGCACAAAGTGGAAAATACGGCATTGTGGAAGAATCCATTCCATATGCGATAAAAGTCGAAACGCACAATCATCCGACCGCCATCGCGCCGTTTCCCGGCGCTTCAACGGGAGCGGGCGGCGAGATTCGGGACGAAGGCGCCGTCGGCCGCGGCGGCAAACCGAAAGCCGGTTTGTGCGGATTCACCACATCGTATTTGCGCATTCCGGATTTGCCGCGGCCGTGGGAAAAAGAGCGTCCGCTGCCGCCGCGTATGGCGACGGCATTTGAGATCATGCGCGACGGTCCGATTGGCGCGGCCGCGTTCAACAACGAATTCGGCCGACCATGTCTGGGCGGCTATTTCCGCACGTTCGAAGCCGAATGCGGCGAAAGCACCGTGCGTCGCGGTTACGACAAACCGATCATGATCGCTGGCGGCGTCGCCAACATGCGCGCGTCGGACGTGCAGAAGCGGCATCTCAAAGAAGGCGACGCGGTCATCGTGCTCGGCGGTCCGGCGATGTTGATCGGTCTCGGCGGCGGCGCGGCCTCGTCGGTTGCGGGCGGCGACAGTTCGGCCGAACTCGATTTCGCCTCCGTGCAGCGCGACAACGCGGAGATGGAACGGCGTTGTCAGCAAGTCATCGACGCGTGCTGGGCGCGCGGAGAAAACAATCCGATCGTCAGCGTGCACGATGTCGGCGCGGGCGGATTGTCCAACGCGATTCCGGAACTCCTCAACGATTCCGGCGTCGGCGGCATCATCGAATTGCGCAAAATTCCGTCGGACGATCCGCAACTTTCACCGATGCAGATCTGGTGCAACGAAGCCCAGGAACGTTACGTCCTCGGCCTGAATCAAAACGACGTAGCGGATTTCGAAGCGATGTGCGCGCGCGAGCGCTGTCCGTTCGCCGTGGTCGGCTCGGTCACCGACGAGCGCAAGCTGGTTCTGACCGATGCCCGATTCCCGACTGCCGATTCACCGTACTTGCCCATCGATCTGCCGATGGACGTGCTGTTCGGCAAACCGCCTAAGATGCAGCGCGACAGCAAACGCAAAGTCGCGCGCATGGACATCGTGCCCGATCTGGACGGCATTCTGCTCGAAGCCGCACTCAAACGCGTGCTGCGCCTGCCCGCGGTCGGCAGCAAATCGTTTCTCGTCACGATCGGCGATCGCACCGTCGGCGGATTGTGCGCGCGCGATCCGATGGTCGGCCCGTGGCAGGTTCCAGTCGCCGATTGCGCCGTGACGCTCGCCGATTTCGCCGGCTACGCAGGCGAGGCGATGGCGATGGGCGAACGCACGCCGCTCGCCGTGCTGTCGGCACCCGCGTCGGCGCGCATGGCGGTGGGCGAGGCGATCACGAATATCGCGTCGGCGGCGATCGAAGATATCAGCCAGATCAAATTGTCCGCGAACTGGATGGCTGCCGTCAGCGCACCCGGCGAAGACGCGAAACTGTTCGACGCCGTGCAGGCCGTCGGCATGCAACTTTGTCCACAATTAAACATTTCCATTCCGGTCGGCAAGGATTCGCTGTCGATGCAGACGGTGTGGCTGCAGGATGGCCGACAGCACAAGACGATATCGCCGGTGTCACTGATCGTTTCGGCATTTGCGCGTTCGAGCGATGCGCGCCGCGCGCTCACGCCGCAATTGAAAATGGATCAGGGCGATACCGAACTGTGGCTGATCGATCTCGGCGCCGGTCGCAATCGCCTCGGCGGATCGGCGCTCGCGCAGGTCTACAACCGCGGTGGCGGATTGCCGGCGGATCTCGACGATCCTGCGGTGCTGAAACGTTTTTTCGCTGCGATCCAGGCTGCCAACGAGAAGGACCTTTTGCTCGCGTATCACGACCGATCCGACGGCGGCGCGATCGTGGCACTGATCGAAATGGCGTTCGCCGGACATTGCGGCATCGATGTCGAACTCACCGGTTGGGCGGACAACACGTTGTCGGCATTGTTCAGCGAAGAACTCGGCGCCGTGGTGCAGATTCGCGCGGCGGATCGCGAAAAATTCAGCGCGTTGCTCGCCTCGTACGAACTCGACGACATCGCGCATTTCTGCGGCAACCCGACCGCGCGCATGCGCCTGAAGTTGTGGCTCAACGACGAATCGCTATCGCGTTGGGAGTGGGACGATCTGATGACGGCGTGGTCGGAAACGAGCGTCGCGATGCAAAGCCGGCGCGACAATCCGGAAAGCGCCAAGAGCGAGAATCGCTGGCGCTGCGACGACGACGATCCCGGTATTTCGCCGCGGCTGACGTTCAAGCCTGAGGACGATATCGCCGCCTCGCACATCGCGTTGGGTTCGCGTCCGAAAATCGCGATCCTGCGCGATCAGGGCGTGAACGGTCAAATAGAAATGGCAGCCGCATTCACGCGCGCCGGTTTCGATGCCTATGACGTGCACATGACGGATCTGCAAACCGGCCGTCACACGCTGGACGATTTCACCGGCTTGGCCGCCTGCGGCGGATTTTCTTACGGCGACGTGCTCGGTGCGGGACGTGGCTGGGCGACGTCGATTCTGTTCAATTCGAAATTGCGCGATCAGTTCGCCGCGTTCTTCGAGGATCAATCGAAATTCGCGCTTGGCGTGTGCAACGGTTGCCAGATGCTCGCCGCGTTGAAGGACATCATTCCCGGTGCCGAGCGCTGGCCGAGTTTCGAGCGCAACGTGTCCGAACAATACGAAGCGCGACTGGCTACGCTCGAGGTGGAAGAATCGCAATCGATTTTTTTCGCCGGCATGGCCGGCTCGCGAATTCCGGTCGCCGTCGCGCATGGCGAAGGCCGCGCGCAATTCAGCGAACGCAGCGACGTCAAACGTGTGCAAACCTGCGCGCGATTCGTCGACAACGAAGGACGCGTCACCGAAACCTATCCGCTCAATCCGAACGGATCGCCGAAAGGAATCGCCGGATTGACGGCAGCGGATGGCCGGGTGACGGTATTGATGCCGCATCCGGAACGCGTGTTCCGCAGCGTGCAGATGTCGTGGGCGCCGAAAGAATGGGGCGAAGATTCGCCGTGGATGCGCATGTTCCGGAACGCCCGCGTCTGGGCGTGCTAGGCGGTGACGCTTTCTCCGCTCAAACGATTTCTGCTGGCCGCCGTGTTGTGGCTGCCGCTGGCGTTTTTTTTCTGGTTCTGGTTCGCGTCGCCGTTGTGCTGGCCGGTGATCCAGCTTGCCAAATCCGTCTTGTTGCACGCGTGGCCGACGCTGTTCACGGCGATCAGTCAAGGCGCCGATCTCATCGACACGCAGGGTCGCGTGCTCGGTCATCCCGGTTATCTGATGCAGATTTCCAGCGGCATCCTGGTCAACGCCGCGCCGCCCGGCGAGCCGGCAAAATTCGGATTTCTCGAACCGGTCGTCAACCCGATGATCTACGGCTACGCGCTGCCGTTGTTCGCGGGGCTGGTATTGGCCACGCCGCTGACGCGCTTGCAGCGGACCGCGCAAATCATCGGCGGCGGTCTCGTCATCCTCGTTTCACAGACCGTCGGCGTGATCGGCGAGAGTCTGAAAACCGTCGCGCTCGATTCTGGCGCTGAAGGCCTCAAGGCGGTTCAGCAGGCGGGAATCCCCCTGAACCTGATTGCGCTTTGGTATCAGTTCGGTTATCTGATCCTGCCGGCGCTGGTGCCGGCGGTTTTGTGGATCGTGCTGAATCGCCGATTCATCGAAACGCTTATCCGACCCGAGTCGGCGGAACCTGTGCCGAAAGTTGGGGTCGAAACGCAACAGTCAGGGGTGGGTTAGGTCATGGTCGCTGTTCCGAACATCGAAAATCCGATCTTGGAGAATCCGCTCGAGCCGTTCAGTGCCGAGTTGCTCGACGAGCGCATTTGCGATTTCCTCGTCGAACACGGCCGCCTGAAAGAAACCGATCTGGTCCGCGCGCGCCGCCTGCACGACGAAAGCAGCGAAGGCAATCTCATTCCGCTTCTCACGCGGCTCGGCCTCGTATCCGAGCGCGACATGGCCGAGGCGCTCGCGGAACTGCTGAAACTGCCGTTGCTGAGCATCAAGGAATGCCCGGATGCGCCGCCGCAGACGGTGCAGATGTCGGTGCGATTCCTCAAGCAATATCACGTCGTGCCGATTTCGGAAGACGAAACCACGGTCACGTTGCTGGTGGCCGATCCGGCCGACACGTATTCGCGGCAAGCCGTCGAGCTGGCCAGCGGAAAATCCGTCGCCGTCAAAGTCGGATTCCGTTCGGAGATCGACGATCTGATCGAGCGCTATTACGGCTCCGGCCGTTCGGCGATGGGTACGATCGTCGAGAATCTCACCGACGAACAAGGCCGCGGCGAAGACGACATCGAGCATCTGCGCGATTTGGCTTCCGAAGCGCCGGTGATTCGTCTGGTCAATCTCGTCATCCAGCGCGCCGTCGAACAGCGCGCGTCGGATATTCATATCGAGCCGTTCGAAAATCGCCTGAAAGTGCGTTATCGCGTCGACGGTGTGTTGCATGAAGTCGAATCGCCGCCCGCCGCATCGACAGCCGCAGTGATTTCGCGCGTGAAGATCATGGCGAAATTGAACATCGCCGAGCGCCGCCTGCCTCAGGACGGACGCATCATGTTGCGGGTGCAGGGCAAGGAACTCGACCTGCGCGTATCGACCGTGCCGACATCGTTCGGCGAATCCGTCGTGATGCGTATTCTCGATCGCGAATCCGTCGTGTTCGATTTCCACACGCTCGGTTTCACTGACGAATTCTTGCCGAAGTTCAACAAAGTTCTGGAACTGCCGCACGGCATTCTGCTCGTGACCGGCCCGACCGGTTCGGGCAAGACGACCACGTTGTATACCGCGCTGTCGAAGCTCAATACGCCGGACGTCAAGATCATCACCGTCGAAGATCCGGTCGAATATCAGATCGAAGGCATCAACCAGATTCAGGCCAAGCCGTCGATCGGTTTGGATTTCAGTCACGCATTGCGCTCGATCGTGCGACAGGATCCGGACATCATCATGATCGGCGAAATGCGCGATCTGGAAACCGCGAAAATCGCGATCCAGTCCGCGCTGACCGGACACTTGGTGTTGTCGACATTGCACACCAACAATTCCGCCGGCGGCATCACGCGCATGCTCGACATGGGCGTCGAAGATTATCTGCTCACCTCGACCGTGAATGGCATCCTCGCGCAACGTCTGGTGCGCCGCATCGACGCAGCCGCCGCGCAAAAGTACGAAGCGATGCCGGAAGTGGTCGAGGAATTCGGCCTGCGCCGTTTTCAGCCGACCGGAAAAGTGGAATTGTATAAACCGATGCCGTCGGCGCTCAGCGCAACCGGCTATCACGGCCGTACGACGATCATGGAATTCCTGGTCATGAGCGATCCGATCCGCCGTCTCGTCATGCAACACGGTGACATGGGCAAGATCGAAGAACAGGCGCGCGCCGAAGGCATGCGCACGATGTACGAAGACGGACTGGTCAAATCGCTCGGCGGTACCACGACGATCGAAGAAGTGCTCCGCGTGACGCAGGAAAGTTGATGGCGTTGTACCGCTATAAGGCCGTCACCACCGCAGGCGAAGTCGTCGAGGGACAATTCGACGTCGCCTCGAACGACGAGGCCGTCGCGAAGATTCAGGACGCGGGCAATATTCCGCTCGACGTGCGCGAAGCCACGGACGGCGCGGGCGCCGGATCGCTCGGCATGTTCCGCCGCTCGGCGATGAACGCGGCGCAAGTGTTGCAGTTCACGCAACAGCTCGCCACGCTGCTCGGCGCCGGTCAGCCACTCGATCGCGCGCTGCAGATTCTGCTCGAACTTCCCGAGAGCGAAAAAGCCAGGCGCATCATCGAGCGCATTCGCGATCACGTGCGCGGCGGCGCACCGTTGTCGGATGGTCTCGAAGCCGAGCCGACCGTGTTTTCGCGGTTGTACGTAAATATGGTGCGCGCAGGTGAAGTCGGCGGTTCGCTCGACGTGACGCTGGCGCGACTGGCGAATTATCTCGAACGTTCCAAAGCGCTGAAAGAAAGCGTCATCAACGCAATGATCTATCCGGCGATTCTCGTCGTGATGGTGTTCGCCGCGCTGTTCGTTCTGCTCGCCTTCGTCGTGCCGCAATTCGCGCCGATGTTTCGCGATATGAACGTCGATCTGCCGACGATCACGGAAATCGTGCTGTTCGTCGGCAACATCCTGCGCGACTGGTGGTGGGCGATTTTCCTCGGCATCTTCGCGATCGTTTTCCTGATCCGCAAACGCCTGTCCAATCCGACCGCGCGGCTCGCGTTCGACGCGCGCATGCTGACCATGCGCGTGTTCGGACCGCTGACCTCCAAGCTCGAAACGGCGCGTCTGGCGCGCACGTTGGGAACTTTGCTCAAGAACGGCGTTCCTTTATTGACCGCGCTTGGCATCTGCCGCAACGTGCTCAACAACACGGCCCTGGCGCAATCGGTCGACAAGGCGACTGAAGAAGTGAAAACCGGCGGCGGACTGGCGTTCGCGCTCGGTCAAAGCAAACGCTTCCCGAAACTGGCGCTGCAAATGATCAGCGTCGGCGAAGAATCGGGATCGCTCGACGACATGTTGCTCAAAGTCGCCGATACGTTCGATCTGGATGCGAAAAACACCGTGGACCGGCTGCTCGCAGCGCTGGTGCCGGTGATGACGGTAGTTATGACCGGTATGGTGGCCGTCATCATGATGGCGATCCTCCTGCCGATTCTGGAAATCACCAGCAAGATACAGTGAGACGAATATGAAAATGTATACAAATCAGCTTCGCATCGCCCGCGCATTCTCGCGTGGTTCCGCGCCCGCTCGCGCGGCAGGTTTCACGCTTATCGAAATGATCGCCGTGCTCGTGCTGATCGGTATCGTGATGGCGATCGTCGGCGGCAAGGTCATGCAGAACTTCCAGAGCGGCGAATACAAGGCTGGCGTGGCTGGCGTGCATTCGCTGGAGATGAAAGTGCAAGCGTTCATGCTCGACAACGGCGGCGCGCCGCAGAGCTTGAACGAGCTCGTCGCCCGTCCCGGCAGCGCGACGAACTGGAACGGACCTTATGCGAAAGAATCGGATCTGAAGGATCCATTCCAACATCCTTATCTCTATAAAGCACCGGGCGAACACGGCGATTTCGACATCACGTTTTACGGCAAGGACGGTCAGCCCGGTGGCGACGGCTTGAACAAGGATTTCGGCAACTGGCAGTGAGCCAGCGCCGTTGCGTGACGGGGTAGCGACATCATGCGCACGCAACAAGGCGGCTTCACGCTGATCGAACTGGTGGCGGTCGTGGTCTTGCTCGGTATCGCGCTGAGCGTGGTCACGTTGTCGTTCTCAAAAGGTCTGAGCGGCGCGAAGATCGAAGCGGCCAGCCGCGATCTTGTCGCGGCACTTCGCTACACGCGTGGTCAGGCCATCGTGCGCGGCGAGCAACAGGCCCTCGACATCGACATCGACCACAACACGTATCAGGCGCCCGGAAAAGCGCTCGTGCGGCTGCCGCGCGAAATGCACATGGCGCTGACTACGGCGGAAATCGAGCAGACCGGCGCGACATCCGGCCGCATCCGTTTCTTTCCGGATGGCGCGTCGACCGGCGGACACGTCACCGTGTTCATGGGTCAGCGCAAATGGCAGATCAACGTGAGCTGGCTGACCGGCCAGGTCGTGCGCGAAGAAGTCGCTGCGCGCTAGTTTAGTTTTATATTTGTATAATTCTGGAAATTCATGCTTCCGACGCGCACCATCCGATTGCCGACACGCCAGAGCGGCTTCACGCTGATCGAGCTGGTCGCGGCGTTCGTGATTTTCGCGCTGGGTTTCGGCGTGCTGTTGCAGATTTTGAGTACGTGCTTGCACTCGACATCGCAATCGGCCGACTACACGCGCGCCGCGTTGTGGGCTCAATCCCTGATCGACATGCAGGGTGTCGGCGAAACGATGCAGGAAGGTTCAAGCAGCGGACGTTTCGACGATCGGTTTACGTGGCGCATGAACGTCGGCAAGATCCAGCCGCCGGAAGAACCGCAAACCGGCGGCGTCACGCCGGGCAATCAGAATCAGCAAGGCCCGCAGATCACGACGGTCGGCAACACGATCGATCTATACCAGCTCGAACTCGTCGTGTCGTGGGGAACGTATTACATGACGCACAACGCGCGCTTCGTCACGCTGCGTTCGCAGGATTCGGCACAGACCGGCAACGGCCTCGGCCTTACTAATCCCATCCCTCGTCAGGGTAACAACGCGCGAGCGAAACCGTGATGGCTTTGCCTCGTCCGCAACGCGGTTTCACGTTGCTCGAAGTGTTGCTGGCGATCATCCTGCTCGCGCTGTTGATTGCGGGTGCATACAGCGGCATTCGCGCATCGGCGAACGCGATGCATGCTGGCGAGCGGGCTATCGATCGCGCCGATCGTCTGCGCACCGCGCAAGGATTTTTGCGTCGGCAAATCAGCCACATCATTCCGCTCAGTTACGAACACGACGATCAGACCAACACGGTGCACGTGTTCGACGGCGGCGCGCAGTTCATGCGCTTCGTCGCCCCGATGCCGGGCTATCTTTCGCGCGGCGGTCCGTATGTGCAGACGCTGGAACTCGTGCGCGGCAAAGACGGTCTGCAATTGAGGTTCACCGACGCGATGCTCAATGGCTACGAAGCGCAAAATCCGAAAATCGACGAGCCGGTTGTCATTCTCGATCGCATTCGCGCCGGGCAATTTCAATATCGAACGCTCGACGAACAGGGGCAACTCACCGACTGGTTCAGCGACTGGCCCGACCCGAGCGTCACGCCGCTGATGGTGCGCGTGAGTCTCGACATGCAGCCGGGTGTGCAGATCCCATGGCCCGAACTCGACGTGCCGTTGATGCTCAACGCCGGCGCGGTTCGTCCGAATAACGGATTCGTGCCGAACTTGCCGAGTTCCGCGCTGCGCGGAGGACGACGCCGATGACTCTGTCGTGCGGCCCGGCGCGGCAACGTGGCGTAGCACTCATCCTGGTGATCTGGGTGATCGCGCTGATGACGATTCTGCTCGGCAGTTTCGCCTTGATCTCGCGCACGGAAAATCTCGAATCGCGGCATTTGTTCGATGGAACCACTGCGCGCTATTCAGCCGAAGCGGGTCTCGAGCGTGCCGTCTACGAACTGCGCAATCCGGACGTGACGACGCGATGGGTTTGCGATGGACGTCCCTACGAATTCGATTTCGAAAACGCGCACATCCATATCGAGATTCTCGACGAGTCCGGCAAGATCGATCTCAACACCGCGGACGATACGCTGTTGCAATCGCTGTTCGTTTCCGTCGGTATCGATCTGGATACGGCGACGTCTCTTTCGGATTCGATTCAGGATTGGCGCGATGGCGACGACATCCCGCGCGCTCGTGGCGCAGAGATCGATGCCTACAAAAGCAATGGTCTTTCGTATGGTCCGCGCAACGCGCCGTTCCAGACCGATTCGGAAGTGCAGCAGGTGCTCGGCATGAGTTACGCCATTTATCAGCGCATCGAGCCGGCGATCACGATTTATTCCGGAAGCTCGCAGCCGAATGCGGCGTACGCGCCCATCGAAGCACTGCGCGCGTTGCCGGGGATGACCGAAGATCTGGCACAGCAACTGATCGCGATGCGTCAGCAAGTCGCGCCGGGGCAAGGTGCTACAGCCGGCCTCACCCTGCCCGACGGCACGCCCATCGTGGCCAATGGGGGAGGGAACACGTACACTATAAAATCCCGCGCTACGCTCGCGAACGGCGCCAGTACGCTGATCGACGCCAGCGTTCGCCTGGGCGGAGTCGGCGTGGCAGGACGGCCTTATACCGTGCTGCGCTGGCGCGATGACGAACCATGATGACCGAGCATGTGCATGATCGTGAAGATCGCCATGCGGCCATCCGTGGCCGCAGCTTTCGATTGGACCTATGAGCATTACTGACGCGATCGACATTCAGCTCGCCCGTTTGCGGACGCGCTACGCGAGAACGCCTTTGCCGCGGTTTTTCGCGTGGTGGGGAAACGAACTCGTAGCACTGTTGCCCGAACGCTGGCGCGCAATGCTGGCCGAGCGCGCCGACGCGTTGCTGCTCGAGGCGCAAGGCAGCGAACTGGTGATCTGGCGGCAGTCCGGCGAACGCACGCGCGAACTGAGCCGCATCTCTCTCGCCGAACCGATCGATGTGCAGAAAGCATCGTTCGCGCGTCTGCGCAATCAGCTCGACGATCCGGATCTGCGCCGCTTCTATTGCATTACCGCCGAGCGCACGCTTCGCCGCAACATCAATCTACCGGCGGCTGCGGAAAATAATTTGCGGCAGGTGCTCGCATTCGAAATGGATCGGCAGACGCCATTCAAAGCCGATCAGGTTTATTTCGATTATCGCGTCGCGGCGCGTTCGAGCAGCGACAAGAATCTCGCCATCGAACTTACCGTGGTTCCGCGCGCGCAACTCGATAATGAATTGACGAAGATTGCCGGCGTCGACGCCGAACTCGATGGCGTCGATTGCTGGAAAGAAGGAACCGGCACGCGGCGCGCGGGATTGAACCTGATGCCGATCGATCGGCGCGCGAAACGCAAGAATCTTCGTCTGCGTTTGAATCTCGCCCTGGCCGGCGCAGTAGTGGTGCTGCTCGTCACGGTGATGGTGCAATCGCTGGCCAATCGCGAATCAGCGCTCGCGGCGATGACGGCCGATGTGGAGAAAGCGCAGACCGATGCGAAGCAAGTGTCGCAGGCGCGCAAGACCTTGCAGGACACGATCGACGCGGCGAATTTCCTGAGTCGTAAAAAACACGAGACGCCGTTGATGGTCGATCTGCTCAACGACATCACCGCGCGATTGCCCGACGACACATATCTCGAGCGGCTTAACGTCGACGAGAAGAACAAAATCGAACTGCAAGGTCTGAGCGACGACGCATCGAAATTGATCGGCCTGCTCAGCAAATCCGAACTGCTCGCCAATCCGAGCATCCAGGGCACGATCCAACCCGATCCGCGCACCAAGAAAGATCGGTTCAACATCACGCTCGAATTCAAGAAAGTCGCAGCAGCGGAAGCCGCGGCAAAAGCGAACGAAGCGCGCGATCGCGCCGCGCACCATCAGGGAGGAGGCAAGAATGCGCCTGATGCCGGAAACCCGTAATCGCCGATTGCTCGCGATCGTGTTGCTGCTGATCGTGGCGATGCTCGTGTACCTGATCGTTTTCCACTGGTGGTTCGTCGCGCCGCAGTTGGATATCAGTGCGCAGATGGACGATCTGCGCGAACAGCAACAGCGTTTCAGTCAGATCGCGCAGGAACGTCCGTTGATCGACAAGCGTGTGGCTGAGGTGCGAACGTTCGAGCAGAGCAATCAGTCGTTCCTGACCGATAGCGATCCAAACGCCGCGTTTTCCGATCTCACGCAACGGCTGAAACAAGTGATCAGCCAGCGCGTGAAAGATGAGAATCGCTGTTCGATCGTCAGCAATTCCAACTTCAAAGGCGGCGAAGAAGAGTTGTATCGTCGCGTCACGATCCAGGTGCGCATGCGCTGCGCGCTCGAACCGTTTGCAGGGATTCTCTACGATCTGGAGAACAGCAATCCTTACTTGTTCGTCGATCAGATGATGATCTATCGCCAGCAGGCCGGCTACATTCCGCCCGGCGGCAAGCCGCCACCGAGTGCGCTCGACATCCGCTTCAACCTGTCCGGATACCTTCGCAACAAAACAGGGAAGGCCGGCGAATGAGCGTGCAGGGCGCAAAATTGCTCACCATCGTTCTCGCTGGCATTTGCGGCGTGCTGTTATTGCTCGCGCTGATTCTGCAAGCAGGCTGGGGACGCGGTTACCGTTGGCTGGCCCCGGACAATAGCGCGGCCCTCAGCGCCAGCGGCATCGATCGCGAACCGTTCAAGTTGCCGCCGGAATCCGCGTATGCGGCAACCGACGCGCGCCCGATCTTCAACGACGATCGCAAACCGACGCCGGAGTTGCCCGATGAACAGGCCGCGCCGCCGCCGCCTTCGGTTCCGTTGAACATCAGCTTGACCGGCATCGTACTCACGCCGCAGCTGCATATGGCGCTGATCCAGGACAAAGCGAAAAACAACACCGTCGCGCTGAAAGAAGGCATGCCGATGCCCGGCGATCAAGGCGGCTGGACCTTGATCGAGATCAAGCAGCGCAGCGCGATTTTCAAAGAAACGGCCGGCGATGAAGTAGAAGTGGAACTGACGACCGCTGTTGCGAGTCAAAAGCCCGCCAACCAGGCTGGAGGCCGTCCAGGCAAGGCCGGCCAACCCGCTGCGGCCGGGGCCAAACCGCCGGCGCAACCGGCTGCTGGCAATGGGGCCAATCCGCAAGCCGCCGAACAATTGCAGCGCCGCATCGAAGAACGGCGTAAACAGATGCGTGAAGAAGCCGAACGCATGAAGAAGCAGCAGAACCCGAACAATCCGCCGAACCACTGAGCGAACAATTACGGAGTGCAACACGTGTCCTTACGTCCTTACATTGTCCTACTGACGCTACTCGTAGCGCTGCTCGCCGGTTGCTCGGATATGCCGTTCCGCAAGGACGACGCGACGCGTCTCGACGCCTCCGTGCCCGCCGCACCGATTCCGCGCATCAACGCCGTCGACGACGAAAAACCGATCAAGATCAAAACCACCGATGCCGCGCGCGCCGCCGACGCGAAGATCGAAACCGGCAACGGCCAGTTCGTGAACGACAAAGCCGCGCGATTGCCGCCGCCGAGCGCCGCCGCGGCGACCGGCGAAGGACAAATCACCTTCAATTTCGAGAACCAGCCGATCCAGGCCGTCGTGCAGGCGATTCTCGGCGCGTTGCTGAAAGAGAATTACACGATCGCGCCGAACGTGACCGGCAACGTGACGTTTTCGACATCGCGCCCGATCACGCCCGAACAGGCCATGCCGATCCTCGAAATGCTATTGGCGTGGACCAACAACGCGCTCGTGCGCAAGGAAGGGCGCTACGAAGTCCTTCCGGTAAAAGACGCGATTCCCGGGAATCTCACGCCGCGCATCGCGCCACCGAACATCGCGCGCGGCTACGAAGTGCGCGTATTTCCGCTCAAGTACATTTCCGCCACGGAGATGCAGAAACTCCTCAAACCGTTCGCCAAAGCCGACGCCATCGTCTCCGCCGACGTCGCGCGCAACATGCTGATCATGGCCGGCACCGCTGCGGAACTGGCCAACTATCAGCGCAGCATCGAAGTGTTCGACGTCGATTGGCTGAAAGGCATGTCGGTCGGCGTATACAGTTTGCGCAATACCGACGTCACCAAAGTTCAGCCGGAGCTCGACAAGATTTTCGGCGAGGCTGGTCAATCCCCGCTGGCGGGCATGTTCCGTTTCATTCCGATGGATTCGACGAACTCGATCGTGGTGATCACATCGCAGCCCGAATATCTCAAGCAAGCCGAGCAATGGCTGTATCGCCTCGACTTGGGCTCCGGAGAAAACGGCACGCAGTTGTATGTGTACGACGTCAAGAACGTGAAAGCGGTCGACCTATCCGACCATCTCAACGCAATTTATACCGGTCAGGTGCAACAGCGATCGACGTCCGGCAACGTCGCGCCCGGTTTGAAATCGACGACCATCGGCGGTTCGAACAGCGGCAACGGTCTCGGTGGCGGTCTCGGCGGTTCGCTTGCGAGCGGTTCGCTCAACAACAATCGCAGCGGCGGAATAAACGGTCAGCAAAACTACCAGAACCGTTCGGGCACGGGAACGATAACCGGCACCGGCTCCAATCTTTCCACGACCGGAACTGGCGGTGCGGCCAATGCGGCCAACGGCCAGAAACCGACCGACATCCGCATCACCGCGATCGAAGAAAACAATCAGCTCCTCGTGATGGCGACACCGGGAGAGTGGGATTCCATTCTCGCGGCGATCCATCGTTTGGATATATCACCGCTGCAGGTGCAGATTGAGGCGAAGATTCTGGAAGTAACCCTGTCTGGGGATCTTTCGTTCGGCGTGCAATGGTGGTTATCTGGCTTGATAAATTCGAACAACGGGGTCAATACGTCCAGCGTCGGTAGCCAATTCGGACGAGTGCCAGGTTCAGACAGGAACTTTCAAGGCAATCCTAACGACCGTCATCTTTCGTCGCTCGGCGGTGGTGGAATTTCGCCCAAAGGCGGGAATGGATTTTTTTATTCATTCTTGAATAAGGATTTTCAAGTCGCGATCGATACCTTGCAGACAAGTGGCCAGACCAAAGTGCTGTCGGCTCCATCGCTTGTTGTCATGAACAATCAATCAGCCCAGATCACGGTCGGAACACAGGTACCGATCATTTCGCAATCAATTTTGGGAATCGGAAGCTCGCTTACCGGCGACAGCAATTCGATCACCAACACGGGTATCGGACAAGCTTCGTACATCAGCACCGGCGTAACGCTTGCGATCACGCCGCGTGTGAATCCAGGTGGCCTTGTCTATATGGATGTCAACCAGGAAGATAGCGTTCCGGGTAGTGCACCAGCAGGTCAGAATCCACCGATTAGCCAACGCAATCTGCAGACGCAAGTGGCGGTTCAGAGCGGTCAAACAGTCTTGCTCGGCGGCATCATCCAGGATCAAACGACAGATTCGAAAACCGGCGTTCCGATCTTGAGCAACATTCCGATACTTGGAAACCTGTTCGGTAACACGTCCAAAACTCACAATCGCACGGAATTGATCATCCTCATCACACCGCGCGTCGTCGTCAATTCCGAAGATGCCCGCGATATGACGGAAGAATACGAAAAGAAATTCGAGTCACTCGCGCCCATTCGCACCGCTGCACCACCTGCCGCAGTCGCCCAGCCGATTGCCGTGCCGGACCGCGCGCCAACGCCGCCGCCCACGCCGCTGCCGGAACCTCAATTACCGCAAAATCTGAAGGATCGACCGAATGAGCACTGAAAAAGTATATTTCTTTCGCTTTTTAGCAATGTGTGCCGCCACGCTCCTTGCTGGCTGTGCCACCGCGCCCGTTGCGAAAGACGAAAACAGCGATGTCATCAAGCAGCGCTCGGTTGAGCGGTGGAATTTTCTAATCGCGCACCAGGCTGAAAAGGCTTATGACTACCTTTCACCAGGATTTCGCGCTACAAAACCGCGCGACGTCTACGCCAAAGAAATGAATTCCAGAGGCGTGAAGTGGACTGCAGTCAGCTTCAGCTCGAAGGAATGCGAACCCGAAACATGCAAGGTACGCGTTTTGGTGGATTTCGAAATAAACGTGGCCGGTGCGACGGGAACCGTGAAATCCACGTCTCCGCTCGTGGAGACCTGGATTAAGGTCGACGGAAACTGGTATTACCTCCCGGATGTCACGCGTTCGCCAAAGCTGGGTGGCGCCGCCCAAGAATGAGTTTCTTATTGGTATTTTGTTGGGATTGCATTGCCTTTACCTTTGGCTTAGGATAGATTCGCTGTTGCCCATCCTGTTACAGTGGCGTAGGGGCTGTATTATCACGCCCTGGCAGTTTGGCGAAAAAGCAAAAAAGCCCTGTGGTCAAATTAGGAGTGTTGTAAATGAACAGAAATAGCTTGACGACCGCCGTCATCGCTGGCATCGCCGGCGTTGCGGGCATCGCCAATATGGCGAGTGCCGTCAACCTGAACCCCGATGGTCTCGGTCAGGTTCTTCTTTACCCGTATTACACCGTCAATGGTGGCCAGTCGACCCTTCTCTCAGTGGTCAACACCACCGCCGTCGGCAAAGCGGTAAAAGTCCGCTTCCTCGAAGGCTATAACAGCCGCGAAGTGCTCGACTTTAACTTGTTCCTGTCGCCGTTCGACGTTTGGACCGCTGACATCTTCGCTCTCTCCGACTTCATTGGAGCCAGCGCGGGCGACGGCGCCGCCATCTTTACTCGCGACAACAGCTGCACAGCTCCGGTCTTGAGCGAAGGTACCTTCGCGAACGGCGTGGGCTATGTTGCATTCCGCGACTACACATTCTCGGGAACCAATTCCGATACCGGCCCGACCGACATTTCGCGTACGCGCGAAGGTCACTTCGAGATGATCTCGATGGGAAATATCGTTGCAGGTAGCGCTTTGGACGACGATACCACGCATGATCATGGTGTTCCGCCAGGCTGTGGTACCGCTGGGAATAACCCGACGCCTGCCGAAGCCGATTTTGAAGCTAACGACGCAGTCGTTGCTCCGACGTCAGGCCTGTTCGGTTCGGCTGAAGTTGTCGATACAGCCAACGGCACGTACTACACGTACAACGCCGATGCCATCAACGGCTTCACCGCAACGGCAATCATCTCGCCGACCAACAACTTGACGCCGAACCTGGCGCAGGCGAACGATCCGGCGTCGACAGATGCCACTTCTTATGTCTTTGATGAAGCCGGCAATGTTCTGACATCGACGTATACCTCGTCGAACGCGATTGACGCGGTTAGCTCGATCTTCATGTCAGAAAATGTCTATAACGAGTACGTGGCTTCTGCTAGCGGCAACGGTACGGATTGGGTTCTGAACTTCCCGACCAAACGCTTCTATGTAGATGCGACAATCAACAGCTCGGCTCCCATTCAACCGTTCGAGCATGCTTTTGGTGCCGAGGAAACGGGTAATGCTTTGGGTCTGTCTTGCACGGTTATCGGCATCACGATCTATGATCGCGAAGAAAATACGTCGACCCCGTCAGGCTGCGGATTCTCTCCGTGCCCTCCGGGACAGCCGCCTTCCTCGCTGTGTCATGAAACGAACGTCATCACGTTCAACAGCACTGGCACGAACAGCATCCTGAGTTCGACGTTGACAGCTAACATCAAGCCGATCGGCACGAGCGGTTGGGCTGGTCTGAACATGGATCCGCCGGCCACTGGTCACACCCTACGTGCGGCTACTAACTTGAACGTTTTCCACGGTTTGCCGGTTTCGGGATTTGCGGCGGTCAACTTCGTCGTAGGCTCTGGCACCGCAACCTTTGGCAACTACAGCGGTGTAAACCGTCATCGCATCGATCGCCTTTGCACCAATTCGGGCGGCGCCTGCTCCTAACAGAGCTGGTGTGTTTGTTCTATCGAAGAGGGACCCGAAAGGGTCCCTCTTTTTTTTTGATATCAAAAAATTTGCCAGCTTGACAAGATATTGATTCTTTAATACAAAACTTGCACGCCACTTACTAAAAGTGTCTTATAGTTGCGCGTTAACCTGACCTTGAGATTTTGCGTATGATTCGCCTCATTCCCCTTTTTGCAGCGATGTTCTCACTACCAATCGGTGCACAAACAACACTAGATATTACAGTCCCGCCCGGGAATGTAGTTTGCTCATATGTCACAGGTCCCGTGACGAGCGGAACTGTCGCCGGCCATCTCCAGGCCACGGCCACCAGTTCAAGCGGCGCCGGGTGTGGATCCGGTAGTGCCGGCAACGTGACGTTCGGACCGGCCACGCCTTTGACGGCTACCCCGTCGACCGTTCCGGGAACCAGCGGACTCACCACGCTCTCGTTCCAGGCACTTAACGCGACCCAATGTACAGGCGCTATCACGGGCACCGCGGCGGGAACTTTTACTGGGGGCAATCTTTTTTGTGGTACAGGCGGAGCTAGCTGCAGCACCCCTGTTTCCAAAACGGCGTCGTTTATCAATGGCGGCACGACAGACATTACGGATACGGTCACTGTGACTTGTACCGGTCCATCCGGGCAGGCGCAAAGTTCAGCCACGGTGAAAGTATCTGGCACGAGTTCCCCACCCCCCGGCTGTCAGCGAATCATTGCCGGGGCGCCCGGAACTCCGATTCAAAGTTTTAGCCAGTGGACTGGAAACCATCCTTTTGACATAAGCGGCCAGAATGGAGGTTCGAGGTCGGCGGATGTCACGGATTTCAGTTCTATGTTTCCTGGCCCGTTTCCGGGTTCCGTCAGTGGTCAGCAGCTGAGTGGTAACCTACCAACCAACACCTATATGTCGATGCAATTTAAAATTACTCCGGAGTATGCTGCGGTGTTTCAGCCTGGGGATTACTACAAGTTCTCGCAGGGACTATCGGAATTTGGCGCGGCAGAGAGTTTTAGCATTAGCACGTCGTGTGGCGATTTCAGCAACCCCGCCGCATACGCGAGCAGCACGGTTGTTCAGAATTGCTGGAAGACGGGTTTGCACGCCGGAGGTGGTATAGCTTGGTTTATCGTTCCTAAATTTGGCGAATGTAATCTGTCCCCGGGCGTTACCTACTATTGGAATATTATCAATGCAAATGCTACAGGTGTGACGCCAACCGGTGGTACGGCATCAAGTACTCTGAACGCACCCGGTTCTACATGTTCGCAGGCAACCTGCCGCGTGGGTATCGAAGACGGCCCCGAAGGTTTCCAAGGACATTAAGCGATACATACTAAGCTCACGCCGCCTCAGAGCGGCGTGACTTTTTTCAGCGCCGCTTGTATTTTGCGCGCTCGTAGCATTTGGTCTCAGCAGTTTAGTCGCTGCACTATCAAGGAAATTCATGAGTACTACGAAACTTAAAGTTTCGCGGCTGATACCGTTGCACATCCTCCTTGCACTTTCGTCCCTTTCTTGGACGGCCGGTGCTAAGGCGGGCGAAGCGCCGTTACCGAAGGGCATCGTAGCTCGGCAGAACGGCGTCGAGGTTACGTTACAGGATGTCGACGCAGCTGCCGACAAAATCCCCGAAAAGGATCGACCGGCTTTTTTTGATAGCCCCAAGCGCATCGAAAGCGTGGTCACTGGCTTGCTGTTCGCCAAACAACTCGCCGCCATCGCAAAAAGCGAAAAACTGGACAAAGACCCGCTCGTTCAACGTGAAATCGCTCAGGCTAGCGAAGACGTTCTCGGTCGCGTACTGCTCGCGCGCTATCAGAAAAACCTAAAGCTTCCCGATTTCGCGGCGCTGTCGAAAGAGTACTACGACAGCCATAAAGACGAGTTTGTCGAGGTGGGCAAAATCGACGTAGAACATGTCCTCGTGTCTAACAAAGGTAGGACCGATGAGGCGGCGCAGTCGCGAATTAATGAAGTTGCGAAAGAGGCCCGCGCGCATCCCGAGAAGTTCGACGACTTGATCGAAAAATATTCGGACGATCCGAGCAAAGCCAAGAATCAAGGTCTCATCGCCAATGCCGCTTCCGGAAAGGTCGCGCCACCCTTCGCAGCCGCTGCGAAAGCGCTTAAGGCTCCCGATGAAATTTCGCCAGTCGTGAAGACGGAGTTTGGCTATCACGTTCTGAAACTGGTCGACCGCAAGCCCGATCGGCAACATCCTTTTGAAGAAGCGCGTCGGGAATTGGTCAACAAAATGAAGACCTCGTATATTGCGGCGCAGATGGATCAATACACGGGTGAAATCCGCGGCAAGCCCCTGCAGGCCAATCCTGATCTCGTCGGATCGCTGCGCACTCGCTACGCTCCCGCCGGATTCCAGACGCCGGAAGACCTCGAGGAGTCTCGCCAGAAGGCCGCCGCAGAGAAGACGGCAGAGTCTCAGCAAACCCCGGCACACTGACGTCGATGGCCACGCGATCCGCGGCGCTTCGAGCGTCGCGGATTTTGTCGACACCCTCTGCGATAATGAAACACCCTCCGTTCTGAAGTTTCTCGATGTCCGCGCTCCGCTTGGCGCTTCATTTCATTCGTCGCGACATCCGCAACCGCTATCTGGGCAGCTTCAGTGGCGGTTTGTGGGCATTGCTGCAGCCGCTCATACAACTTGCGGTCTACAGCTTCTTCTTCATTCGCGTGCTCAAAGCGCCGATACCGCAAGACAGTGCAGCCGGCTACGTGCCGTTTCTGTTCATGGGCCTTTGGCCTTGGAATATGTTCGCGGAATCATTGGTGCGCGCTTGCACCGCGATTCAGGACAATGCGGCCCTGATTGGCAAGGTGGCGATGCCGAGCGAAGTACTCGTCATCGCGGCAGTGGCGTCCACCTTCATCGTGCAAACGTTTGGTTTCGTCGCCATCTGCGTCGTCCTGAAATTGTTCGGTGAGCCGATCCATCTGCTGTTCCTTCCGTTGGCGATTGCCGAATTCGCACAATTCTTTTTGCTGGCATTCGGCATCGCACTGATCGCGTCATCCCTACAGGTATTCGTCCGCGACTTGTCCTCAGCGCTCCCGCAATTGCTCATGCTGTGGATGTTCGCGTCACCCGTGTTCTACGGCCGCCAGTCCATCCCCGAACGCTATCGGTTCTGGTTGGACGTCAATCCGGTCACCCACTATACTGAGACGTTTCGCGCGCTGCTGTTGGGTTCCGGCGAAGTTTCTCTTCTCGGCTCATTGTCGGCTTTGGTCGTCGCGCTGATTGTCTTCGCGCTCGGGATGACCATGTTCAGGCGCCTCAAACCGCACTTCGAAGATTTTCTCTGATGGATTCCATCCATGCTGCCACCGTGTGTTGCGGTGAAGCTCAAGAAAATATGTTTGTCCACGTCGATACGGCCTCACATCTTGGTTCTGTGCGCGACGGCGGAAACTGGCGAAGAAGCATGATCCGTTTTGCCACTAAAGCACGACTCCGAACCGACACGTCCACCGCCGACCCATCGGAGTACGACTGCTCTCGTCCCCTCGACGAAATCCATTCCGAGTGCGTCGGCGTCGCGCCGGTCGCGACCTCCTGATCATGTCGCCACGCACCTTAGTTGAAGTCCGCGGACTCGGCAAAAAATATCCGAACGTCTTTCATCGACGCGACCGCTTCAAGGCGCTGCTTGGCCTCCTCGCGGGTCGCGGTGACGCAAAATCGACCTCGGTTCTGCGAAATGTAAACCTGAATGTCGCTGCCGGCGAATCGCTTGGGTTGATCGGTGAGAATGGCGCCGGCAAATCGACGCTGCTCAAACTCATCGTGGGCGTGCTGACCCCTAGCGAAGGCACGGTAGCGGTGCACGGTCGAATCGGCGCATTGCTCGAACTGGGCGCGGGCTTCCATCCGGAATACACCGGGCGGGAAAACATCGCGTTGTCCGCCGCGCTGTATGGACTCAGCGACGCCGAGTTACGCGCCAAATCGCAAGAAATCGTCGACTTCGCAGACATCGGCCGCTACATCGACGAACCGATCAAACACTATTCGTCGGGCATGATCGTGCGGCTCGGCTTTGCCGTGGTCGCCGCGCTCAGACCGGATCTCTTGATCACCGATGAAGTGCTGGCGGTCGGCGACGAGTCGTTCCAGAAAAAATGCATCGCGTGGCTTGAAGATTACATCGAGTCGGGCGGGACCCTCATTCTGGTTTCGCACAGCATGTACCACGTGCAAAAACTTTGTCGTCATGCGTGCTGGATCAAAGACGGCGAGATCGCGTCGAGCGGCGACGTATTCGACGTGACGCAAGCCTATCTGGCGTATCAGGAGAAGAAAGTCGCCAAGCAAGACGACGCAGCACGGTCGACAATTCCCAACCATGCACAGGAATTCTACCTTCTCGATTTCGCATTGAACGGCCACCACGAAGACATCGCTTTAGTCGTTACTCAGAACGCCAATCTCGTCGTTCGTGTCCGCGTGCACTCGCGCGATGGACGTGTGCCCATCATTGGTATTGGCCTTGCGCGCGCCGATGGGACCGCCGTCTACGGCATCAATTCAGACATGGATTCGATCTCTCCCGTTCGCGAGTCAATTGACTGCTATCGTCTCGAGATAGAATTCGACGAGTTGCCTTTGCTGCCGGGCAGCTACGAGTTGCGCGTCCACGCGCTGGATACCGAAGGCGTTCGTCTATTCGACACGATGACGCGAACGCTGACCGTTCGCGGCGAATCCCGCGAACTGGGCCTGATCCGATTGCCTCATCGGTGGCGAGACGCGGTGCCGCTGGTCGGAACCCCTGATCATGGCGCGCGCGCGTCATGAGCAGCGATGGAAAACTGGAATTCACCGGCGAACGCTTCACGCCGGAATGCGTTCGGGAAATCTGGTACGAGCATTTGCATCGTTATGTTTTCGCCATGCCCTTCGCGTCGGGCAAACGCGTACTGGATGCCGCCTGCGGCGAAGGCTACGGCAGTGCATTGTTGGCTACCGGGGCCGCGCACGTGACCGGACTGGATATCTCCCCTGATGCCGTCGGTCACGCGAAAAAGCGCTACGGGCATCAGTCGAATCTGGCTTTTGACGTCGGCGACTGCACCAAGCTCGATTCTAAACTCGGCCCGTTCGACCTGATCGTTTCGTTCGAGACGCTCGAACACGTAACCGAACAGGGGGACCTCGTCGCCGGGTTCGCGCGAGCGCTTACGCCAGACGGTATTCTGGTCATATCGTCGCCGGATAAAAAAACCTACAGCGACGAACGTGGTTACTCCAACGAGTTCCATGTCCGAGAATTGTACCGCGACGAGCTGTTCGACCTGCTTCGACCACATTTCCCATTTGTACGCCTATACGGCCAAAAGCTGTTGTTCCAGTCGGCGATCTGGAATATGGAGTCCAGCGCCGGCTATGTTCACGCCGTCACCAGCGCCGGCGATGTTCCGCAGACGGGACTGAACTACGCTCCTCTTTACTTCATCGCTGTCTGTTCGCGGCACGCCTTGCCGGACTCCATGCCCGGGGTCGCTCTTTTCGGTGACCGCGAAGAATCCGTCTACGAGCACTACAACACGGAAGTTCGCCGCAACATGACGGCCGGCCATCGCATTGCCGAACTCGAACGGGAATTGAACACACTCCGCACCGCGACAAGCTCGAATCCCACAATTGATCAAGCGCCGTCGCCATGGTGGCGGCGCGTGTTGCGCAACAAGCGCTAGTTTCACGAATACCGGATTCCACACATGGCAAACAATCTGAGTTACGAGTTCAATTACAAGCAGCCGCCCGCGTTGAAAATGGGTCCAAGGCCGGAATCGAACGCGCCGTTGTTCGCATCGCAAGATGGATCGGTCGCATCGTTGTCGAGCCAGGAGTGCGTGTTCATCGTCAAGCGCACGGGCGATACCCATGTGATGACATTTCAGGTGCTGCAAGCGCTCGATCTGTGTCGAGAGTTTCGCTCTTTGGACGATCACACCACGCGCATCCAATCGACGATTTCCGGTTTGGTCGGCAAACGCGAGGACGTGCGACGTGTGCTGGAGAGTTTGGTCCAGCGCGGTTTACTGGTTTCCGATCAGATGTTCGTCGATAGAATAAAAAGCGCGCGGCCACGCCCCACTACCGACCTGCGCGCCGTTTTCATCCGCGCCTGCGACCGCCCGAAATCCTTGAGCCGCCTACTGCGTTCGTTGACCGATTACGAACGCAACCATCAAGCCGGGCGTCGCTATGTCCTGCTCGACGATTCGGGTCTGGCGGCAAACATCGACGAACAGCGCGATCTGCTGCGCGAGTTCGCGCGGACCACGGGCTGCAAAACCAGTTACTTCGGATTCGCCGAACGCGCCAAGCTGATCGATAAATTCAACAAGGCGCGACCGCACGCTAAGTCGGTGACAGCGCGATTGCTCGAGCGCGATGCACATCCGCACGCGCAACGCTTCGGCGGCGGACGCGGCTGGAATATGGCATTGCTGTTGTCGGCCGGCGCGCGCATGGCGATGCTCGACGACGATCTCACGCTGCCGTTTCGCCGCCCTGATTTCGAACGCGAAGGATTGAATCCCAATCCAGACGCCGTCGCCTCGGCACGTTTTCCGTCCAACATGGAAGAGGCGTTCGCGGCCGGCGAGGAAATCGCCGGCGATCCGTTTGCGCTCCACTTGGCCAGTTGCGGACAAAACCTCGGTTCGGTCATTCATGCGCATTATCCGATCGACCGCTCATCGCTGCGCGGAATGAATCTGGGCAGGCTCGATACGCTCAACGAATCGGCACGCATCATCGCTACGCAAGCCGGTTCCTACGGCAGTTCGCGTACGGAAACCGCGCTATGGTTGTATCAGCTCGATGCCGACAGCCGCGCCGATTTCTGGAACGAGCGCGCGTCGTATCAGCGCAACGTCGAGGCGCAACATCTCTGGCATACCGTGGCTCAGGCGCGCGTCATGTCGATGGCGAATTTCACGCCGTTCACCGTCGACAACAGCTCGATGCTCCCGTGCACCAATCCGGTCGGTCGCGGCGAAGACGGTTATGCGGGCGCGCTGATGCGCTATTGCTATCCCGACACGCTCACGCTCGATTTGCCGGAATCGATCGGCCACATGCAGGAAAGCGCACGCAAACGATCGGATAAAACGCTCTCGGCATTTTTGCCGCGCGTGAATCATTTCATGCGCGATTTCGTGGCGCGCCAGTTCGGATTGTTCAGCGCCGCCGATCCAGCCGAACGCCTGCAATTCATGGCCGACGTGATGCGTGACCAATCCAGCGCCACCGAAACCGATCGCATAACGCGCCTGCGTGAGTACTTGAGCTATGTTCGCGCCGATATCATCGATCGCATCCAGCATCAGATCGAAGCCGTGCCGGATGCGCCGGTTTACTGGCAAGCCGACGCGCGCTCCATCGTGCAGGAGAACGCCAAAGCGCTGCTCGCCAAAACGCCGCCGAGACTCGGCGATTGGCCAGAAGACATCGATGGGGCCGGCTGCGCGCGCGCGTTGAGCTCCGAACTCGACACGCTCGCCGACGATTGCGAACACTGGCCGGCGCTATGGCAATTCGCCGCCGAGCAGGGCGAAAAACTGCTGTCGACCGTCTGACCCCGCGCGGTGAACGCGAACGTTGTCGAACGGATCAGCGTCATCGTCGTCGCAGCCGATAGCGGCGACGATCTTCTGCGCTGCGTCGATAGCGTCATGCAAAGCTCCGTCCCGCTCGAATTGATCGTGTGCGACAACAACTCTGCGGACGGATCGATCGAAGCGCTGCAGTTGCAACACGCATCCGACTCGCGCCTGCGCATCGTCAGGAACAACGCCAATCTCGGTTTCGGTGCGGCCTGTAATCGCGCAGCCGCGATCGCAACCGGCGACGTGCTGCTGATACTCAACCCCGATTGTGTGGTCGAGCCTGAAACGATGTCGCGATTGCGATCGATACTCGACGGTGATCCGGGTATTGGATTAGTTGGCGCCACGATAGTCGACAAAGACGGTCATTACGAACCGGCGAGCCGTCGCCGCGATCCGCTACTCCGTCGCGCGCTGATGACGAAAAGTGGGTTGGCGGCATTCGAACGGAATTCGCAGTCGTTCGATGGAGCGAACATCGCGCGCTTGCAATCGCTTCCTATCGAAGATGTCGACGCCGTTTCCGGCGCGTTGATGATGATGCGAAAAGAAGTGTTCGATCGCATCGGCGGTTTCGACGAAGGTTACTTTCTGCATTGCGAAGACCTGGATTTATGTCGCCGCGTTCGCGATGCGGGTGCGCGAGTTGTCTGCGCGAACGATATTCGCGTCGTGCATGCGAAAGGGACCTCGAGTCGATCGCGACCGATTTTCGTCGCACGACATAAACATCGCGGCATGTGGCGATGGTTCAATAAATTCGATCCCGCCGCGCGCAATCCGTTCCTGCGTGCGCTGGTGTGGTGCGGATTGTGGACGCACTTCGCGTTGTCGTTGCCGCGTTACCTTTGGGCGCGTCAGCGGTAGCGATTGATGTCGTCGCGCAAGGCCAATGTCGCGGCGCGCGCAGCCGTTGCGAAATCTTTGCCCGAACTTGCGTACAGAATCGCCCGCGACGAACTGATCACCAACCCATCGCCGCGACCGTTGCGACCGTTTTTTACGACCGCTTCGACGTCGCCACCTTGCGCCCCAACGCCGGGAATCAACAGGGGCACGTCGTCACCGACGATCGCGCGCACGTCGGCCAGTTCCTTCGGATAGGTGGCGCCGACGACGAGCGCACAATTGCGATGCGCATTCCACTGACGAGCGACCACATCCGCGACGTGCTGATACAAAGGCCGCCCGTCCACATCGAGTTCCTGCAAATCGCGCGCGCCCGGATTGGAGGTGTGGCAGAGAATCACCACGCCTTTTTCCCCGCGATCGAGAAACGGTTTAAGCGAATCGTGACCGAGATACGGGTTCACCGTCGCGGCATCCGCGCCGAACCGGTCGAAGATCTCCGTGGCGTATTGCTGCGCCGTGCTGCCGATATCGCCGCGTTTGGCATCGAGAATCACGGGCACGTCCGGATATTTTTCATGGATGTGCGCGATCAATCGCTCAAGCGCGTCTTCCGCTCGCTGCGCGGCGAAGTAGGCGATCTGCGGTTTGAAACAACAGACGAGATCAGCCGTCGCGTCGACGATGTCGCGACAAAATTCGAACACACGATCGGGCGATGACGACAATGCGCCGGGATAGCGCGTCGCTTCCGGATCGAGGCCGACACACACCAGCGAAGCGTTTTTTTCCCACGCGGCGCTTAGCCGCTCCATGAAAGTCATCGTCAACTCGCCTTTGCGCGTTTGGCGCGGATCAGAGCCAGATTTTCCTGCAGCAAGCGATTGTTCGGAGCCCGCGCCGCCGCGGCCGTGACCAGTGCTTCGGCACGATCGAGGCGTTTGGCGTGCAAGTTTGCCATGCCGCACAGATTCAGTGCGTTGACGTCCGTCGGACGCAGCGCCAGCGCGCGTTCGAGGCATTCCAGTGCGACAGGAATATCGCCGCCTTTCAGATAGTGCTGACCGGTGAAAAGCACCGCGTCGAAATCGAGCAGCCAGCGTTCGAAAACGGCCGCCCATTTGGTCCGGATGCGGCTCACCGCTTCGCGCCGTTGCGCGCGATCATCGTTGAGCCCGATGCCGCAACCCGAATCGCCGACCTGCGCATTCCAGATGCAGGTGGCCTGTTTTACGAACAGGAATTCCGTGCGTGTCGCGCAATCGATCTGAAAATCATGATCTTCGTGTACGGGAAAATCCGGATCGAAACGCGCGCCTTCATCGACGAGACTGCGATGAATCAGCGTTGCGCCGAGCATCGATCGGCTGTGAAAAAACAACTGCACGTGATTGCCGTCGTGACTGATCTGTCCGAGCGTTTGGCCGTTCTTGTCGAGTGCGCGCGTGGCCGAAAAAACCACACGTTCGTTCCGCGTGCGCGGTGCGTCGAGAAGTTTCGCGACGTGCGCCGAAAGCAGTTCGTCGTCGTCGTCGAGAAAATTAAGCCATTCGCCGTGCGCGGATTCGAGGGCGACGTTCGCGGCATCGGGTCGTGAAAGCGGTCGATCGTGACGGATGAGCCGAACCGGTCGGCCGAGAAAAGTTTTCACCAGGTCGCGGTGTTTCGGCCCGCAGGCGGCGACGACAACGATCTCGACATTGCGCCAGGTTTGCCGCGCAGCGGACTGCATCGCGCGCTGCAGCGAAGGTCGGTCCATGCTGCGGATCAGGATCGAAACGAGTGGAATCGATGGATCGTTCACGACCGCATCGTCAGCGACTGTTTTTGTCTTCGAAGCATCGACGATGCGCACTGCGTCAGTTCGCCGGTTGACGTTGGCGACGCGCGCGAATCAGCGCCAGATTTTCGCGCAGCAATGTGTGCGTCGGAAGTTTGCGCAGCGCGGTCAGCAAGAGCGATTCGGCGCGATCGGCGTTGCCCGCATGCAGATTGGCCATGCCGCAGAGATTCAACGCATTGACGTCATTCGGCGTGCGTCGCAGCGCGCGCTCGAGGCAATCCTGTGCCGCGAGGATGTCGCCGTTCTTCAGCAACTGTTGTCCGGTCGTCAGCAGCGCGCCGGGCTCGGCGTCCCACGCGTCGAACTGCTTGAACCATTTGCGCACCATCTTTTCGCTCAGCTCGCCGCGACGACCCATGCCGTTATTCGCGCCGTGGCCGCAGCCGGATTCGCCATCGTGCGCGTACCAGATGCAGGTTGCCTCATCGACGAAACGCATCGCGCTTCGCGAAGCCAGGCTGACGAACAGATCGTGGTCTTCATAGATCGCAAATTCCGGATCGCAGCGCGCACCGGCATCGATCAGGCTGCGATGGAACAGCATCGCGTTCGGCGTCATCGGCGAATCGTAGCGGAAGCGCGAGCGCAACGCGTCGACGCCACAAAATCCCGTATTTTTTCCGTCGCGATCGCGAACGATGGCGCGCGAATACACGATGCGTTCGTCGTTGTCGCGGGGCGAGCGAATCAGTGTTTCGATATGTTGCGGCAACAACTCATCGTCGTCGTCGAGAAAATTAAGCCATTCGCCGCGCGCCGATTCGAGCGCCAGATTCGCGGCATCTGGTCGCGGTAATTTACGATCGGGTTGCGGAACGATGAGCCGCACGTCGCGCCCGGACATCTTCTCGGGCAGTTTCCGATGCGCACTTCCGCACGCCGCGACGACGACGATTTCGAGGTTTTGCCAGCTCTGATTGACGGCCGACGCGATCGCGCGATCGAGCGTCGGCCGATCCATGCTGCGGATCAGAATCGAGACCAATGGAATCTGTTCGGTGGTCATCGTCGATTCTGTGGTCGTCTCATTTTACGCTAGCTTTCGATATTTGATGCGATGCGGTTTGGCCGCTTCTTCGCCGAGACGCGCTTTCTTGTCCGCCTCGTATTCGCCGTAATTGCCCGGGAAGAACTCGACGTGCGAATCGCCTTCGAACGAAAGAATGTGCGTGGCGATGCGATCGAGAAACCAGCGATCATGCGAGATCACCAGCGCGCAGCCGGGAAATTCGAGCATCGCTTCTTCGAGCGCGCGCAAGGTTTCGATATCCAGATCGTTCGACGGTTCGTCGAGCAGCAGCACGTTGCCGCCGGTGAGCAACGTCTTGGCCAGGTGCAAACGCCCGCGTTCGCCCCCCGACAACTGGCCGACGATTTTCTGCTGATCGGCACCCTTGAAGTTGAAACGGCCGATGTATGCACGCGATTGCGTTTCGTATTTGCCGATCGTGATGATGTCGCGTCCGCCGGAAATTTCCTGCCAGACATTCTTCGATCCATCGAGCGCATCGCGCGACTGATCGACATACGCCATCGTCACGGTTTTTCCGATCGCGATCTCGCCGGAATCCGGTTTTTCCTGACCGGTGATCATGCGGAACAACGTGGATTTGCCCGCACCGTTCGGACCAATGATGCCGACGATCGCGCCGGGCGGAATCTTGAACGACAAGTCGTCGATCAGCAGCCGATCGCCATACGCTTTCGACACGTTCTTGAATTCGATGACCGAATCGCCGAGGCGTTCGCCGGGCGGAATATAGATTTCGTTGGTTTCGTTGCGCTTCTGATATTCGACCGAATTCAATTCCTCGAACCGGTTCAAACGCGCCTTGCCTTTCGACTGGCGACCCTTCGAACCTTGACGCACCCATTCCAGTTCGCGCTGGATGGCTTTGCGACGCGCCTTTTCGCCCGATTCTTCCTGCTTCAGCCGTTCGTCTTTCTGTTCCAGCCACGACGAATAGTTACCTTTCCACGGAATGCCGCGTCCGCGATCGAGTTCGAGAATCCACTCCGCCGCGTTGTCGAGGAAGTAGCGATCATGTGTCACCGCGACGACGGTGCCCGGAAATTTCGCCAGGAATTGTTCGAGCCATTCGACGGATTCGGCGTCCAGATGGTTGGTCGGCTCGTCGAGCAGCAACATGTCGGGTTTCGACAGCAGCA
>JBDUEI010000022.1:0-18922 GCA_040002515.1 Rudaea sp. | reverse complement strand
GCCGATGATTCCGGAAGCGGCCGTGGCCATGCTCGCCTGCGCGCGCATCGGCGCGGTGCACACGGTGGTGTTCGGCGGATTCTCGCCCGATTCACTGGCCGGACGGCTTTCCGATTCGTCGTCGAAAGTCGTCATCACGGCCGACGAGGGTTTGCGCGGCGGCAAGAAAGTACCGTTGAAGATCAATGTCGACGAAGCGTTGAAACGTCCCGGCACGACGAGCGTGGAAACCGTGCTCGTGGTCCGTCGCACCGGCGCGCCGATCGACATGCAGGCGCCGCGCGATCGCAGTTGGGAAGAATTGATCGCCGCGCAAAGTACCGAGTGCGCACCGACGCCGCTGGAAGCCGAACATCCGCTGTTCATTTTGTATACGTCCGGATCGACCGGCCAACCCAAAGGCGTGCTGCACACCACCGGCGGCTACGGCGTGTTCGCGAGCTTCACGCATGAATGCGTTTTCGATCTGCGCGAAGACGATGTGTACTGGTGCACCGCCGACGTCGGCTGGGTGACCGGCCATAGCTACATCGTCTATGGCCCGCTGGCCAACGGCGCGACTTCGCTGATGTTCGAAGGCGTGCCGAACTATCCGGATTCCGGCCGGTTCTGGGAAGTGATCGACAAGCACAAGGTCACGCTGTTCTACACCGCGCCGACCGCGATCCGCGCATTGATGCGCGAAGGCGAAGCGCCGGTCAAGAAACACAAACGGGCGTCTTTACGTCTACTCGGCAGCGTCGGCGAACCGATCAATCCGGAAGCGTGGGAATGGTATTGGCGCGTGGTCGGCGATGGACGTTGTCCGATCGTCGATACGTGGTGGCAAACCGAAACCGGCGGGATTCTGATCACACCATTGGCCGGTGCGATCGATCAGAAGCCCGGCTCGGCGACGAAACCGTTCTTCGGGGTGAAGCCAGCCATCGTCGATGCGAACGGCGTGCAACTCGAAGGTCCATGCGAAGGCAATCTCGTGATCACCGATTCGTGGCCCGGACAGATGCGAACGGTGTACGGCGATCATCAGCGCTTCGTCGACACCTATTTCAAAACCTATCCCGGCACGTATTTCACCGGCGACGGTGCGCGCCGCGATGCCGATGGTTATTACTGGATCACCGGCCGCGTCGACGACGTCATCAACGTTTCGGGCCATCGCCTGGGTACCGCTGAAGTCGAAAGCGCGCTCGTCGCGCATAGCAACGTCGCGGAAGCTGCCGTGGTCGGATGTCCGCATGACATCAAAGGCCAGGGCATCTACGCATACGTCACGCTGAAAGCCGGCGTCGAACCGACCGATGCGCTGCGTAAGGAATTGATCGCGTGGGTGCGCAAGGAAATCGGACCGATCGCGACGCCGGATTATCTGCAGTGGGCGCCGAGTCTGCCGAAGACCCGATCCGGAAAAATCATGCGACGCATTTTGCGCAAGATCGCGGAGAATCAACCGGATCAGCTTGGCGATACGTCGACGCTCGCCGATCCGGCCGTCGTCCAGAATCTGGTCAGCGAGCGGTTGATAAAATGATGCTTTGTATACAATGCGGCATCGCTCGCCATGCGTGAAGTACTCATCGCCGACGACCACCCGCTGTTCCGCGATGCCCTGGCGCGCGCGGTGACGCAAGCCGTGCCGGATGCGAGCTTGCACGACGCCGACAGCGTCGCCGCACTGCTAAACCTCATCGAAGCGCATCCGCACGCGGAGTTGCTTTTGCTCGATCTGCACATGCCCGGCGCGAACGGGTTTTCGGCACTGGTGCATCTGCGCGGGCAACAACCGGGTTTGCCGGTGATCATCGTTTCCGCACAGGAAGATGCGCGCGTGATTCAGCGTGCGATCGGACACGGCGCATCGGGCTATATTCCGAAATCGACATCCGGCGAGGACATCGTCACGGCGATCCGCCGCGTGCTCGACGGCGATCTTTGGCTGCCGCCGCAAGTCAGCGGGCTTTCCGCGAAAGTGGAATCGGCCGAAGCCGCGGCCGCCGCGCACGTGGCCGAACTCACGCCGCAACAATTCCGCGTGCTCGGCATGATCGCGGAAGGATTGCTCAACAAGCAGATCGCGTACGAATTGAACGTCTCGGAAGCGACGATCAAAGCGCACATGACGGCGATCATGCGCAAACTGAATGTATCGAACCGCACGCAGGTCGCGTTGTTGGCGCGGCGACTGGCCATCGATCCGGCGCTCGAAACGACGGATTCGTTCGGTTAGGCCAGCGTTTCCATCGTCGGTATCGTGACGCGCGACGAAACTCGGCCGAGTTGCGAAATCAACGCGCGCAATGCGGCAGGCTTCACGGGTTTCAGCAGGATCGGATAGCCGCGCTGACGACCGCGCGCTTTCAGTTCGAGACTCGCGTCGGCGGTGATCAGCGCACCGGGCGGCGGCGATACACAGGACGCGCGCAGGTGATCGAGTGCTTGGAGTCCGTCGATCGGATCGTCGAGATGGTAGTCGGCGAGAATCAGATCGGGACGTCTATACAAAATAGCTTTTGTCGCTTCTTCCACATTGCTGCAAATGTCGCAGGTCACGTCCCATCGTTTCAGGAGGGCGGCCATGCCGTCCAGGATCGCCGCGTCATTGTCGAGGCAGAGCACATGCAGTCCGCCGACGATGCCCGGCGCCGATTCGCGCTGACGCAGTTTGAGCACAGCGGCAATCGGCGGCGCGCTGGCGAGTTCGACGGCGAACACACTGCCCCGTCCCGGCCACGAGCGCAGCACCAGCCGATGACCGAGCATGTTGGCCATGCGCTCGCAGATCGAAAGGCCGAGGCCGAGTCCTTTTTCGCCCCACGGCGAGGCGAGTTGGCCGCGCTTGAACTCGTCGAAGATACTGCGCTGTTGTTCGATATCGATACCGACGCCGGTATCCCAGACCTCGGCGCGCACGCGTCCATCCAGCCGGCGCACGCCGAACAGGACTGATCCGCTGCGCGTATAACGCAACGCGTTGGACAGAAAATTCTGCAGGATGCGGCGCAATAGTTGCGGATCGCTGTAAACGCGCATGCTGCTGTCGACGAAGCGCAGATCGATCTTGCGCGCCGCGGCGACGACGCTGAACTGATGCTTCAACGGTTCTACGATATCGGCGAGCGCGAAACTGCTGATTTCCGGCGTGAGTTTTCCGGCATCCAGACGCGACACTTCGAGCAGCGCGTCCAGCAAATCCTCGGCGGATTTGAATGCCGCATCGGCGCGTTCGGCGAGCTTTGCACTTTCCGGATCGAGCGGTTGCTGTCGCAACGCGGACGTGAACAGACGCGCGGCATTCAGCGGCTGCAGCAAATCGTGCGATGCGGCGGCGAGAAAACGTGTCTTGCCAGCGTTAGCCGCTTCGGCTTCGCGCTTGGCGATTTCCTGCGCGGCGAGCGCTTCGCGCAACTCGCGCGTGCGTTGCGCGACGCGTTGTTCGAGCGTCTCGTTGGCATCGCGCAATGCCTGTTCGGCGCGCTTGTAATCGGTGATGTCGCTGAATGCGGTGAGATAGCCGCCGCCGGGCAGCGATCCGCCGCGCGTTTCGATGACGCGACCATCCGGTCGTTCGCGCACGAAAACATGCGGCGCGCCGACGCGCAAATGGTCGAGCCTGCGCTGGATGTGTTGCTCGACCGTCGTTGGATCGAGTCCTTGCCGTTCGGCGTGATAGCGAATCAGATCGGCGACCGGCCGGCCGACGTAGACGAACCCTTCGGGATAATCGAACAAATCGAGATAGCGCCGATTCCAGGCCACGATGCATTGCTGGGCGTCGACGACGCTGATGCCCTGACTCATGTTCTCGAATGTCACGGCGATGAGTTCGCGGCTGAAACGCAATTCCTGCGATGTTTCGTCGAGCAACATCGCAGCTTCGGACAGATCCAGGCCGGTGCCGCGCAGTGCGCTGGTCAGCATGCGCCGAGCCGACGCGGCGCCGATCGCACCGGCGAGCAGGCGTTCGGTGAACTGCAGCAGTGCGCGATCGGCGATCGCGCCGGTTTGCGGGGGTACGGTTCCGGACGCCGCATATTCGGTGAACGCCTTGTCGGCATTTTCTTCGCCGAGAATGCGGCCCGCCAGTGTGCGCAGATCGGCGACGGGAATGCGGCCGCGCCATTCGCCCGTCGCGGTGATGCGTTCGGCGTAGGGATCGATGAAGGTCGATGCGCGAATGCGGTCTTCGACGGTCGGGCGGAATCGCAACGACAGGAAAATCAGGCAGCCGATGTTGGCGAGCAACGACCAGAACGCGCCGTGCGTGATCGGATCCCAGCCATGCAACTGGAACAGCGCACGCGGTTCGAGCCAGGCGATGCCGAAGATACCGTCGTGCACCCAGGTTTGCGAAAACAATCCGGCTTCCGCGAGACTGGGCATGAGCAACGTGTAAATCCAGATCGCGAAACCGGCCATCAATCCGCTGGTGACGCCGATTCGGCTCGCGCCGCGCCAGTACAGCGCGCTGACGATGGCCGGCGCGAATTGCGCGAGCGCGACAAACGACAACAGCCCGATGGACGCGAGGTTGGCGTTTTTGGTGATCGCCCGATAATAAAGATACGCAACGCCAGCCAATAGCACGATCGCGACGCGGCGCGTCTTCAGCATCAGCGATGACAAATCCGGCCGACGTTCCAGCTCCAGCCGGCGGAAGCGCAACATGATCGGGATCACCAGATCGTTGCTGATCATCGTCGACAGCGCCACGCATTCGACGATGACCATGCCGGTGGCTGCGGAAAATCCGCCGAGATACGCAAACGTCGCCAGGAACGTGTGTCCGGTGCTGAGCGGCAGCCAGAGCAGATACGCATCCGGAGAAACGCCGCTGCCATGAACCTGAGCGGCGGTGGCCGCGACGATCGGCAGCACGAACACGCTGATGATGACGAGATACGCGGGGAACAGGCGGCGCGCGTATTTCACGTCGCCCGGATCTTCGCACTCCACCACGCCGACCTGAAACTGGCGCGGCAAACAGAACATCGCCACATACGCGAGTGCGATCTGGCTGACGAAGCCCGCAGGTAAACCTTCGGTTTGCAATTCCTGGATCGGCGGTGCGACGGCGGCGGCGACGCCACCGATCGTCAGCGCGTAGATGCCGATGGCCACAAATGCCACCAGCTTGACCACCGACTCCACGGCGATGGCGAGCATCATGCCGTGATGATGTTCGGTCGCGTCGATGCGGCGCGTGCCGAACAGGATCGCAAACACCGAGAGCAGCACCGCGATGTACAGCGCGCTGTCGCCGAAGAACGGGGAGTTCGACGAACCGCGGCCGCTCAGTGCATCGATGCTCATCGCGACGGCTTTGAATTGCAGTGCCAGATACGGAATCGATGCCGTGACGGCGATCACCGTGACCAGCGCGGCCAGGCGGTGCGAGCGGCCGAAACGTGATGCGATGAAATCGGCGATCGAGGTCACGTTATGTTGTTTGGCGGCCAGGTTCAGGCGGCGGAACAACCGGCTGCCGAACGCGAACAGGAGGATCGGCCCGAGATAGATCGGCAAATAGGAAAGACTGTCGCCGCTGGCGCTGCCGACGGCGCCGTAAAATGTCCACGACGAGCAGTAAACGGCCAGCGCCAGGCTGTACACGAGCGGCCGCAACCACGCACGGTTCGGATACAACGGCCGCCGGTCGCCGTAGTACGCCACCGCGAATAATCCGGCGACATACAACAACGAAACCAGCAACAGTATCCAGCCGTTAATCACGGCGATCGATCGAATCGGTTCGCATGCCGTTCGATTCTAGTCGTCGCCTGCCGCGCTGGCGATGGGTGCGCTTGACCCGAATCGCCGATGGCCCAAAGCTGTACCGATGCGCACCATCTCCGCCCATGATTTTCTGCCGCGTTCGGCCGCGCAAGCGCTTGGTGCGGACGAGATTCACGTCTGGCTGTTTCCGGAGTGGCCGAACGCGAAGGACAGCGCCGACTCATCGCGGGTCCGTCGCTGGCTGGCCGATTACGAGGGCCGCGACGCAGCCGATTTGCGTATCGAGCGCGGCGCCGAAGGCAAACCTTTCCTTGCGGATTCGACGCTGCGGTTCAATCTCTCGCATAGCCGAGGGGCGTTGGCGTTGGCGATCGCGCGCGACCTCGACATCGGCATCGATATAGAGAATGCCGATCGGCCGCGACGTGCGCTCGATCTGGCCGAGCGCTGGTTTCATCCCAGCGAAGTGGCGACGTTGGCAGCACTCGACGGGCCGGCGCGCGCGGCGGCGTTCATCCATTTGTGGTGCTGCAAGGAAGCCTTGCTCAAAGCGACAGGTAGCGGCATTGCCAATGGCCTGTCGCGAGCGGTTTTTCGACTCGACGACGCAGGCCGGGTCAGCGGCTTTGGCGAGGGCAATGCTATCGACGATTACCGCTTCGTCCAACTGGAGCCAGCCGCGGGCTTGATCGGTGCGCTGGCGTGGCGCGGCGGCGAAAAACGCGTAAAAGTGTTTCGTTACGCGCAATAAACCGTCTAGGCCATTGATACGCGAGCCCATTCGGGCTAACTTGAAGCGCCGCGAAACGCTATCTGTCCGGGATGTTGAAACTTCTGCGCAACCTCGCGCTCGCGGCGATCCTGCTGGCGGGCGCTTTGAAATTGTTGGCCTGGTATGCGGTCGGGCACGATGCCGAGCGCGTAACGGCCGCGCTCGCGCCGTTTGCGCAGTTGAAGTACGACGGAATTTCGGCCGGACTCGACGGCAGCGTGACGTTCACCGGCGTCACCGTCGCGCACGCGGCGACGCATCAGATCTATCGCGCCGATACGCTCACTCTGCAGACGCCCGGACTTTTCTGGCTGCTGCAACACACGCTTTTGCACGACACCACCGTTCCGCAATCGCTCGCCCTGGATGCGCAAGGCTTGCATCTGCCGCCGACGCCGTGGCTGGATCCGCAATTCGTCGATCCGACGACGCTCGTGCCTTTCGCCGGCGCCGGCTGCGGCGCCGCGTTCACAGCGGCCGACTATCGCCGCATGACAAGTGCGCCGGCGGTTACCAACGCGCACATCGACTATCGCTATCAATCCGAACAGCACGCGGTCGATGTGAAGGCGACGCTGTCGACGCCCGGATATTCCGTCGTGTCGCTCCGTGCCGATCTTCAGCCGTTCGATATCGGCATACTCGCCAACCGGGCGATGTGGGAAAAACTGCACGCCAGCCAGCTCGGTGCGGATTTCACAGATGACGGATTCATCTCGCGCCGCAATCAGTTCTGCGCGCAGCGGCTGGGCATTTCGGCGGGCGATTTCGCCGCTCGACACATCAGCGCCGTGCAGGCCATCCTGGCCGATCACCGCGTCGAACCGAGCAACGAGCTGATCGGTCTGTATCGCAATCTGGTCGAGCACGGCGGCCAGGCCAGCGTGCTCAGCCTGCCGAAAAATACGTTCGTGCTCAGAAACTGGCGCGACAGCGCGCCGGACGATCTGCTACGGCTACTCAACATCACCGCGCGCTACCGCGACACGCCGCCGGTGATGTTTCGCTTGAGTTTCATCGCGCCGCCGCAGGACGGCGACGCGACGGTGGCGTCGACTGGCGCCGTCACGACACTCGTGGCGGCCGCCGCGACGACGGTCGCTCCGAGTGCGGCCGTGACGACTGCCGCGGTGACAGCGGCTCCCACGATTCCGGCAACGACCAAACCAATAACCGCTGCGGCGCCCGACCCATCGCCCGCGGCGCCGCCTAAACGCGCCAACGACAATCTCGGTCTGCACGATCTGGATCGCGTCGAGGCGAAACTCGCACCCAAACAGGCGCCGATCAAAACACCGCCGACGCCGGAACCTGCCAAACCCGTCGTCACCGATGCGCCGTTTGCATCGGGTCCGGCGCCGCCGCCGAATTCCACGCTCGCGCTGGTGTGGAAACCGACCATCGAACGTCTGCCCACGGCGACGGCGACAAAATCGGATTACGAAGTCATCGAGTACGGCGGTTTGCAGAATGCGCTCGGCCAGCGCGTGCGTCTGATCACCGACGGCGCCAAGCGCATCGAAGGTTATGTCATCGCCGCCGATGCCGGTTCGGTTCGGTTGCGCGTCGGGCGTCGCGATGGCGACGCGCAATTCGACGTGCCGAAAAAACGCATCCTCGAAGTGCAGTTGTTGCGGCGCGCGCCGCCGGCGTAGTGCCGAACCTGCGACGATTCACAGCTTCCTACCGTCTGTAGTGCAATGAGCGGCGAACTGGAACCGACCGGCGGCTTCGATCAGCGCGTCGATGCAATGCTGCTGGCGCGTGCGCAGCGCGGCGACATGCACGCGTTCGCGGAACTGTATCGCTGTTTCGGTCGCGCTTGTTTTCAGTTGGCGTTGCGCATTCTCGGCCAGCGCCAGCCGGCGGAAGATCTGGTGCAGGAGGTTTTCTTGAAGATGATGGATACGATCGGCAGTTATCGCGGCGATGCGCCATTCGGTGCGTGGCTCAAGCGTATGTCGGTCAATGCATGCATCGATCAGTTGCGCCGGCAGCGCCACGATTCGAATGAAGATGCCGAAACCGTGTTCGCGCAAACGGCCGGTATCGACGCCGGTGCGGCCAATCGCGTCGACGCGTGGTCGCTGCTCGCGCGATTGTCGCCGCGCGCACGCGCCATCGTCACGCTCCACGAACTGGAAGGTTATACGCACACGGAACTGGCCGTTTTATTCGGCCAAAGCGAAAGTTATTCCAAATCGATTCTCGCGCGCGCTTTGAAACGGCTGCACGCGCTCGTCGTTCCGACGCAAGCTTCGCACCGGGTGCCCGCATGCAAAACGAACTGAGCTTCATCGACATCGCGGAAAATATCGATGCTTCGCCCTCGTTGCCTGACGGCGGCGATTTGTGGCCGCGCATCGCCGCGGCGCATATCGCGACACGGCGCCGTCGACGCATGCGTCGATTCGGTGGAGGAATCTTCTCCGTATTTTTAGTCGCCGCCCTGGCGATGGGCTTGCGCGCGTCGCGCGACGAATCGCCCGTGGATTGGCAGGCGCGCGCGCAGGCGCTCGAGTTGCAGCTCGACGAATCGATGGCAGCACGGAGCGACCACGCTTTCACGACCGATGTGCAACAGGAACTGGTACAGGTGGATCGTGCACTGCAGTCGGCGTACGACCACGGCGCTGGAAAAAGTGAACTTTTACCTTTGTGGAAACAACGCAGCGAGCTATTGAGCGTCATGCTCGCCGTACGCCAGCAACAACTGGCACTTACGCGCATTTGAGGTGATTTGATGAAACTACGAATTTCCGGTTTGCTGGCACTCGGATTCAGTGCGAGCACGCTCGCCGCCGATATGACAGGCTCCTCGTCCGCGCTCGCCGAACAGCGTTTGCGTCAGGATATGCAATCGACCCTGTCGCGGCTTTCAGCGAGCGGCGCGCTCGGCGAGCATCCGGACCAAGTCCAACTCACCATCGAAGCGCCCGGTCGGCGCGTTTTGGATCTCGGTGTTTTGGTCGATTCGACCAGCGCCGATCGCGCCCACGATGGACTGCGCATCGTCGGCACCACGCCGGGCAGTTCCGCCGAGCAAAGCGGATTGAGGCCGGGCGACGTGATCGTTTCCGTCAACGGCACATCGTTGCGCAATCTCGGCGCGGACACCGACGGACGCGCACTGGCGGCGACGACGTTGCGCTCGTCCGTCGACAACGTTGCCGATTCAAGTCGCTTGCGTCTGGATGTCTTGCGCAACGGCGATACACTCGCGATGAACGTTCCTGTGCAAAGTGTTTTCGTCCCCGCGATGCGGGTCGAACTCGGTGCCGCGGCGCTGGCCGATCACACCTCGAGCGCATCGTCTTCCGGCGGCTGTGGACGCATCAGCACATTTGATGTCGCGCCGCGCGGCGAGCGTCTTTATCACGCGCGGATTTTACTCCTCGACGGAAAAACGCCGGGCCCGAGCGGCCAGGAGAATTATCGCGTCGACGCGGGCGAACACAAATTATTGGTGTCCGAAGATATTCCGACCGATCAGATGGGCACGGGCACGTTTGCGTCGCTTCGCTCACGTCAAGATACGCACAAGGAACTTCTCGTCGACGTGAAACCCGGAACGACTGCGATGGTCGGCGCCAAATTCCATCACGACAAGGCCGCCAATTTCGCGCACGGCGAATATTGGGATCCGGTCGTTTGGCGCGTCGAGACCGAAAGCTGTCCGTAACGCGAATCTTTTTACATTTCATCAGCGGCCACACGGACGTGGCCAGGGTGTCGACGGCGTCGCTCAATTCGATCGCTTCATTGCGGTATCCTGCACGGGATGGCGAACGGACCGATCCTGCACACGTTGCTTTGTATACTTTTTAGCGCGGCGGCGAGCTACGCATCCGCCGACGCGCTCGATACCGCGCCGTACCGCCAATCGCTGCAGGACGGCGTCGACTCGGGCGCCTACGACCAACTCGCGATCGGCTGGATCGAAGGCGACGAACGCGCGACGTGGTTTCTCGGCAAGGACACCAAGCCGTCCATAACGACCGCGTTCGAGATCGGTGCGCTAACGGAAATTTTCACCGGCGTTTTGTTCGCGCAATCGGAAGTTGCCGGCAAACTGCGGCGCCAAACGACGTTGCGCGAAGCCATGCCCGGTTTTCCATTCGTCGATGCGCGGCTGGCTGCGCTGACGCTCGGCACGCTCGCGCAGCGTCGGTCCGGCCTGCCGGCGATTCCGGCGAATCTTTTTCCCGCATCGATCGACGATCCATACGCGGATTATTCCGACGCGAGCTTCAGCGCATTTCTGGCGCACGGTCAGTTGACAAGTTCATCGGCCGCCTATTCGCCGCTGGATTTCGGATTGCTCGCGTTCGCTATCGCGCAAAGCAACGCGACCTCGGTCGCGTCCGTGCTTCACGACAACGTTTTCGCGCCGTTGAAGATGACGCATACGGGATTTGCCGACACTGCACTCATCGACGGTCATTCGCGCGGTCGAGTCGTTCCGCACTGGCACTTCGGTGCGCTCGCCGGCGCGGCGGGGCTGCGTTCGACCGTGAGCGATCTCCTCGATTTCGCGCAAACGAATTTGCGTCCGCTGGCTTCGCCGCTGCGCGCCGCGTTGCTGCTCGTGCGACAACCGCAAGACATCGACAGGCCGGAAATCGGTACGGGCTGGCATATCGCCGAAACCCATTCGGGCGACCAGACCTGGCCGCTGCTGTGGCGCGGCAGCACGACGGCGGGATTTTCGGCGTTCATCGGTTTTCGTACCGATCGGCAACAGGCGCTGGTCATTCTCGGTAACACGGATGCGGATCTGAGCGGCATCGGTCTGGCGTGGCTGCGCGCTCAGGATGCGTCGCCGCCACCTTCGGCCATGATCACCGCTGCGCCGTCGTCCGATCTGTCGGCGTATGCGGGGCTGTACCAAATCGATAGTCTCAACACCGAACTCATCGTGCGTTCGGACGGATCGACATTGAGCGCGCAATTGCTGGGCTCGCCGTCTGTGCCGTATCGAGAAATCAGTGAGGACATGTTCGCCGCGCACGGCGAGGAAATGACGCTGTCGTTTCAACGCGAGGCGAACAAAGTGACGAATGTTCTGATCACGCGCGGCGGCGTGAATCTGTTGGCGCAACGGCTCACCGCGCAAGCGCCGGTGCTGCAACGAAAGATCATGTCGGTTTCGACGGCGCGGCTTGCAGAATATGCGGGTGATTTTCGCATCGATGCGGCGACCTTCGCGCGCATTTCAGTCGACGGCGGCGGGCTGACGCTGCATCTCACGGGTCGCGCGACGTTACCGGTGGCGGCGTTTTCGCAGGATCATTTCACCGACGTCGAAAATTCCTGCGAAGTGGCGTTCAAGCGCAACGCCTCGGGCAAGGTCGAGAGCGTCGTCCTCAATTTCGGCGGTGTCGACCGGCGCGGCGTACCAACGGAGTGGACCGTGCCCTCGTCAGCGCCGAAGTAGCATGTGGCGCCTCGGCAAACTATGCTTGGCGCGATGACTCGGCTCAGCGTCAACATCAACAAGATCGCGGTTCTTCGCAACTCGCGCGGCGGTTCGGAACCGGATGTCGCGACAGCAGCGCGAACCTGTATTGACGCCGGTGCGACGGGGATTACGGTGCATCCGCGACCGGACCAGCGCCATATCAAACCGAACGATGTGTTGACCCTGGCCGCCCTGTGTCGCGATGGCATCGAGTTCAACATCGAGGGTAATGGTTTCGCGCCGGCGCGGAATGAATATCCGGGATTGCTCGCGCTGGTCGAGGAAACGCGTCCGGCGCAATGCACGCTGGTTCCTGACGGCGACGGACAAATTACCTCCGATCATGGCTTCGATCTGCAAGCCGACGCGGCGCGATTGCGGCCGCTGGTCGCTGCACTTCAACGCAACGGATGTCGCGTGAGTCTGTTCGTGGATGCGGGCATTGCGGATGTCGAACGCGTGGCCGAGATCGGCGCGGAACGCATCGAAATCTATACAGGTCCGTATGCGCATGCGTTTGCCCGCGGCGATCATGGCCGTGAGTTGGCCGCCTGTGTCGAGACGGCGCAGCGCGCGCGCGCGGCCGGCCTGGCGGTCAATGCCGGCCACGATTTGAATCAGGCCAATCTTGGCGAATTCCGGCGCGCGATTGCTTTTCTTGCCGAAGTCTCGATCGGCCACGCGCTGATCGGCGAAGCGTTGTACGCCGGATTGGCTGCAACAGTGCAGGCGTACCTGAAAATTCTCGCGGACTGACAGCGGAAACAAAAACGCCGCGACATGCGCGGCGTTTTTCTGTACGTGGAATCGAGTCGTTACTCGCCCTGCGGCGCTACGAATCCGATCTTGATCATGCCGGCATTTTTTGCGTCCGCCATCACCGTGGCGATGAGCTGATACTTCGCGTTGCGATCCGGCTTGATATTCAACTCCGGCTGATTTTCAGGCCGCGGATCTTTCTTGGCGATGACGACGAGCTGAGCCTGCAGCGCTTCTTCGCTGATCGGCTGATCGTTCCAGAACAACTGACCGCTGGCTTTGACGGCGAGATTGATCGGGTCCGGCGGCGGCGGCGGCGGGACCGGCGGCGGTGGCGTGGGTTGCGGCAAATCGATTTTGATCTTGTGCGACAACATCGGCACGGTGATCATGAAGATGATCAACAACACGAGCATGACGTCCACGAGCGGCGTCACGTTGATGTCCGCCATCGGCCCGCTGCCGCCACCTGTACTGAATGCCATGATCTGAACCTCTAAGCCGTAGAGCGTCTTGTGACGCTTATTTCTTGTCCGTGCCGTGGGCTTGCGTGATGAAGCCGAGCTTCACCATGCCCGCGTTTTTCGCATCGCCCATGATCGTGGAGATCACCTGATACTCGGTGCCTTTGTCGGCGCGAATCTGCAGTTCCGGTTGCGGCGTGCGCTGGGCGGCGACGCGTAACTGTGCTTGCATCGTCGCTTCGGTGATCGGCTCGTCGTTCCAGTACAGCTCACCGCTTTCCTTGATGGTCAGCGTGATGGGCTGGTTCGGCGCTTCTTCCGGCGGCCGATCGAGACTGGCGACCGGCAACTCGATCTTGATCTTGTGCGCTGCCAAAGGCGCGGTGATCATGAAGATGATCAGCAGCACCAGCATCACGTCGACGAGCGGCGTGACGTTGATTTCCGCCATCACACCGCCGCTGCTGTTCGAACTGAACGCCATCGCTTACTTCCTCGGCAGGCCAGCCGGTGTCTTCGGCGCAACCAGTGTGGCCGCAGCACCGGTGTCGACGCGCGCACCGGTCGAGAAGAAGTCGTGCAGATCGTGCGCGAACTCGTCGAACTGGGCGTTGGTCACTCGGTTGGCACGAATGAAGATGTTGTACGCGAGCACGGCCGGGATAGCGACGCCGAGACCGAGCGCGGTCATGATCAGCGCTTCGCCGACCGGACCTGCCACGGTTTCGATACCCGCGTTGCCCGACGCACCGATCGCGATGAGGGCGTGATAGATGCCCCACACCGTACCGAGCAATCCGACGAACGGAGCGGTCGAGCCGGTGGTCGCAAGCCAGGTCAGGCCGCCTTCGAGACGGGCACTTTCGCGGGCGACGCCTTGACGGAGCGCGCGGTCGATGAATTCGGAGCGGTTCAACGCTTCGACCAGACGACTACCTTCGTGACGCTGATGGTGAGCGGCAGCCGAAGCGCAATCGAGCGCGATTTTGGAGAAGGGTTCCCATTTCGGCTGGTCTTCCATGTAACGCACGGCATCCTGTGCGGATGTCGTGTCCCAGAAGACATGGCGGACTTTCTCGGCACGCGTACGGATGGCTAATGCGCGCCATGCGTTGATGACGATGAAGAGCCATGAGCCGACCGACATGATGGCCAGCACGAGGAACACGACCCAACCCAGCGCATCGAAATGCTGGATAAGGTGATCGAAGCCCATCTGCGTCAAGGCAGCGGCATCGCCGTGGCCGGCCGCGGGGGCACCTGAAGGTGCCGCCGTCATCGGAACTGCATCCGCTGGCGGTGGACTGGCTTGGTTCTGAGCATCTTGTTGCATAACGCTACCCTTAAGTTGGTTGTCTAGTTTGTCACTAGTACCGGCGATTCGCTACCCGCCGGACCTCACAGCTCGTTCAAGTTGAAATCAAACGGAACCAATGCATAACCTTCATACGGCTGACCGTTGCGCTTACCCGGATTGAAGGTCCAGGTCTTCGCAGCGGCGATCGCTGCCTGATCCAGCTCGCGGAATCCGCTGGACTTCTCTACCGTAACTTCTTTCGGCGTACCGTCGACGGCGATCAACACCTTGAGGATCACCTTGCCGGTGTGATGCTCGCGTATCGCCTGCGGCGGATATTTCGGCGGCCGGAATTTGCGATAGCTCACGTTCTCGCTCGGCGCAATATCCTGCGGCGGCGGCGGCGGAGCCGGCGGCGCGGGCGGCGTCGGGATCGACATCGGTGTCGGTGGCGCTTCGATCACCGGCGCGGGCGGCGGCGGCGGTGCAACCGGCGGCGGCTTGATCACTTGTTTGATCACCGGCGGCGGCTTTTTCGGGGGCTCCGGCGGCGGCGGCGGCGGTGGTGGGGGCGGCGGCGGCGGTTCGATGAACTCCACGCGCACGGTGTTGTCTTTAGCCTTGTCCTGAAGACGCGGCGGCGCGACCGGCGAGATCAGCATCAGGAACGCGAACGCATGCAATGCAAACGTTGCGGCCAAGCCGAGCGTGCGTCGCCAGTTGAACTTCTCGCTTTGAGCTTGGTATGCGTCTAACGCCATCAGTCTAACCAGATATTTTTGTGTGGTTGCTTATTCTGTAGCGACGCCGACCGTGTCGGCGGCACGTATGCTCGCACGCTGAAATCGTTCGACGGGAGGCGCGGTAAATTACACCAGCGCCTTGGGTTTGTATAGATAGCGTCCGCTACCCGCCGGGAATGTCCTTATTTCTTTTTGCTGTCCAATTTTCTTAGCTGTTCGGCCGCGTCGCTGCTCGTCTCGGAATCGGCTTGAGCCTTCTGAAAAGCGGCTTTTGCTCCTGCCTTGTCACCGAGCGCGGTATCGAGCTTGCCGAGCAGAAGATACGCTTTGCCTTTGTGCGTCACGCCGCGCGCGATGGCTTTATCGGCCACGCTCTTGGCTTCTGCCCAGTTTTGCTGCGCGCCGATGATCTGCGCGCGGGTGTAGTCGATGTCGCCGTTGCTGGCCAGCGGCGAGGCTTTACCGTAGGCGCCCAGCGCTTTGTCCTGCTCCTGCGCGATGATGTACAGATCGCCTTGCAGTTTGTAGTTTTCGGCGGTCGGTTTGACGATGTTCTTGGTCATGCCTTCCTGCAGGAGTTCGGCACCTTTGGCGGCCACGCCCGCGTTTTCGCCGCCCTGGCCGATATTGGCGTAGAAACGCGCGTTCGTCAGGTAATCGGATTCGTCGGTGAGCAATCCATCTTTATGTTCGCGATCGAGCAGCGCGAGCGCTTTGTCGTTCTGATTGTTTTGCACGTACAGAACGAGCGCGTTGTGGATGAGCTGTTTGTTTTTTGGATCTTTCTGCAATTGCGGCTCGATCACGGAGCTCGCTTCGCCGCCTTGTCCACTCTCCGACAGGCTGGCCATCAGGATGTTGTTCCACGAATCCTTCGGCTGATCCGTCATCGATTGCGCTTTCTTGATCGCGGCGATCGCTTCGGGATATTTCTGCATGCGGTAATAGGCATTGCCTTCCAGCGCGTAGGAATCGGCCGATTCGCGCTTGCCCTGTTCGCGCCAGACCTTCAACTGATCCAGTGCTGCCTGGTATTGTTCGGCTGCGACGTACGCGTTGGCGAGGTTGTACATCGAATCGAAATACGCGTCGTTGCCGACTGAATTCAATTCCAGCAGTTGTTTGTAAAACGCGATCGCGCCCGGGTAATCGCTCGCGTTGAACTTGAGATTCGCCAGCCCTTCCAGCGCGATGCCTTTGGCGTATTTGCTCTTGCTGGAGTCTTCCAGTTTTTGCAGCAGTTCCTGCGCTTTGGCGTCGTCGCCGGCGTTCAGCGCGTCGAGACCTTCCTGCAGATTTTTTTGCTCGGCGGTATTGGAAAGATCACTTTTCGGTGCCGAGCGTGTGGCGTTGGGATATTTCGTTTCGTCTTTTTTCGGCGCCGCGGAAACGCTCCCCACCATAAGCAATAATGCCGTCGCGGTGCAGAACAGAATGGCTGAGAAGGACGTGCCTCTTCCTGTTTTCATAAACTCGCTCCTGAAATTTTCTGGCCGCGCGTACGCACGTTCACTGGACCGAGGTTAACCCGTCGTGCGGCGCAAGCTCAAGCTGCTACCGCACAAAGTCCATGAAAAATTCGCGATTGCGATGCTCTAGCGACAAACACTTTGTTAACCAACAAACGCCACGGATGCAGAACTGGAACGGTTACACGTCCAGGTTGGCGACCCTTAGGGCGTTCTGTTCAATGAACTCGCGGCGCGGTTCGACGATATCGCCCATCAGCGTCGAGAAAATCTGATCCGCCGCGACGGCATCTTCGATACTGACTTGCAGCAGACGCCGCGTTTCCGGATTGACCGTCGTTTCCCAAAGCTGGTCCGGATTCATTTCGCCGAGGCCTTTGAAGCGCTGTACCGTGCGGCCTTTCTTGGCCTGATCGAGCAACCATTCGTCGAGCTGCGCGAAGGTCTTGATGCCGGTCGTTGCATTGTCGCGCCGAATTTCCGCGCCGGGCTGGATGAGGCCGTCGAGTTGTTTGGCGATGTCGAGAATCGGTTTGAACTCAAGGCCGGCGAAAAATGCCGCCGGCAAAATCTGTACGTTGCGGGTGCCGTGATGATCGCGTTCGATGACTAGCGCGGCGGGATGTTCTGTCGTCGCCGCGCGGACATGCAGCTTGTAAACGGCCTTGCCCAGTCCATGCGCGTTGATCTTGCCAGTAACGCGCTTCAACCAAGCGTCAACGACATCGGCCTGTTGCCATTGCTCGGCTTGAGGCGGTGCGATGTCGAGCATCGCGCGCAGTACGGCGTTGTCGCAACGTTGTCCGAGACGGCCGATCTGCGCGAGCGCGACGTGATAGTCGAGCAGCAGTTTTTCCAGCGCCGGTCCCGGCAGCGGCGGCGCTTCGGGTGCGTACTTCAACTCGGCGCCGTCGATCGCATTCGAAATCAAATACGCGTTCAACGCCGTATCGTCTTTTAGATAGAGTTCCTGTTTGCCCTGCTTCAATTTATACAGCGGCGGCATGCCGATGTAGACGTAGCCGCGTTCGATCAGCTCCGGCATCTGCCGATAGAAGAAGGTCAGCAGCAAGGTGCGGATGTGCGAGCCGTCGACATCGGCGTCGGTCATGATGATGATGCGGTGATAGCGCAGTTTGTCGACGTTGAATTCTTCCTTGCCGATGCCGCATCCGAGCGCCGTGATCAGCGTGCCGACTTCCGCCGAACCCAACATTTTATCAAAACGCGCTTTTTCCACATTTAAAATTTTACCCTTTAGCGGAAGCACGGCTTGATAACGTCGGTTGCGGCCCTGTTTTGCGGAGCCGCCGGCGGAATCGCCCTCGACGATGAAGAGTTCGGAAAGCGCGGGATCCTTTTCCTGGCAATCGGCCAATTTTCCCGGCAAGCCGGCGATGTCGAGCGCGCCTTTGCGTCGCGTCATCTCGCGCGCCTTGCGCGCGGCTTCGCGTGCACGCGCGGCATCGACGACTTTGGCGGCAATGGCGCGCGCTTCGGCCGGATTTTCCAGCAAGAATTCTTCGAGTCGCGCGTTGACGACAGACTCTACCGAACCCTTCACTTCCGAGGAAACCAATTTGTCCTTGGTCTGCGACGAGAATTTCGGATCGGACATTTTCACCGACAACACCGCGATCAGCCCTTCGCGCATATCGTCGCCGGTCAAAGCGACCTTGGCGGACTTGAGCAGATTGCTCGACTCGACGTAGTTGCTCAACGTGCGCGTGAGTGCCGCGCGGAATCCGGTCAGGTGCGTACCGCCGTCTTTTTGCGGAATATTGTTGGTGAAACAGAATACGGTTTCCTGATACGCATCCGTCCATTGCATCGCCACGTCGACGCGTATACCGTCCGAAGACGATCCGAGGTTCAAAACGGTGGGATGGAGCGGACTTTTCAGTTGCGCCAGATGCTCGACGAACGAGCGAATACCCCCTTCGTACTCGAATAAGTCCTTCCTGCCGACGCGCTCGTCGCTCAACTCGATCTTGACGCCGGAATTGAGGAACGACAGTTCGCGTAGCCGTTTGGCCAGGATGTCGTAGTGGAATTCGATATTGGTGAAGATTTCCGGGCTGGGCTCGAAGCGAACCGTGGTTCCGCGGCGCGACGACGGCCCAAGTTCCTTCAGCGGATACAGCGGTTCGCCGAGATGGTATTCCTGCTGATATTGATGCCCGTCGCGGTCGATGGTCAGCCAGAGATGATCGGACAACGCGTT
>JBDUEI010000021.1:0-20781 GCA_040002515.1 Rudaea sp. | reverse complement strand
AGGCCGACGGCCGCATCGTAGCCGGCGGGCGGTTCACCACATTCAGCGGACCGGCACGCAACCGCATTGCGCGGCTCAACGCCGATGGCAGCCTGGATTCCGCATTCGATCCGAATGCAGGCAATACTGTCTTGACGATGGCCGCGCAACCCGACGGCCGTATCGCGATCGGTGGGGCGTTCACGACGCTCGGCGGGCAGACCCGCAACCGCATCGCTCGGCTCAACGCCGATGGCAGTCTTGATGCCGCGTTCAACCCGAATGCTAACGGCACCGTCCAGGCGGTGGCTGTGCAGGCTGACGGCCGCATCGTGGTCGGTGGGTTTTTCACGATGCTCGGCGGGCAGGCCCAGAATTACATCGCCCAACTCGACGCCGGCGGTGGCCTCACGGCATTCAACCCGCGTCCGGACGGTGCAGTTCAAGCGTTGGCCATGCAGCCCGACGGCAGCATCGTGATTGGCGGGAATTTCGGGACGATCGGCGGGCAGACGCGCAATGCCATCGCGCGACTCAACGCCTTCGGCGGCGTCGATGCCACGTTCGACCCGAATGCGGATAACACTGTCTATACGCTGGCCGTGCAGCCCGACGGCCGCATCGTGATCGGCGGCGCTTTCAGGACGGTCGGCGGGCAAACCCGCAACCGCATCGCGCGGCTCAATGCCGATGGCAGTCTCGACACCGCGTTCAATCCGAACGCGAACAGTCCAGTCTATGCGCTGGCCGTGCAGGCCGATGGCCGCATCCTGGCTGGCGGATTTTTCACGATGCTCGGTGGGCAGACGCGTAACTTCATCGCGCGGCTCAATGTCGACGGCAGCCTCGACGCTGCCTTCAATCCGAACGCGAATGGTCCTGTGTATACATTGGCCGTGCAGGCCGATGGCCGCATCGCCATCGGTGGGAATTTTTCGGCGTTGGGTGCGCAGACGCGCAACTACATTGCACGGCTCAACGCCGCCGACGGCAGCCCCGACGCCACGTTCGACCCAGGCGCGAACAACGTTGTCGACGCGCTGGCCATGCAGACGGATGGCCGCATTGTGGCTGGCGGGAATTTCACAACGATCGGTGGACAGCCGCGCAACTTCGTCGCCCGGCTGAGCACCCCGCAGGCAGCCCTCCAGTCGCTCGCGCTGATCCCCTACAGCCGCGGCGGCAGCGTGGTCACCTGGCTGCGTTCGGGCGCTGGCCCCGAGCTGACAGTGCCGCCACAACTGCTGTTCTCGCAGGACGGCGCCACGTATGCCGAAGTCGGCACCATGCAGCGCATCGCCGGTGGGTGGCGTTATGCCGGATTCGCGGACCAGTCCGGTTACCTGCGCACGCGCGGCCAAACCGCGTCCGGCATTTACAACGGCTCGGGCGGCCTTATCGAAAGCTCGCTCCAATTCAGTTTCGGTTTTGATGAAATCGACGGCATTTTCACCAGCGGCTTCGAGTGAAGCGTGCGCGGGCTGGGTTTGATTCGTCCGGGAACGAGACCCGGCGTTGCGGTGCGCACATTCGACGAGGAGATTGGATCCGCTGGCGTCACCGATTTTGCGTGATATCGATCAAGATGGTGTCAGTGGATCGTGCCCCATGACGTAACCCGTAGTGAACGCCACTCCTGTGATGGCGCCTTTACCGAGGTTAGTTATGCCATCGATGCGGACCCATCATGCGATTCGGATTTTGTCAGCGGCGTGTGCGATCGGTTCGATCACCGGCGCGCGAGCGCAAAGCATCGACGCCTACAATCCTCTGCCGAATGGTTCGCCCAAAGGCTTGGCCATCCAGACTGACGGCAAAGTCATCATCGGCGGCCAGTTCCAGTCGGTGGGTGCCACGTCGGTCAGCGGCATTGCCCGGCTCGACGCCGACGGGTCGGTCGATTCCACCTTCACGACTCCGGCCGTCAACAGCGAAATAAAGGCCGTTGCCATCCAGAAAGACGGCAAAATACTGATCGGCGGAGCCTTCGACGCCATCGGCACGACGCCGCGCCATTACCTGGCGCGTCTGAACGTCGATGGCTCGCTGGACATGGGTTTTGCCGATCCGCATTTAGACAACACGGTCTGGTCCATCGTTGTACAGCCCGATGGCAACGTCCTCGTGGCAGGCGGCTTTACCGTGTCGGGCACCACATCGCGCAATCGCGTGGCGCGCTTCACCAGCGCCGGCATACTTGACAGCAGTTTTGCCGACCCGCAAATCTGCAACAGCGAAGCCCGCAATGTGGCGTTGCAATCCAATGGCGAAGTTGTCGTTGAGGGCTTCTTCGCGTACGTCGGAAATTGCTCCTCGCCAACACCTCACGAGCAATTTTACCTCGCGCGTTTCTCCACCGCCGGTGTGCTGGATTCGAGCTTTCCGGTCGATCCGCCGAATTCGCCACTGAGCGCGCTGGTCATCGGCCCCGACGATGCGATCTACGTCAATGGCGGTTTTTCGGTCACGGCCGGCGGACTGCGACTGGTATCGAAACTCTCGGCAAACGGCACTTTCATCCCGAGCTATGCAAATCTTGCCAATGACGGCGCAACGAACTCGTTTGCGCTGCAGCCTGACGGCAAACTTGTGCTTGGCGGAGACTTCCAGACCATCGCGACACAATCGCGCCACGGGCTTGCGCGCCTGAACGCCGACGGCACGCTCGACACCGGATTCGCCGATCTGCACGTCAGCCTAACCGGCGCGAATCCAAACGGTTCCGTCTTTGCACTCGCTGCGCAAACCGATGGAAAAGTGATCGCGACCGGCAACTTCTCGCTGGTCAACGGGCAATCGCGCCAATTCGCGGCCCGGATCATTCTGGCCGACCCAGCCGTCAGCCAGCTGACCGCTCAAGCCTCCGGCAGCAACGTCATCGTCACGTGGGTGCGCAGCGGCGCTGGCCCGGAACTCGCGCAGCCGCCTATTTTGATGCACTCGGTCGATGCAGTGACGTATACCGCCATCGGTACGATGACTCGCATCAGCAACGGCTGGCGGATGACGGCACCGTACAACGTAAACGGCGCGCCGTTCTTTTTGCAGGCCGTCGGTTTCACCAGCAGCGGCGCGGCCAACGGCTCATCGGGAAGTATCGAAAGCCCCGTGTATTCCAACGATCGGATTTTTGCCAATGGGTTTGAATAAACTTTAAGTTATCGACGACATCGCACGTATCGGACTACCGGAATTCAACCAGCCTTGCACGCGGCGGATGATCGCGCCGCACGGCGCCGCACATCAGGGATAATCTCGTCGTCTGGCTCCTAACTCGAGCCCGCGAGATTCCGATGATGTTGCGATTGACCGATATCAAACTGCCGCTTGACCATGCCGAGGCCGCATTGCGGCAAGCGGTGCTGAAAAAACTCGCGATCGTCGATGCCGAGTTGCTCCACATTCAGATCGCCAAGCGAAGTTACGATGCACGCAAGCGCGGCGCGATCCTGTTGATCTACGCGATGGATGTAACGTTGCGCGATGAAGCCGCCGTTCTCGCACGATGCAAAGACGATGCGCATGTCATCCTTTCGCCGGATACGCGCTATCGTCCCGTTGCTCACGCACCGGCGGACTTGCCGCTGCGTCCGCTGGTGATCGGCTTCGGTCCGTGCGGATTGTTCGCCGCGCTAGTGCTGGCGCAGATGGGATTTCGGCCCATCGTTCTGGAGCGTGGCAAGGCGGTGCGCGAGCGCACGCGCGACACGTGGGATCTGTGGCGCAAACGCAATCTTCATCCGGAGTCGAACGTGCAGTTCGGCGAAGGCGGTGCAGGCACTTTTTCCGACGGAAAGTTGTACAGCCAGATTCGCGACCCTCAGCATCGCGGCCGCAAAGTATTGACCGAGTTTGCGAAAGCCGGCGCGCCGGAAGAAATTCTGTATGTCGCCAAGCCGCACATCGGCACGTTTCGTCTGGTCGGCGTGATCGAGAAAATGCGCGCGGAAATCGAAGCGTTGGGCGGCGAAATCCGATTCGGCCAACGCGTTGAGGATATCGAGATCGAGACCGATTCGGATGGTCAACGCCACGTGCGCGGCGTGAAACTCGCCGACGGCGATGAGATCCGCGCCGACCATGTCGTGCTCGCGCTCGGCCATAGCGCGCGCGACACTTTCGCGATGCTTCACGAGCGCGGCGTTTATGTTGAAGCAAAACCGTTCTCGATCGGATTTCGTATCGAGCACCCGCAGTCGCTCATCGATGAGGCGCGCTTCGGCCCGCAAGCCGGTCATCCGGTTCTCGGCGCCGCCGATTACAAACTGGTCCATCACTGCACAGGCCATCATTCCGGTCGCGGCCGATCGGTCTACAGCTTTTGCATGTGTCCGGGCGGAACGGTCGTGGCGGCCGCGTCGGAACCGGGTCAAGTGGTTACCAACGGCATGAGCCAGTATTCGCGCAACGAACGCAACGCCAACGCGGCGATCGTGGTTGGCATCGAGCCGGCTGATTTCGCGCCGTTCGATGCGAGCGGCAGTCCGTTGGCCGGCATAGCTTTGCAGCGTGCGTTGGAACGTCGCGCCTATATTCTCGGCGGCGAGAACTACAACGCGCCCGCACAGCTCGTCGGCGATTTCATTGCAGGGCGCGCTTCAAACGCACTCGGCAACGTGCAGCCTTCGTTTCAGCCGGGCGTGAGTCTGGGCAGTCTGGATAGCGCGTTGCCTGACTACGCCATTGCCGCGATTCGTGAAGCGTTGCCCGCGTTCGGAAAACAGCTTCGCGGTTTCGATATGCACGATGCTGTTTTGACCGCGGTGGAAACACGTACGTCGTCGCCGATTCGGATCAAGCGCGACGAATCTCTGCAGAGTCTCAATACGCGCGGACTGTATCCCGCTGGCGAAGGCGCCGGATACGCCGGCGGTATACTTTCAGCGGGCGTCGATGGCATCCGCGTCGCTGAAGCGATGGCGCTGAGCATCAACGCGCGTCGGCTTGGAATTCCGTAGTTACTAGTCGCGACGCTCGCCAATCGCCTTCGCCGCCGCGATCGCGCTCGCCCACGCCCACTGAAAGTTATAGCCGCCCAGCCATCCGGTGACGTCGACCACCTCGCCGATGAAATACAAACCGGAGACCGCCGCGCTCTCCATCGTTTTCGATGAGAGGCCGCGCGTGTCGATGCCGCCACGCGTCACTTCGGCCTTGCGATAACCTTCGCTGCCATTCGGCTCGATGCGCCAATCGTTGATGCGTCGTCCCAACTCGCGCAGCACGTTGTCCGGCAGATCGGAAAGTTTTCTGCCGGCGTACGCACCGCCGATTTGCGCGCCGAAATAGTCGGCGAGGCGTTGCGGCAGATAATCGCCGAGCACATTGTGCAACGCGCGCTTGTCGGTCGTTTTGCGTTCGATCAACGCGTCATCCAACGGCGTGCCTTGCGCAAAATCGATCGCGATGGTTTTTCCCAACTGCCAATAACTCGATATCTGCAAAATTCCGGGTCCGGAAAGCCCCCGGTGCGTGAACAACAGATCTTCGATGAACTCCGGTGTTTTGTTTTTCCCGACGCGCTCGCTCGGCAAACTCACGACCGCTTGCAGCGCAACGCCAGACAACGGCGCGAACGGCGCCCACGCGTCCGGCTCGATGGTCAGCGGTACCAACGCGGGAGCTGTTGGAACGATCGCGATATCGAATTGCTTGCCGATGCGATAACCCAGATCGCTCGCACCGATTTTCGGAATCGAGAGACCGCCCGTGGCGATGACCAGATCGCGACACTGCATCGCGCCATGACTCGTATCCAGCGCGAACCGCGCCGCGTTCAAATCGCTACTTCGCAGTTGATTGAGCTTGACCGGGTTGAGAATTTCAACGCCCGCGTCGGCGCATTCGCCGACCAACATGCGCACGATTTGCTGCGCCGAGCCATCGCAAAACAATTGCCCTTTGTGTTTTTCGTGCCACGCGATACTGTGACGCTCGATCTGCTTGATGAAATCCTGTGGCGTGTATCGCGCCAGCGCGGAGCGGCAAAACCCGGGATTTTCCGAAATGAAGTTGTCGGGTTTCGTATCGCGATTGGTAAAGTTACAACGACCGCCGCCCGAGATTCGGATTTTTTCGCCGAGGGTCGCCGCATGATCGATCACGGCGACGCGCTTGCCGCTCTGCGCGATCTTCGCCGCGCAAAAAAGTCCCGCCGCGCCAGCGCCGAGGACGATGGCGTCGTGAAACGTTTTCTCTATCGATGCGGGCATTTCGAGCTGCTAAAAATTAAGGCCGTGTCGCGCTAGCGAGCGGGAAAGCGCAGCGCATTCCCGAGTAACGAAAATGCGGGCGATGTTTGTCTGCGGTTCGGATAGTAAAAGATAGTAACCGGGAAACCGCGAGCACCCATACGCGAGCAACCGTTCGAGTTTTCGCTTGGCGATGAATGATTGCAGCACTACCTTTTGCCAAGCGACCGCAGGAGGCGATCGCAACACCTTCGGTTTCTATAGAGCTTACGATTTCCGCACAGCAAACGCTCACTGCATCGCGCGCAAGGTCAGGCACAAACCCGCAACAACCAAAACCACGCCGATCCATCGCGCGACGCGTTCGCCGTGCTTGGCGATTCGTTCAGCGGAAATCGCGATGGTGACGAGCGCCATCGCGTAGAGATTCATGACGCCGATGACGATCAGGACGGCCGTGAGTCCAAAACAGCAATGCACGCAGTGCGCGCCGAGCCGCAGGCCATGCGACCACGCCGTCTGTGCGTCTGCCCGATACGTTTCACAACAGCGCGTCATTCCACGACAGCATGCGAGGTGATGCATTTTCCATCTGCTGAACTGAAGTGCGCCGGCGATAATGATCACAATGCCTGTGCCCACGGGAACGCAGCGCGAAACGATCGATGAATGCATCGCCCATTCCGATAGCGTCGATCCGATCACGTACGCCATCGCGCCGAATGCGGTCCACACGAAGAAATAACCGACCGCGACGATGGCCGTCAGCGCATCGAGCCGCGCGCCGTCGACGGCACCGACGCGCGATCGATATCGCCACAACATCGGCAGCAACGACGGGAGCATCATCGCCACCGTCATCGCGAGCCACATGCCGATGAATATCGCTGCGCTGTCCGGCGCGGATTGGCCGGGCATGCGCATCCACATCATCGACATCGTCCAGCCGCCGGGCATCGGCATGTCGTGCATCGCCGACATCGAATCGCACCATGTGATCGTCAACGCCGCGCTGGCGGCGAACAGCAGCGCCGCCGCGATCAGCACGTTGCGCTGCGATGTCGATGACGAATTCGTCGATGCGGATATCACGTGCTTCGTCGCCTGCGTTTCGCATTCACGCCGCTGCGTACTTGTCGTGATGACGCCACCAGAAACCGTGCTCGTTGCGTCCGAGCGGCGCGCGGTCCAGCCATTGATAAACGCCCCACAAGCCGTCGAGTCCGCGCGCGTAGGTCGAATACGTGTGATAGACGATGCCGTCTTCGAGCACGAACGCGCTCAGGCCGGGCAAGTCGCGTAGGAAGGTGGGCGCGTCGGTTCCGGTCGTCGCGGCGATCTGATCGGCGGGATTTTCGCTCGCGTCCGGGTTCCAGTCCTGCATGTTGGTCGCGACCACTTGCGGCGTCGGTGGCTCGTGCCGGTAGTTGTAGCGGATGCCTGCGCGTTGTTGTTCGGGCGTGAACCACACGTTGAAATCCGCGTTGAAATCGCTGCCGTTCGACGACGCCCACGGGAACGTCCAACCCATTCGCTGCCTGAATGCCTGCAGTTTCGGCAACGGCGCGCGCGACACCGCAGTCAACGCCACATCGTGATTTTCCAGATGCACGGCAAAGCCGTTGAATCCATCGGCGATGGACGAGCACGACGGACATCCGGCACTGTAATCCGGTCCGAACATGAAGTGATAGATCAACAATTGCGACCGTCCGCGGAACAATTCAGCGAGCGACGCCGAACCCGTGTCGGTATCGAAGCGATACTCCTTGTCGATGCGAACCCATGGCAACTGTTGCCGGCGTTGCGCGATGTCGTCGCTGCGCCGCGTGAGCTCCTTTTCCGCATCGAGCAATTCCAGGCGTGCGGTCAGCCAATCTTGCCGTGTTCCGGTGGTGTGCGTTGTCATGTGTGATCCTCTCGGTGGTGTGTGCGCTAAATTACGCGCGCCGCGTTCGAGGATGGGAGTGACAACTGTGACGGGATTTCGATGGACTCGTTGATCACCGCCGCCGCTCACGCGTTGGCGATAGGCGATCCGCTCGCCGCGTTGAAGCGCGTGGCGCTGCGCAACGACGCGCCGGCGCTCGCGCTGCGTGGCATCGCGATGGCGCAGCTCGGCGATTTCGACCGCGCGAAAAAGTTGTTGCGTCAGGCGGCGCGCGCGTTTGGTCCGAAAGAGCGCGTGGCCGGTGCGCGGTGCGTCGTCGCGGAAATCGAAATCGCGCTCGTCTCGCGCGAGCTGAATTGGCCGACGAAAAAACTCACGCTCGCGCGCACCACGCTTGAAGCACACGGCGATTACGTCAACGCCGCGCATGCGCGTTATCTCGACGCACGACGCGAGCTTTTGTTCGGACATCTCGACACCGCCGAACACACGCTCGCCGGACTCGATCCTGCGCATCTGCCGCCAGCGTTCACCACGGTGCACGAACTCATCGTCGCCGGCATCGCGATGCGCCGCGTGCGTGCGAAAGCGGCCACCGCCGCGCTCGTGCGTGCGCAGCGCGCGGCGCGGCGCGCGGGAATTCCGGCGCTCGGCGCGGAAGTCGACAGTGCCATCGCCGTGCTCAGCGCACCGGCGGCACGCGTCATCGCGCGCGGTCAGGAACGTTTGCTGCGGCTCGACCAAGTCGAGACATTGTTCGCATCACAGGCACTGATCGTGGATGCGTGTCGTTCCACGGTGCGCGATCGGCGCAACGTGATTTCCCTCGCGCGGCGTCCCGTTCTGTTCGCACTGGCGCGCGCGATGGGCGAGAGCTGGCCCGAAGACGCGCCGCGCGATGCGCTGGTCGCGAAAGTGTTCCGTGGTAAACATATCGACGAATCCTATCGCTCGCGCCTGCGCGTCGAGATCGGTCGCCTGCGTAAGGCACTGCGCGATGTGGCCGATGTCGTGGCAACTGTGCGCGGCTTCAAACTCGTGCCGCATCACGACGCCGCTATCGTCGTCCTCGCGCAGCCGGTCGATGCCAGACACGCCGACGTGCTCGCGCTGCTTGCCGATGGCGAGCGATGGTCGAGTTCCGCACTCGCCGTTGCGCTGGGCGCGAGTCAGCGCACGATGCAACGTGCACTCGATGCGCTCGCCGCTGCGGGAAACGTGCAATCGTTCGGGCATGGTCGCGCGCGACGCTGGACGATGCCGCCGCTCCCCGGATTCGCGACGACGTTGTTACTCCCCGCGCCGCCGTCGAGCGATTAGGATGGCCCGATGAAAACATCAGCCGCAACAATCATCCGCGAGTACGGACCTTTTCCCGACGTCGATCAAGTCCACGGTGTCACGTTCGACGGTGCTCACATCTGGATTGCCGCAGGCGAAAAACTGCTGGCGGTCGATCCCTCGAACGGCGACATCGCACGCGGCATCGACGTCGCCTGCCATGCCGGAACCGCCTTCGACGGTAAGCATCTGTATCAGATCGCCGAGGATCGAATCGACAAGATCGATCCGGACACCGGTCGCGTGCTGCATAGCATTCCCGCTCCGGCGGGCGGCGCCGATTCCGGAATGGCGTGGGCCGAAGGGACGCTCTGGGTCGGCCATTATCGCGAGCGCAAGATTCACCAGATCGATCCGGATACCGGAAAAATCCTGCGCACGATCGATTCCAATCGTTTCGTCACCGGCGTGAGCTGGGTCGACGGCGAACTCTGGCACGCCACGTGGGAAGGCGAGCAGAGCGAACTGCGCCGAATCGATCCCGATAGCGGTCAGGTGTTCGAGCAGATCGAGATGCCCGAAGGCGTGGTCGTGTCGGGTTTGGAATCCAATGGTGCCGATCGGTTTTTTTGCGGCGGCGGCAAAAGCGGCAAAGTCAGAGCCGTGCAGAAACCGCGTCGCGCGAAATCGTGAGTGCAGAGTTGTGCACGCTCTGATTCAGAGCGGGTGCTCACGTCTTCGACGTCGCGCTCGTCGCGGTCGCTAGTCAACGCGCATCGTTTTCGATTGATGTCGTTTCGGTTTTGCTCAACGCGATTGCCTCGGCGAAATCCCGCGCGAATACGAGTTGTTTCCCGTCGGCGAGCACGCGCATTTGCTTAAGAATCGCCAGCGGCTGCGCGCACAATCCGGAAAGTATCACGCGCGTTCCGGCACGGTGGCAGCGCTGGATCATCTGGCGCAATGCCGTAACGCCGCTCGCGTCGATCAGCGGCACCAGCCGCATGCGCAAGATGAAAATCTTCGGCGGCGGGTGGAATTGATTGATGACGTCGTCGAGCCGGTTGGCGACTGCGAAGAACAACGGACCGGACATCTGGAATGCTTCCACGCCATTCGGCAGTTGCGCGCGTTGATCCTGGGCGTCCGGCGATCCCGTCCATTCGTCGCGATCTTCGTCGATCAACGAAATATTCGACTGGATCGCGACAACTTCGCTCATGCGATGCATGAAAAGGAAGCTGGCCATCACCAATCCGACTTCGATGGCGACGGTCAGATCGAAGACCACCGTCAATCCGAACGTGAGCAAAAGCACCATGCGATCGCCAACCGGTCCGGTCATCAGGTGCCGCACGCTTTCGATTTCGGCCATGTTCCAGGCCACGACCACGAGTACCGCGGCCAACACCGCGAGCGGCACGTAGCTCATCAACGGTGCGAGTACAACGACGAACAGCAGAATAAATGCGGCATGCACAATGCCTGCGATCGGCGAGCGGGCGCCGGCGCGGACATTGGTCGCCGTGCGCGCGATGGCACCCGTGGCGGGAAGACCGCCGAACAGGGCCGATCCGATATTGGCCACGCCTTGCGCGACGAGTTCGCAGTTCGAACGATGACGTCCGCCGATCATGCCATCGGCGACGACGGCCGAAAGAAGCGACTCGACGCCGGCCAGGAATGCGATGGTGAACGCGCTCGGAAAAAGTTCGCGCGTTCGCTCGAATGGGATATGCGGGAAGCTGAAATGCGGTAGCGTCGCGGGAATTCCGCCGAATCGCGAACCGATCGTATCGAGCGGCAACTGCATGAGCACCGTCACCGCTGCGCCCGCGACGACGGCCACGAGAAATCCCGGCCATGCGGGTTTGTAACGACGCACCAGGATGATGATCGCTAGACTTGCCGCGGCGAGAGCGACCGTTACTCCACTAAAACTCGGGAGCTTTTCGAAATACGTGGACCAGCGCGCAAAAAACTCCACGGGCAGTTTGTCGATTTGCAATCCGAGCAGATCTTTTACCTGGCTGGAAAATATGCTCACCGCGATGCCCGCGGTGAATCCGGTAATCACCGGCTGCGGGATGTATTTCAGCAGCGTTCCGACCCGCAATACGCCGGCGACGATCAGCATGATGCCCGCGAGCAACGTGCAAAGGATCAGTCCGTCGTAACCGAACTTGTCGATGACATTGAATATGACGGGAACGAACGCCGCGGTCGGGCCACCGATCTGCACACGCGATCCGCCCAGCAGGGAAATCAGAAATCCGGCGATGATCGCCGTGTGTAGCCCTTTCTCGGGCGCGGCTCCGGATGCAATCGCCAATGCCATGGCAAGCGGCAGGGCGACGATGGAGACGGTAAGTCCGGCGACCAGATCGCGACGGAAATCGCCGGGCCCATAACCTTGACGCAGAACTACGAACAGCTTCGGCACATACAGATGCCAAGGAGTTCGTGAAATAGGTTTTTGCGCCGCCATCACCGGAAGCTTGGTTAACTCACGCTAAATTTTCGCGTTGTAACCGCTGCACCAGCCCTTCGCCGCGACTGATTTTCCGGGAAACAATTGACATGCCGCCGTGGCGGTCTTGTCGGTGCCGGCAAAGAATTGGCAATTCGCACACGATTGCGTCGCTTTGTGGGCCGGAAATTTGGCAGCGTCGACTTTCGATGCATCGTCCTTGTAACCCAGCGCTTGCGCGGTGGGATCGGACTCGGTCACGGGCGGCAACTCGTCGGCGCGCACTCTGCGCGGCGATACCAACGCAATCGCTCCAGCCGTTGCCGTTACGCCCATGGCGGTGATCAGAAATCGTCGGCGCGAATCGAACGGGACAGATGACATCGGTTGCTCCATTTTCCAGGACCGCGCAGGCGGCAATGTCGAAAGCGTAATCCGCATCGAGCGCCGTCCATCTGATCCAGATCAATTGCCGAGCATTCGCGTGCGCGAACGCGACGTGTCCGTGTTGAATTCGATCAACTTGATTTCGATCAAGTGCCCGAGTCGCGCCGCGCCCGACACTTCGCGTGCCCGAAATTTGCTGGAGCCCGCATGGAAACTTCCCTCACCTACAACGACAAGGTGGTCAGGCAATTCACGATTGCCACCATTTTGTGGGGCATCGTCGGCATGTCCGTCGGCGCCTACATCGCCGCCGAGCTGGCCTGGCCGTTTCTCAATTTCGATATTCCCTATCTCACTTACAGTCGCCTGCGTCCGTTGCACACCAATGCGGTGATTTTCGCGTTCGGCGGCTGCGCGTTGATGGGCACGGCATTCTACGTTGTGCAGCGCACCTGCCAGGCGCGGTTGTTCGGCGACAAACTCGCCGCGTTCGTGTTCTGGGGCTGGCAGGCGGTCATCGTCGCCGCCGCGATCACGCTGCCGCTCGGCATCACGCAAGGCAAGGAATATGCGGAACTCGAATGGCCGATCGATTTGCTGATTGCGGTCGTATGGGTCTCGTTTGGCATCGTGTTCTTCGGCACCATCGTCAAGCGCCGCGTGAAACACATCTACGTGGCCAACTGGTTTTACGGCGCGATGATCATCACGGTCACCGTGCTGCACGTGGTCAACAACCTGTCGATTCCGGTCGGTATGTGGAAATCGTATCCGGTTTATTCCGGCGCGGTCGATGCGATGGTGCAATGGTGGTACGGACATAACGCTGTCGGATTTTTTCTCACCGCCGGTTTCCTCGGCATGATGTATTACTACGTGCCGAAACAGGCGCAGCGTCCGATCTATTCGTATCGCCTCTCAGTCGTCCACTTCTGGGCGCTGATCGCCGTTTACATGTGGGCCGGCCCGCATCATCTGCACTACACCGCGCTGCCGGATTGGGTGCAATCGCTCGGCATGGTGTTCTCGCTGATCCTGCTCGCGCCGTCGTGGGGCGGCATGATCAACGGCATGATGACGCTGTCTGGCGCGTGGCATAAATTGCGTACCGATCCGATCCTGAAGTTCATGATCGTGGCGCTGTCGTTCTACGGCATGTCGACCTTCGAAGGTCCGATGATGTCGATCAAGACCGTCAACTCGCTGTCGCACTACACCGACTGGACGATCGGCCACGTTCACGCCGGCGCGCTCGGCTGGGTCGCGTTCATCACGGTGGGTGCGCTGTACAGCATGATTCCACGCCTCGTCGGCGTCGAAAAAATGTACTCGACACGCGCCATCGACGTGCACTTCTGGATCGCCACGATCGGCGTCGTCGTCTATATCGCCGCGATGTGGATCGCCGGTGTGACGCAAGGGTTGATGTGGCGCGCGACGAACGCCGACGGCACGTTGACGTACACGTTCGTCGAATCGCTCGTGCAAACGCATCCGTTCTATATCGCCCGGCTCGTGGGCGGCGGACTGACGTTGTCCGGCATGTTCATCATGGCGTGGAACGTGGCCAAAACATGGAGCCTCAAACGCGAGCGCTATCTAATTCCCATCCCCGTCGTCGTGGCCGCCTGAGGAGAACGACGTGAATCATTCCATCATCGAAAAAAATATCGGCTTGATGGCGATTCTTATCGCCATCGTGATCAGCATCGGCGGTCTTGTCGAAATCGTGCCGCTGATGTTCCAGGCGCAAGTGATCGAGCCGGTGCCGGGATTGAAACCTTATCCGCCGCTGCAACTGGCCGGACGCGATGTGTATGTCCGCGAAGGTTGCTACAACTGCCATTCGCAGATGATCCGCACGCTCGCATCGGAAGTTCTGCGTTACGGTCATTACTCCGTCGCCGGCGAATCCGTTTACGACCATCCGTTTCAGTGGGGCAGCAAACGCACCGGGCCGGATCTCGCGCGCGTCGGTGGACGCTACAGCGACGACTGGCATCGCGTACACCTTACCGATCCGCGCAGTGTCGTTCCCGAATCGAACATGCCGGGATTTCCGTGGCTGGCGAAAGCGAGCGTTTCCGCCGATGAAATCAACGCACACATGCGCGGACTCAAGCGCATCGGCGATCCGTATACCGATGCGGATTTCGCATCCATCGCCGAAGCCGTGAAAGGCAAGACCGAAATGGATGCGCTCATCGCGTACCTGCAAGACCTCGGCAAGTACGGTCCGAAGGAGGATCAACCATGATTTTCGGCATTTTCACCGGCGCATTACTGCTCATCTTCGTGTTCATTTCCCTGTGGGCCTACAGCGGACGTCGCCGTGCGGATTTCGAAGACGCCGCGCGCCTGCCGCTGCAAGAAGACGCGCAGAAGGAGCGCTCACCATGACCCTGTTCTGGAGTTTGTTCATCAGCGTGCTGACCATCGCGAGCATCGCGGCGATCGTATGGCTGCTGATCGCCACCGCGCGCAGCAAGGGCGGCGGTGCGACCGACACCACCGGCCACATCTGGGACGAAGACCTGACCGAATACAACCATCCGCTGCCACTGTGGTGGCTTGGAATGTTTCTGATCAGCGTGATCTTCGGCGCAATTTATCTCGTGTTCTATCCGGGACTCGGATCGAACAAGGGAACGCTCGGCTGGACATCGAACAAGGAAGTTGCCGCCGATCTGGCCGAGAACAATCGCAAACTCGAAACGGTGTTCGCGCAGTTTCGCGACAAGCCGATCGAAACGCTCGAGGTCAATCAGAAAGCGCTCGATGTCGGACACAACGTTTTCGTCAACAATTGCGCGGCTTGCCACGGCTCGGACGCGCGCGGCGCGAAAGGCTATCCGAATCTCACCGACATCGATTGGCTTTACGGCGGACAGGCCGATCAAGTGCTGACGACCATTCTCAAAGGCCGCAACGGCGTCATGCCGGCATGGGGCGCCGTGCTTGGCGACAGCGGCGTCGACGAAGTGGCGAATTACGTTCTCAGCTTGTCCGGCCGCAAGGTCGACGACAAACTCGCCGATGCCGGCAAGGTGCGATACGCGACGCTGTGCATCGCGTGTCACGGAGTCGAGGGCAAGGGCAATATCCTGGTCGGGGCGCCGAATCTCACGGACGAGATCTGGCTTTACGGCGGTAGCGTTGAAGACGTAAAGACGTCCATACGGAATGGACGCAGCGGCAAGATGCCGACGTGGGAAGCCATACTCGGTCCGGACCGTGCGCGTCTCGTGGCGGCATGGGTCTTGGCGCAATCGCAGCAGAAGCAGACAGCGACCGCGCCATGACGATCCCGGCACCGAATCGGCGATTGCCGAACGCATCGCGCGCCCGGACGATCGCCGTGCTTGGCGCCATCGTCTGGCCTTCGTTCGTCGCTGCGGCTATCGCGACGATGGTGTGCTTCGCGATTTTCGATCCGGTGGATTTGGCGGATGTTTCGTGGCCGCAATTCTTGATCAGTCGCCAACTCGGCTATGCGATCGGATTTTTCATGTTCTGGTTTTGCACGCTGGCGTCCAGCGCGTTCACCGCGTTGCTGTTGTTCGATCCGAAAAAGGGCGTGGCGACGCAATCGGATTTTGCGGATTTGCCATGAAGCCGATCGATATCCAAATTTTGCCCGACGAAAGCCAGTCGCTCTACGCGGCACAGCCCAAGGTCTATCCGCGCGAAATCGATGGCCGCTTCGCACGGCTGCGCATCGCCGCCGTATTCACGTTACTCGGCATCTTCTATGTTTTTCCGTGGTTGCGCTGGGGCGGCCATCAAGCCGTTTTGTTCGATCTGCCCGCGCGCAAATTTCATGTGTTCGCGATGACATTCTGGCCGCAGGATTTTTTCTGGCTCACGTGGCTGCTCATCATTGCCGCCGTTTCGCTGTTTTTTTTCACCGCGTTGGCGGGCCGGTTGTGGTGCGGCTACGCCTGTCCGCAGACCGTGTGGACGGAAGTTTTTCTGTGGATCGAGCGTGTGTGTGAAGGACGCCGCAACGAACGCATCAAGCTCGATGCCGGTCCGTGGACACGCGAAAAAATCGTGCGCAAGGGATCCAAGCAGGCGCTTTGGATCCTGTTCGCCGCGTGGACGGGATTTACCTTCGTCGGGTTTTTCACGCCCGTTCTCGATCTCGCGCGCGGTGTGGCGAGCCTGTCGCTCAGCGGTTGGGAAGGGTTCTGGATCGTCTTCTACGGTTTCGCCACCTACGGCAACGCCGGATATTTGCGCGAACAAGTGTGCAAGTACATGTGTCCGTACGCGCGGTTTCAGAGCGCGATGTTCGATCACGACACGCTCATCGTCTCCTACGATTCCACGCGCGGCGAACCTCGCGGTGCGCGCAAACGCAAAGTCGATCCGCGTGCGCTGGGTTTGGGCGATTGCGTGGAGTGCCATGCCTGCGTGCAGGTTTGTCCGACCGGCATCGACATTCGCGAGGGATTGCAGATCGAGTGCATCGCATGCGCATTGTGCATCGATGCCTGCGACGGCGTGATGGACAAAATGAATTACCCGCGCGGACTGATTCGCTACACCACGGAAAACATGCTGATTGGAAAGCCACGCCGAGTAATTCGTTTGCGCACAATTTTATACGCCACGCTTCTCACTGCACTTCTGGTGACGTTCGCGTGGGGCATCACCCATCGCAGCGCGCTGATAGTCGAAGTGCTGCGCGATCGCAACGCCTTATACCGCGAAGCTGCCGACGGCGGTATCGAGAACAGTTACACCGTCAAGGTCGTCAACAAATCCGACGTGGTCCAGGACATTCACTTCAGCGTCCCGAACGAATCGGCTGCGCAATTGATCGGAAAAGTGTCCGTGTCCGTCGCCGCCGGTGACGTCGGAAGTTTCCCGATCACGCTTCGCGCTCCGCACGATACACATGGCGGCATGCGCTCGATCGAACTCACGGCAACTAACGCCGATCGATCGATCAGCGTTTCGCAAACAGCGCGTTTCTACGCACCGGAGGTCAAATGAATTCGAACAATGTGTCTACGTTTCGCATTCCTGAAGTGTGGCTCGTCCTTCTTCTGCTGGCGAGCGCCGTTGTCGGTTCGCTCGCGCTCGTGGCGACGGCGGTGCGTCATCCCGACGAACTCAAGAACACACCACACAGCATCGCATCGCCGCTTCCGCCATCGTCGGCGACACATCCGTCAGACCACGTCACGCCGCACTGACGCCAATGTCAGAACGCTGCTTCCATTGCGCAGAGCCGATCGAAGACGGCGTTCGTCTTCTCGCGCGCATCGGTGTGCAGGATTGCGCGGTGTGCTGCATTGGCTGCCAGGCGGCGGCGGAATGGATCAATGGGCTTGGACTTCACGACTACTACCGGCTGCGCGACACACCCGCCATCACCGCCACAGCGTTGCAAAACTATGCCGCGTGGGATCGTCCGCAGTTGCAGCGTCTTTACGTTCGCCACGGCGCAAACGGGGTCGACGAAATCTGCGTGCTCGTCGAAGGCCTGCGTTGTTCGGCGTGCAGTTGGTTGATCGAACGCGCGCTGCGCGATGTGCAGGGCGTGACCGATGTCGCCGTCAACGCCGCAGCGAAACGGCTCACGCTGAACTGGCGACCGGACACGATTGCGCTAAGCGCGATTCTCCTGCGGCTGGCGCGCCTCGGCTACGTTCCACATCCGCTCGATGCCACGGCGCTCGATGCCGTGGCGCGCAACGAACAACGGCTCGCACTCAAACGGCTTCTCGTCGCGGGACTGGGCATGATGCAATCGATGATGTATGCCATCGCGCTGTACGCCGGCGCCTTCGAAGGCATGAACCCCGAGACGCGCGATTTTTTCCGTTGGCTCGGCCTGCTCGTCACGACGCCGGTGATCTTGTACGCCGGCGTCCCGTTTTTCGCCGGCGCATGGCGCGAATGGCGAGCGCGCACGCTCGGCATGAACACGCCCGTCGCTGCCGCCGTCGCGCTCGTTTATGTCGCGAGCGTGATCGAAACCATCGCGCACGGTGCAAATGTATACTTCGACTCGGCGAGCATGTTCATTTTCCTGTTGCTCGGCGCACGCTACATCGAGATGCACGCGCGTTTCCGCGCGGCGGACGTCGCCGACGCGCTCGCCCGCCTGCAACCGGCGCTGGCGCAACGCAGGCTCGAATCCGGTGCGCTGGAAATGGTCGGCGTCCACGAATTGAATGCGAACGATGTCGTCGTCGTCGATGCAGGAGCGGCGATTCCCGCGGATGGAATCTTGCTCAGCACGCGGTGCAGCGTCGACGAATCGCTGCTGACCGGCGAGGCCGATCCGCGATTACATCTTCTCGGCGATGCATTGATCGCCGGCAGTGTCGCCCGCAGCGGTCCGATCGAATTGCGAGTCCAGCAGATCGGTGCGGAGACCGTTTTGTCGTCGATCGTTCGCCTCGTGACACGAGCGCAGCAGCAGCGGCCGCATTGGGCGCACATCGGTGACCGCTTCGCCACCGTTTTCGTCTCGGCCGTGCTCGGCCTCACGCTCGTTACGGCGGCCGTGTGGCTGATCGTCGATCCATCGCGCGCATTCGCCGCCGCGCTGGCGGTTCTCGTCGTTTCGTGTCCTTGCGCGTTCGCGTTGTCGGTGCCTGCCGCACTAACACGCGCGATGGCGTTGCTCGCGCGCAGTGGCGTGCTCGTGCTCAAACCGGACGCGTTGGAAAAACTTGTGCGCGCCGATCATTTCGTCTTCGACAAGACCGGAACGCTCACATCGCGACAGCTGGAATTGACGTGCGTCATTCCGTTCGGGCGGTTGACGATAAATGAGTGTCTGGATATCGCGGCACAACTGGAGTGCGGCAATGCGCATCCGTTCGCGCTCGCGATCCGCAACGCGCCGACATGGACCGTGACGAACCGCGCGACGAAGCTGCAGCAACTGGCCGGTCTCGGCGTTGAAGGCGAAATCGATGGAAAGACATTTCGATTGGGCCGCAGCGGTTTCGCCGCGGGCCTGTGCGGCAGTGATCCCGATTTGCTGGAAGACGGTGTGCTGCTCGCCGACCGTGTCGGTCCGCTCGCGCGTTTCGTGTTTCGCGAACAACTGCGCGACGACGCGGCCGCGGTCATCGCCAGTTTGCATGGCGAAGGCATAACGACGGAGATCGTAAGCGGCGACGCCACCGCGCAAGTCGAAAACGTCGCGGCTCGAATCGCAGTAGACAGTTATCGCTCGCGCATGAGTCCCAGCGAGAAACTCGATCGCTTGCGCACGCTGCGCGGAGAAGGTCGGATCGTCGCCATGGTCGGCGACGGCGTCAACGATGCGCCCGTCCTGGCCGGCGCGGATGTCGCCATCGCGCTGGGCGACGGCGCGCTGCTGGCGCAATCGAGCGCCGACATCGTACTCGCGTCCAATCGTCTCGGCGCGCTCGTCGATGCGCGCATTCTGGCGAAATCGACGTTGCGCATTTTGCGGCAAAATCTCATTTGGGCATTTGTATACAATCTCGGAACCATTCCGTTGGCCGCGCTCGGGTTCGTTCCGCCGTGGCTCGCGGCCATCGGCATGTCGACCAGTTCGCTATTCGTCGTGATCAACGCGATGCGAATCGGTCCGCCGGCCCGCAAGTCGCGGGGCGAGATCCCTATCGTCGCGAAACCGCGCGAACTGGTTACGACATGAACATCATTCTCGTGCTGATACCGCTCAGTTTGATCCTGCTCGTCGCCGCTGTATGGGCATTTTTTTGGAGCGTGAATCATGCGCAGTTCGACGATCTGGAAACGCCCGCGCTGATGCCGCTGAGCGAAGATCCGTTGCCGCCGCAAAACGCGGAGGATCCGCCGTGAACGGGAGTCTCACGCTGGTCGGGGCGCTCGTTCTGGGCCTGGTGGCGAGCGGGCATTGCCTGCTGATGTGCGGCGGCATCGCCGGCGCGCTGGCCGTCGTCACGGGCAGAGCGGCGAATGGAAAGCCGCGTTTCGATCTGCTCGTCGCCTACCAACTCGGCCGCATCGGCAGCTACACGTTGGCCGGTGCCAGCGTCGGCGCGATCGGAGCCACACTTCTGCAATTCGTCGCGCGGCCCGATATCCGCGACGACTTGCGCGTCGTGAGCGGCATCATGATGGGCGTCGTCGCCGTGTCGCTGCTCGTTCGCGGTCGCGGGATGGATTTCGGCATCGGCAACCGCGTGTGGAAAAAACTCGCGCCGATCTCACGGCGGCTGTTGCCTGTGAATAATGTCGCACACGCATTCGCGTTCGGTGCGGTGTGGGGGTGGATGCCGTGCGGACTCGTCTATTCCGTATTGCTGATTGCGTGGCTGTCGATGGATCCTCTACGCAGTGCGGCGATCATGCTGTTGTTCGGACTCGGTACGCTGCCCGCCGTGTTGGCAGGATCGCTCGGCGTGAGTCGCGGCGTGCGCTGGCTGGGCAATGACAACGTGCGATCGGCCGCGGCCGTCGTCTTGTTCGTCATGGCCTTGCTGACGATCGGCGGGCCCTGGCTTGTGGCTCACAGCGGATTGCACGCGATGCATTGGCTGCCGTGGGAATGTGCGACGCGGTAAATCGTCCTCTCGATTGACGACGATCAAGCGCGTCGG
>JBDUEI010000020.1:0-39507 GCA_040002515.1 Rudaea sp. | reverse complement strand
CGACCTCTGCATTGCGAACGCAGCGCTCTCCCAGCTGAGCTACCGCCCCACACGTGAAACGTGCGCCGGTCTGGTCCGGCGCAAGGCCGCGCATGATACCGCGCTTGGCGATTTCAGCCAAGCGGGTCAGTGCGCCTGATTGCGCAGCGCGGAGACTAGGGCGGGGTAGTCCGCGGCGATGCGGTCGGCGTGGCTGGTTCGATCGAGCAATGCCTGCAGCGCCGGCGGAACGGGAACCGTTCCCCCGATCAGCACCTCGACTACCTGCTCGAATTTCGCCGCGTGCGCGGTGGCGACGGCGGCCCAATCGCCCGATGCGCCTTCCTGTCGGAGGTTCTCCAGGGTGCGGATCGCGGTGGCGGTATGTGGACAAAATACCTCGCCGTATTTTTCATGGCGATCGGCGATCGTCGTGCGTATCGCGTCGTCGCCCACGGCGTCGACGACGAATTCGCGGCGCAAGTCGTGATCTGAATGTAGCCAGGTCAGGCGCTCGAAATTGCTCGGTGCGCCGACGTCCATGGCGTTGGCGAGCGTGGCGACGCTGGCTCGCGGCGCGTAGTCTTTGCCGGCAAAAAAATCGTGCAGCGTGAGATTTGCGTTCGTGGAAAAGACGATGCGGCCGATCGGCATGCCCATCGATCGGGCGGTGATGCACGCCAAGGCGTTGCCGAGATTTCCGGTCGGCACCACAAAGTTTAAAAGTGTACTTTTCGATCGATAGTGGCTGAGCGATGCGTGCGCGTAATACGCCATCTGCGGCAACCATCGGCCGAGGCTGATGCTGTTGGCCGAACTCATCGGGACAACGTTCTGCAGTTCGCGGTCGGACAACGCGGTCTTGATCAGGTGCTGACAGTCGTCGAACGTGCCGTCCAAGCGGAAGGCGCGAATGTTGTCGCCGAAGCAGCCGAGCTGATGGGCCTGGCGCGGCGCGACGCGTCCGTCGGGATAAAGAATCACGACGCGAAAATTCGGCAGATTGTGAAACGCGGCAGCCACGGCCGCGCCGGTATCGCCGGACGTGGCGACGACGATGGTCACGGGCGCGTCATCGGCGCGACGCAATCGGCGCATCGCCGAGGCGAGGAATCGCGCACCGAAATCCTTGAACGCGGCCGTCGGACCGTGAAAAAGTTCGAGCACGAAATCGTCGCGCGTGGCCAGCGGCATGAGTGGCGCGTCGAAAGAGAAGGCTTCGGCGCAAATCGCTTTCAATTCGGACGCAAGAGCGTCATCGCGAAAAAACGGTTCGAGCAGGCTGGCCGCGATGTCGATCAGCGATTCTTTGCCGTCGAAATCGGTGCCGTGCAGTTTGGGAATCGATGCGGGGATGAACAATCCGCCGTCCGGCGCGAGGCCGGCGGCGAGCGCATCGCTGAGCGAGGTCGGCGACGTTTTGCCGCGCGTGCTGACAAACTTCACGCCGTCACGCTCGCGGCCGGTCCGTTGATCGGCGAAACGAAACTTTCGCTCTCTATGCCTACGTCGAAAAATCCGGAACGCATGGCCGGTGCGGCGGCAGTAGCCGCGTCGATGGAATCGAACCAGGCGAACACGCTCGGACCGGCGCCGGAAATGCTGGCGCCGAGTGCGTCGTGCGCGAGCGCGGCATGTTTGACGCGAGCAAACCCGGGAATCAGCGACGCGCGGCGCGGTTCGACGAGCACATCGTTGAGTCCCGCGCGAACCAAGCTCGCGTCTTGGCGAAAACAGCCGCTGAGCACGAGCGCGAGATTGGCGCTCTGGTCGACGAACTCGCGCAATTCGTAAGCGCCTTGCAGCGCCTGCCGCGCGCGGCGCGTTTCCAATGTCGCGTCGGGGTGTACAAGTACACAATGCCAGGCTTCCGGCGCGGGCACCCGAACGAGGCGGTCGCGTGTGGCGAGCACCATGCCGCCGAGCAACATCGCGCCGACATTATCGCCATGCAACCCGCCGCTGGCGACCGCTTCGCCGATCAGTGCGAAAGGATACAGCGCCTCGCGCGACAGCGGCGCGTCCAGCAACGCGTTGGCAGCCACGAGCGCGGCGACGCAGGATGCCGCCGAACCGCCCATGCCGGAACCGAACGCGATGCCTTTGTCGAGTTCGATCTCGAAGCCGAACGGCAAGTCCAAATCGCGACGCATCGCGATCAGCGCAGCGCCGGCGGTGTTGCGTTCGGCTTCATATGGCAGTTCGACGATCGCGTTGCGGATCGCCGAGATGCGCACCGTCGGTACGTCGATGCGGCGGACGGTCGCGCTGTCACCCGGTCCTTCAATCGTGTGGCCGAGGATATCGAACCCGACACCGACATTGCCGACCGACGCGGGAGCGAATGCCGTCGTCTGGTTCATACACGCGCACCGAGCGACGCGGCGACGCGCAGTAGATCCGCGAAAACGCCGGCCGCTGTTACTTCGGGTCCTGCGCCCGGGCCTTGCACGACCAGCGGGTTGTCGCAGTAGCGCTTTGTGGAAAATTGCACAATGTTGTCCGTGAGGCGAATATTCGCGAAGGCGTGATCGTGTGGCAGTTCTACCAGACCGACGCTGGCGTTGCCATCGCGATCCAGATGCGCGACGTAGCGCAGCACGTGCCCGGCATTTTTTGCGACAGCAAATCGATTCGCCATCGCCTCATCGAGGCGAGAAAGCGCCGACAGAAAATACGCGGCGTCGCCGCCACGGAGATTTTCCGGGACCAGGCTTTCAACCGCGACATCGTTCAACGACAACGTCCAGCCGGCTTCGCGCGCGAGGATCACGAGTTTGCGTGCGACATCGTTGCCGGAAAGATCGTCGCGGGGATCGGGTTCGGTGTAGCCGAGTCGATGGGCTTCGCGAACGAGGTCCGAAAACGGTCGCGTTCCATCGTATTTGTTGAACAGCCACGCCAGCGTGCCGGAGAAGATGCCGTCGACGGCAAGCAATTCGTCGCCGGTGTCGAGCAGGTCGCGCAAGGTCTGGATGATCGGCAAACCGGCGCCGACGGTGGCTTCGTAACGGAAACGCGACACACCCGAGGCGGACGCGCGACGAATGGCGCCGTAGCGCTCGAACGATCCGGCGCCGGCGTGCTTGTTCGGCGTGATGACGTGGATGCCGTCGGCCAGCCAGGCGGCGTAATGTTCGGCAACGCTGTCACTCGCGCTGCAATCGAGGATGACCGCGTGCGGCAAATGTCCGGCGTGGACGTGCGATGCGAACGCGAGCATGTCGCATGGTTCGGCCGGCATGGCGATGCGTTCGCGCCACGGCAGGTCGAAGCCGCGATCGTCGCGCCACATACGCGTGCTCGATGCGATCGCGCGCAATCGCAGATCGATATTCGCTTCGCGTTTCAGTCGTGATGTCGCCGCCGCGATCTGATCGAGCAATGTCGCGCCGACTTTGCCCGGACCGATCACGCCGATCGATATTGTCTGCGGCGACAGGTAGAACGCCGCGTGGACGGCGCGCAGCGCTTTGGTGGCCTGGTTCGTATTGATCGCGATGGAAATGTTGCGTTCGGAGGCGCCTTGCGCGATCGCCCGGATGTTCACGCGCGCGCGGGCGAGGGCATCGAATAGGCGCGCGGCGACGCCCGGCACGCCGGTCATGCCGTCGCCGACGGCGGCGAGTACCGCGATATCCGCCGTGACCTGGATGCGGTTGATTTGGCGGCTGGTCAATTCGCGTGCGAACGCGCCTTCGAGCGCGGCGCGGGCTATTTCGGATTGCTCGGCGCGGACGACACAGCAGATGGAATGTTCGGACGAACCTTGCGAAATCATGACGACCGAAACATGTGCCGCGCGCAACGCCGCGAACACGCGTTCGGCCGTGCCGGGCACGCCGATCATGCCGGTGCCTTCGACGTTGATGAGCGCCAGCTCATGGGCGAGCGTGAGACCCTTGACCGGACCTGAAGTATCGCCGTGCGCATCGATGCGCGTACCGGGATGGTCGGGCTTGAACGTGTTGCGGATGAAGATCGGAAGGCCCAGCGCGATAGCGGGTGCCATGGTTTGTGGATGAATTACCTTCGCGCCGAAGTAGGCCAGTTCGCAGGCTTCTTCGTAACTCATGGCGTCAAGCGTGAGCGCTTCGGGTTCCACGCGCGGATCGGCGCTGAGAACGCCGTCGACATCGGTCCAAATGTGTAATTCTTGCGCTTTCCACAATGCGGCAATTATCGCACCCGAATAATCGCTGCCGTTGCGGCCGAGTACGGTCGCCTTGCCATCGCTACCGCGCGCCACGTAGCCGGTGACGATGTAACGCTGCGACGGATGGGCGGCACGGAAGTCGTGCAATCGCGCCTGCGTCGCATCCCAATCGACGGCGACGCCGAGTTCCTCGTGACGGACGACGAGCACGTCGCGCGCATCGAGCAGTACGTATGGCGCGGCCAGCGATTGCAGATACGCATGAACCATGTGCGCGGACCATACTTCGCCCAATCCGCTGATCGAATCGGCGATCTCGCGGCTTGCGCTGCCGAGCACGCCGATCGCATGCAACAGGGCGGAGAGGGTGTCGAATTGTGCCGAAAACCACGGATCGAGCGAGTTTCGATTCGCGCCGAATAGATCGTCGCACGTAGCGCGATGACGATCACGCAGACGCTCCAGCGGCGTTTGCCAATCCGCGCGGGACGAAGCGAGCGACACCAGCTCGATCAGGGTGTCGGTGACCTTCTGCATCGCCGATACCACGACGATCTGCGTCGTTTCCGCGCGATCGCGAACCAGATGCGCGACATGACGAATGCGCTCGGCATCGGCGAGCGACGATCCGCCGAATTTGTGCGCGACGATGGACGGCGCGTTGTCGACGCAAGCCGTGTTCATCGTGTTTCGCTCAGCGAGTCGAACAACAACGGTTTGCGCCAGCCATCGAGTGCGGCCGGCCATACGCCGTCGGTCAGAAGACTCTCCAGATGTCGGCGTGAGCAGAGCAATCCTTCGGGAATATTTTCGCGTTGCGCGATCGCGGCGATCGCGTCGCGCCACGCCTGAAGTTGCCGTCGCTGCTGAGGCGTGAAGGGCGGAGGGATCGGCGTCGCGTCCAACTCATCCGGCTGCGGTGGTGCGCGCAACACATCGAAAAGTTCGTTGCGTTGCGGACCACGCAACGCGCGCAGCCCCTTCGATCTCTCGAAGAGATCATGGGTATCGACCGGCGGCCGCGAGGCGAATTCGAGCGCGTGCGCATCGTCGAGAATCCACGAGCGTGGTTTGTCGAGCGTGCGCGCGTTCGATTCGCGCCACAGCAGAATTCGACGCAACAGCACACGTTGTTCGACGGGCCAGTCCGACGCGGTTCTAAATGCGCGCTGCGGTTGCAGATCGGCAATTGGATGGCAGACGCGCTCGACGAGACGCCGGCAGTCTTCCGCCAGCCATTCCCGCCGGCCGAGCATTGCGAGTTTTTCGTCGAGCAGACGGTAGATCTCCGGCATGTGCTCGACATCCTGCGCGGCGTAGTCGAGTTGCGCGGCGCTCAGTGGACGCGCCAGCCAGTCCGAACGCGTTTCGGCTTTTGGCAGATCGATGCCGAGCAACGTCGAAACCAGTTTTTGATAGCTGAGCCCGAAGCCCAGACCGGCCATCGCGGCGGCGATTTGCGTGTCGAAAAGATTGGCCGGACCATCCGGCAAAATGTCCACCATGGCTTCGAGATCTTCGCTCGAACTGTGGATGACGCACACGCAGTCGGACGCGGCGAGTCGCGCGCCCAGATCGCCATGCGATCCGAGTTGGGGCGAATCCAGGACCGCCACTTCGCCATCGACGTTGATCTGCACGAGTGCCAACCGGGCGCGGAACGTATTCGTGCGCATGAATTCGGTGTCCAGCCCGATGATCCGCTCGCGTCGGCGTGGGGCGAGCCAGGCATTGAGCGCGGCGACGTCGTCAATCCATTGGTACATCCGTTGATTTCCTGTTCAGTCTCGGAGTTGCAGGGCGAGCGGGTGGTCGATAAGGTGCGAGCATCGCCGCCACCGCCGTTTCAAGCACCGAATGCCGGGTACCGAAATCGTCCGCAAGCAAACCGTACTCGGAGGTGCGGCGGGCATTGCGTTGCTCGTTTTCGCGTTGATGTACCGATTTTACCCGGTTGGCGGACATATCGTGTTGCATTCGCCGACGCCGGCCGAGCCCACCGGCACGCCGGACGCCACGCTGCGTTCGGTGCCGACGACCACGCCGACGCCGGTTGCGACGTTACCGTACCAGACGCCGGACTATCGCGGCATGACGGTGAATCCGTCGCCGATCGCGGACGCCGCGCCGGCCGCGCCGCCGACCAAGGAAATCGGAGCACTGCTGAAGAAAGCGGACAAGGCGCTGGCGGACGATCATTTGTTCGAACCGAAGGAATCGAACGCCACGGCGTTGTATCGAAAAGTGCTCGCGCTCGACGCAACGAATGCCGCCGCGCTGGCAGGAATGGAAAAAATCCACAATTCCCTTTTGCAGCAAGCCGGCGATGCGCTCGATAAAGGCGATGAACGCGGCGCGGCGAAACTGATCGACGCGATCGCCGCCCTCGCCAAAACCGGCGACGATTACACGGCACTTCAAACGCGGCTGGAAACCTTGCGCAAGGTTTCGCCGCTGCTCACGCGCGCGGCCGATCTCATGCAGCAAGGCCGTTCGCTGACGCCGCCCGAAGACAATGCGTTGGATGTCTATCGCCAGGTGCTCAAACTCGATCCGACCAATCGACTCGCCGACCGGGGCCTGGCGCAGATCGAACGCGATTATCTCGATCGCGCGCTGGCCGCCGCCGCGCAGGACGATTTTTCCGGCGCCGATACGATTCTCGATCAGGCTTCTTCGATTCGTCCGGGTTCGCAAAATCTGCTCGATACGCGCACGCGCATCGAAGGCATTCGACACGAGCGCGCCGTCAACACGCTGGCGCAAGCCAGTTCAGCGCTCGACGCGGGCAATCCTGCGCTGGCGGATTTGCTGGCGCAGAAAGCGCTCGGTTTGAGTTCGGATTTGAGCGGCGTGGACGAGTTCAATCGCAAACTTCGCAACGCGCGGTTGTATGCGAGTTTCAGTCCGGGCCAGGTCGTCACTGATAAATTCCTGGATCGGCATGGCGAGGCGCCTCCGATGATTATCGTGCCGACCGGATCGTTCGTGATGGGTTCGCCGGATACGGATTCGGAACATCGTCCGACCGAACAGCCGCAGCGCGAGGTGAAGATCGAAACCGGATTCGCGGTCGGTCGCGATGAAATATCGGTAGCAGAATTTGCGGCGTTCGTGGCCGATACGAGTTATCCGACGGACGCCGAAAAGATTGGCAGTTCGACGATCTACGATGAAGAATCAGGTCGTCTCATCGATCGGCGCGGCGTAACCTGGCGCGACGATTATCTCGGCAATAAGGCCGCCGACGATCTGCCCGTCATTCACGTATCGTGGAACGATGCCACGGCGTACGCGAAATGGCTGAGCGCGCGCACGGGCAAACCGTATCGCTTGCCGAGCGAAGCGGAGTTCGAATACGCGCTGCGCGCCGGCACCGCTACGCGATATCCGTGGGGTGATGCGAACCCGGGCAAGCCGCTGGAAAATCTGACCGGCGATGGCGAGCGTTCACCGCGTCTGAAACGTTCGTGGGCGAAAGCATTTCCGCAATACAACGATGGATTCTGGGGCCCGGCGCCGATCGGAAAATTCGCGGCCGATGCGTTCGGCCTGCGCGACATGGACGGCAACGTTTCGGAATGGATTGCCGATTGCTGGCACGACAACTACACGCGCGCACCGGCCGATACGCGGGCGTGGATCAATCCGGGTTGCGCCGCGCACGTCATACGCGGCGGTTCATGGGGAAGTGCGCCGGATCAGGCGCGATCGTCGTATCGGCTGGCCGCGCCGAGCGACACGCGCAGCGCGCGCGTCGGAATTCGCATCGCGCGCGATCTGCAGTAAAGCGGAAAATCAATTCCCGCCGGCGCTCGGCAAGTGCTGCAGATTCTGATTCTGCGTGCGCTCGATGGCATTCTGTGCGTCGCGCGTGCGGCGCTGCAGTTCCGCATAGGTGTGGCATGTCGTCGCGCGCATCAGTGTGCCGGGCTGATCGGCTTTCTCGCAGATCATGCGCTGGCTGTCGGAGTTGGTCAGGATCGCGTTGATCCGTTCCTGGCGATTGAACAGGCGAACCTTGTCTTCTTCTTTCATCGCCGCGACCGTTCCGTTCTGCTGAATCAGTTCACCCATGAACGTCAGCCCTTCGTCGACACGCACGCGATCGTCCGATTTGATGTACTCGAAGCGTCCGCCTTTCTGCATGTCCTTGCGCACCTGCGCGGCCTGCGCCTGGAAGGTTTCGATATTCTGTTTTTCGAGATCGGGAATCGGCGGCTTGTCTTTGGCGACCAGCGGCGTGCAGATCGACAATGCAACGATCAACGTCGCGCGGGTCAACTGGCTTTTCATATTTCTCTCCGATCTGGAATCCAGACATCGTCGAAATCATAATACGTCGACTTTCGTACAAATTCTAGCGCGGCATTCGGTGCGCGTTGGCGCGAGGGCAGCGCACCGTGCGTAGCCGCGATTCGCGATTCGACGGATAATCGCGTGACTTCCGCCCCGTGGATTCCGCATGAACGCTCCCACTCGTATCGACACCGCGCGCGTCGTCCGTGCGCCGCGCGGCACGCAGCTCAGCTGCAAAAGTTGGCTTACCGAAGCCGCGTTTCGCATGCTGCAGAACAACCTCGATCCGGATGTCGCGGAAAAACCCAGCGAACTCGTCGTCTACGGCGGCATCGGCCGCGCCGCGCGCAACTGGGAATGTTTCGATGCGATTCTGAAAGCGCTGCGTGAACTCGACGACGACGAGACCCTGCTGATCCAGTCCGGCAAACCCGTCGGCATTTTCAAGACGCACGCCGATGCGCCGCGCGTGCTGCTGGCCAACTCCAACCTCGTGCCGCATTGGTCGACCTGGGAGCATTTCAACGAACTCGATAAGAAGGGTTTGATGATGTACGGCCAGATGACGGCCGGTTCGTGGATCTACATCGGTTCGCAGGGCATCGTGCAGGGCACGTACGAAACGTTTGTCGAGATGGGTCGACAGCACTACGGCGGCAGTCTGCAGGGAAAATGGATTCTAACCGCCGGCCTCGGCGGCATGGGCGGTGCGCAGCCGCTGGCGGCGAGTCTCGCTGGTGCCAGTTCGCTGAATATCGAATGCCAGCAGAGCCGCATCGAGATGCGGCTGCGCACGCGTTACGTCGATGAGCAGGCGAGCGATCTGGACGATGCGCTGGCGCGTCTGAAAAAGTATACAAGTGAAGGCAAGGCGGTTTCTATCGCGCTGCTCGGCAATGCGGCGGAAATCCTGCCGGAGATGGTCAGGCGCGGCGTGAAGCCCGACGCGGTGACCGATCAGACCAGTGCGCACGATCCGGTCAACGGTTATCTGCCGATGGGCTGGACCTTCGAGGAATGGTTCGAGCGCCGACAATCCGATCCGGACGGCACGCGCGATGCCGCGAAAAAGTCGATGCGCGTCCATGTCGAGGCGATGCTCGCATTTCAAAAGATGGGCGTGCCGACATTCGATTACGGCAACAATATTCGCCAGATGGCGAAAGACGAAGGCTGTACCCATGCGTTCGATTTTCCGGGTTTCGTTCCGGCGTATGTGCGGCCTTTGTTTTGTCGCGGCATCGGACCGTTCCGGTGGGTCGCGCTATCCGGTGATCCGGACGACATTCTGAAGACTGATGCGAAAGTGAAAGAACTCATTCCCGACGATCCGCATCTGCACAACTGGATCGACATGGCCGAGCGGCGCATCAGCTTTCAAGGGTTGCCGGCGCGGATCTGCTGGGTCGGTCTGGGCCAGCGCGACAAACTGGGCCTGGCGTTCAACGACATGGTGCGGAAGGGCGAATTGAAAGCGCCGATCGTGATCGGACGCGATCATCTGGATTCCGGTTCGGTCGCCTCGCCCAACCGCGAAACCGAAGCGATGCGCGACGGCAGCGATGCCGTTTCCGACTGGCCGATTCTCAATGCGCTGCTCAACACCGCCGGTGGCGCGACGTGGGTGAGTTTCCATCACGGCGGCGGCGTCGGCATGGGCTATTCGCAGCACAGCGGCGTGGTCGTCGTCTGCGACGGAACGGAAGCTGCCGACAAACGCATCGCGCGCGTGCTGTGGAACGATCCCGGCACCGGCGTGATGCGGCATGCAGATGCCGGATATGAAATCGCGATCGATTGCGCGAAAGAACGGGGCTTGAAGTTGCCGATGCTCTGATCGGGAAGCTGCGTTGTCCGGTGCGCGGAACGTCCGTTTGCGCAGGACCAAAATTGATGCCATATTTAGCACTGAATAAGGAGCCAAATATGGAGCAGATTCTTTCGGACGCTAGTGTCAGCGTCAGCGAACTGAAGCGAAACCCAAGTGCTGTCATCGACGCGGCAGAAGGGGAACCCGTGGCCGTCCTGGTTCACAACAGACCATCGGCTTACTTGATTCCGGCAGAAACCTACAAGCGGTTATTGGATCGTTTGGAAGACCTCGAACTGGCTGCGCTCGTTCGCGCGCGCGCGCATGAGAAGCGGACCCGGGTAAAGCTGGATGACCTATAGTCTGGCGTTCGTCGACTCGGCGCTCAAGGAATGGCGCAAGCTCGCCCCGGCGTTGCGTACTCAATTCAAGAACAAGCTGCGCGAGCGGCTCGACAATCCACATGTCGTATCGGCGAGATTGCACGGGCTTGCCGACTGCTACAAAATCAAGTTGCGTTCGGCGGGGTATCGTCTGGTCTATCAGGTCGACAATAAGGTTTTGCTCGTGACCGTCATCGGCGTAGGCAAGCGCGAGAATGGAATGGTGTATGCCGCAGCGAACAAGCGGCTCAAAAAATAAGTTGGAACGTCTACGGATTTCTTTTTTTCGACAGCTTCCGCTCCGCCCACCGCTTCAGCACGCGCGCCCGTCGCGCGCCGCTTTGCGGATCGCGCACCACTTCTTCGACGCGCAGCAGAAGTGCGTCGACGTTCGCGCGTGGTGCGGAATCGGCGTCGTCGCGCGCACCGGACCACAGGTCGATCCATTCCTCGGAGCGTTCACCGGCCTTGAGCACGCGCTTGAGGTAGGTGGGCTCGTGCGATTTGAGGCGCATGATATCCATCAGCGCCGCGGCCAACGTGAGCGGGCTCAGCGCGAGATCGCGCGCTGCACCCAGGAAGAGTTTTATCTGCAGCAGCGCCACTGACCTGATGAGAGGCCCGGCGGCGCGTTTCGATGCTTCGTCCATTCCGCTAGCCTAAAGGAGTTTGGCGTTCTCGCAAACCCTGTTTTTCTCGCGCTGTTTTTCTCGGCGGGCGTTGATTCCCGCGATTCCACAACTATGTGTGATCGACATGCACGACGATTTTTCCATCCGCCTGGCGCGTAGCGACGATGCGGTCGACATCGCTGCGATGTCGCGCGATTTCATCGAACAGGGTCTGGGTTGGAACTGGAATGTGCAGCGCGTCGCCAACAGTATCCGCCAGCGCGAAACCAACGTCGTCGTCGCGATGGCCGCCGACCGGCTGGCGGGTTTCGGGATCATGGGCTACCGCGATGCCGATGCGCATCTGATGTTGTTCGCGGTGAAACCGGCTCACCGGCGCAAAGGAATCGGCACGGCGTTGATGGAGTGGCTCGAAAGTACCGCCCGGACCGCCGGCATCGAACTGATCTGGCTGGAAGCGCGCGTCAACAACGCGCAGGCGTTGGCTTTTTATCGGGCGCGTGGCTATCGAACGCTGGACCGCTTGCATCGTTATTATTCCGGCATCGAGGATGCGGTGCGCATCGGCAAGGATCTGGCGGCCGCGCAGCCTTCGTCATTTCTCGACAAATAATGGTGTTGATCGGCGATTCGCCCGGTGCGGTACGTATTCGAACGAGATCATACAGATCGCAGGACGTCTACGGTCAGACCGGCGGCCCGAACAGTACCTTTGTCGCTTGTCTCACACCGTTGACGCGACGCAGTTGCGTCCACAACCCGACCCAAGCATGCGTGGCGATGCGCAATGGATTGTTGCTGGTCACGCGGTGCACGAGGCCGTAATCGAGTTTCACCTGCGCGTTCTCCTCGGCCAAGGTGCCGAACAGACGATCGAAGACGATCAGCACGCCGCCGAAATTCTTGTCGATGTATTCCGGATTTCTGGCGTGATGCACACGATGATGCGCCGGTGTGTTGAAGATCCATTCCAGCGGACCGAGTGGCGGCACGAGTTCGGTGTGTAGCCAGAATTGATAGAGCAGATTCAGCGCGGCCGCGATCAAGACCGTCTGCACCGGAAATCCGATGAACACGAGCGGCGCGAAAAACAATCCGCTGCCGCTGATGCCGGATGTCCAACCCAGTCGATAGGCCGCGGATAAATTGTAGGCATTGGTCGAATGGTGCACGGCGTGCGTCGCCCACAGCCATTGCACGCGATGATCGGCGCGATGCATCCAGTAGTAGCAGAATTCCAGGCACAGCAGAAGCGCGATCCACGACCACACATTGTTCATCGGAATCGTGGCGATGCAGAATTTTGCGACGCCGGCGAAGACGGCACCGGCGATTCCGAATCCGACGACGCGATTGATGAAGAATCGCGCCATGGCGTCGCCGAGCGAAGCGAAGTAAGCGCGCCAATCGTAAGCTTGGCCGCGCACGCGTTGCAGATACACACCTTCGATCGCGGCGGCTGCGATGAGGATGGCGGGCAATACGAGAAATATCCTGGGGACGGAACTCGTCGCGATCATGAGGCGCGGGCCCTTCGTTTGGCGCTGAGGTATTGCGCGATTTCCTGGAGCGAGAGTTTTCCGTCGTGATTCGCGTCGATGTCGTCGAAGTGTTTCGCCGCGTGCGGCATGCCTTTGGCCGCCTCGTCGCGCGTCAGCGAACCATCGTGATCGATATCAGCCGCACTGAATTTCTCGCGGAGCTTCTCGCCTGCTTTCTGCGTGCGGTCCGGTGTAGCGGTTTGCTGGGCATGAAGATCGAAGCTGCTCGCGCACGCGAACAACATGAGGGCAATAGCAACTGCGCGAGCGGAAAGCGTATGCATGTCTATTTCTCCGGATAGGTGCGACTTGGCTCAGTCGGGGTCGCCGTCGTTGCTGATTCAACGCGCGATCGGCCGAGCGGTTGACGACGGCGGAATCAAGCGTTGTCGCAATGATTTCCAGGATATTCTGCGTGGTCGTCTTGAATTCTTGCAGTCGTTGCGATAGTTATGCGTGACGATCAATCCGGGAAATCGTCGATGCGCATCGTTCTACTGAGTCTGATTTTTTGTTTCGTTTCGATGGCCGTGCACGCGCGCGACACGGCGCATGACGAAGCCGATATCCGCCATCTCGACACCGTCATTTGCAAGGCATTCGAACAGGGCGACGCGAAGACCTTGCGCGCCAGTCTCGACGATCGTTTCACGCTCGTCAGCTCACGCGGCGAGTTGACCGATCTGGAACAGAACATCGCCGAAGTCGCCAAGCGCGATCCGTACTACGACGAGTTCCGCAATCACGATCAGAAAGTACGCGTGTACGGCGACTCGGCGATCATCAACGGCATCACCAGCGTGAAAGGTAAATCCGGTGGCGAAGCCTTCGCCGCGGATTTCGAATTCACGGACACGTACGTCTATCACAACGGCCATTGGTTACTGGCGGCCAGTCACGCCAGCCGGCTGAAGAAATAGCCGTCAGCTTTCGATTTTCTCGCGCAAACGCATCGCCGCGGCCGGATTGCGTTCCTTGGCCGCGCCGATGAAATAGATGAAGACGTCGCGGGATTTCGCCGACGGTCGTTTTTTCTCGACGTAGTTCAGGTCTTTCGGCGAGTCGCCGCGCGCCCACTCCTGCGCGCGGATGGCCCATGCGTCGAGATCGCGCGGCGCGTAACCAGTCTTCAGCGAGGATTTGCTGCGCATCAGTCGCGCGTACACGAAGTCGCCAGTGATGTCGGCGAACGAAGGATGCTCCGTCGAATCGGTATAGACCGTGGAACAACGATGCTCGCGTGCAAGCTTGACATATTCGGTGCACATGAAACTCTCGTGCCGCACTTCGAGCGCGTGACGTAGCGCATATCCGTTCAATTCGTGCGGAAGCGATTCAAGAAACGCGGCGAACTCGTCGCGATGGAATTTTCGATTCGGCGGAAACTGCCAGGATATCGGACCGAGGCGATCGCCGAGTTCGGCCAGACCGCCGAATAAGAATGCGCCGATGCCGCGTTTCGCCTTTGTCGCATCGCGTGTCTGCGTGATGAAACGCGGCGCCTTGAGCGAGAACACGAAACCGTCCGGTGTTTCACTTCGCCATTTCGCGTACGTGGCCGGCCGTTGCATCGAATAGAACGTGCTGTTCACTTCGATCGCCGTCATGCGCTCGCTCGCGTAGCGCAGTTCGTTCGTTTGCGTCAGGTCTTTCGGATAAAACGTGTCGCGCCACGGCGCGAATTTCCAGCCGCCGATACCGACGCGAATCGATCCTTTTTTCGGTGCAGCCACATTCGTCATCCGTCCAGAATTTGAAGCCGGATCATGCCATCGCATCGTTCAAAGCGAAATGATCCGGCCATTCACTACCAATGATATCGAACCGTGTAGGTGAGTTTCGACTCCGTGTCCGCCGCCAGCTTGAGCGGAAAATCGATCGTCTGCGCATCGCGTTTGACGAAGTCGCTATTCTTCGCCGTCACATGCCAGCCGCTCCAGCGATACAGATATTCGCGGACGATGACGGTTGCCGCATCCTTCTTTCGATTGCGCACGCTGATCTCGAAACTTTCGTCGATGGTCTTCGCCCACGTGTCGATGTGAAAACTGGTTTGCTTGCGTTCGCCGACGATATCGAATGCGTTGCCGAGTTTGATGCGCAACGTTTCGTTACGCGGCGTGTGCTTGATGACATCCTCGCCGATGAATTCGAGCGCGCCGTCGGACGCATTGGCCTGGTTGACGCGGACACGTCCGGCCGGCAACGGCACGCCGAGTTTTTCGGCTTCCTTGTTGTCGAACTCGAGATACGAACCGACCGTGCCCGGTTGCGTCGCCGCGTAATTCTGGTCGGTGACGGGACCTGCCCAATACGCCATCGGCTCCGGCGCCGCCGTGAACACGAGTTGCTTGCGGCACGCCACGCCGTGCACGGCCGGAAACAGTTCGAGCTGCTTGGTCGAATTGTCCGGCAGATCGGTGCGCCGTCCCAAAGTATACAAATGGTATTCCGACAATGCCGATTCGACGAAACCCGCCGCCTCGTCGAGCGCAGGCGCGGCCGCGACGGCCATCTTAGCCATCATGCGAATCGGCTGCGCGACCGGCGCGCGATTCACTTCGCCGGCCACGAGTTTCAGTTGCGCGTTGGCGTAGCTGCCGCCGGACTGATTGACGAGTGTCACCCACGCCGCCAGATCCATATCGCACACGCCGGCGGTGTCGCGCAGCGTGACGTTGTAATCGCTCCACCACGTGACGCCCTGCGTCTGATAGCTCACGCGCGTGTCCTGCACGCCGCCGGCCTGGCTGTTCACTTTCCAGACCAGGGTGGGGCGTGAAATCAGCCCACCCGGCAACGCCGGAAACTGGATGTTGCTGTAACTGTTGAGCGTGAGCACTTCGCCGGAATCGCGCTGCAGAATCAGTCCACCACTCGCCGACAGAAGTCGGCCGGTGATCAGTTCGGACTTGTCGCCGCGTACCTGTTCGACGGTTATCGGCTGGCCGATGTAGCGATCGAGCAGTTTCGCGTTGTCGACCAGATCGTACTGATAGTTCTGTTCCATGACCCGCGTGCCGGCCGGATCGCTCAGCGATTCGAACGCGACGGTGGTCGGATCGATGCGTTTGGCCACATCGGTAAAACGCAATTCGCCGACACCTTGCGGCAACGTCATCGAGCGCGCATCGCGCACCAATGCATAGCCCGGCAAATTCATGCCATAGCTGGCGAGCGTTGCCGTATTGAGTTGTCCCGGCTGTGCTGCGCTATAGACCGTCAGCGAATAATCGGGCGTGGCGGTTGCATGCGAAGAAACGGCGAAACTGGCGGCGATGGCGGCGACGAGCGGTCGTAACATGAGCGATCTCCTGAAGGTATTTCGTTCAACGCCGTTCGGCGACGCGCGGGGTTAACGCTCGGCGCGACATTGCATTTCGCCATCGTCGCGACGGTTTTCCTGAGCGGGAACACCGTCTGCACGGTGTGCGGGGGTTGTCATCTTATTCGTCAACGCACACACTGTACGCCGTCCATCCGACGGAATCCGCTGTGGCCACATTCGAATTGTTCAAGCGATTTTTCGGGCCGCAGGAACGGCGCGAGAAACCGCGGGTCAACCCGCGTGACGGAACGCGCGTTTTGATCGTGGACGATTCGCCGACGATCGTGGCGTTGCTCAAGAAAATCCTGCAGCAGAGTGGTATCGCCACGCTCGAGGCGGGCGATGCGGAAACCGGCGTGAAAGTAGCCATGGCGGAACGTCCGAATCTGATCTTCCTCGACATCGTGTTGCCCGGCATGAACGGCTTCGCTGCGTTGCGCCAGTTGCGCCGCGAACCCGGCACGCGCGAAATTCCCATCATCATGATCAGCGGCAACGAGCAGGCCACCGAGCAGTTTTATGCGCAGCGCATCGGTGCCGACGATTTCATGAAAAAACCGTTCTCCCGTTCGGAAGTGTTCATGCGCATCGAACGTTTGCTGGATGCCGATCAGGTGCCGAAACGACCCGCGCCATCGATGTCGCAGCCGACGCGCTAGGCGCCCATGCGGACGTTCGACTTTTCCGATCTGAAACGCGCGCTGATCCTAAGCACGCTCGGGGCGGCGATCGTCGGGTGCGTGCCGTCGGTTCGGCCGCCGTCGGAACCGAACACTCCGACCGCACCGGTACACGCGTCGCCGGGCCAGTTCGAACCGATCGCCGGCCGCGGCGCCGAAACCATCGCCGAACTTCGCGCCGTCCCCGCGACGCAGCCGGAGTTCATCGAGCATGATGCCGTACCCGGCGAAGAAAAAGCGCTGTCCGCCAAGGGTTTCGTGAAGGTCGCCGATGGCTACTATGCCGGCATCGACGCCGACGCACATGCCTGGCTGCAGAAGCGCGCGCGAGAGATCGGCGCGGACAAAGTATTCTTTTATACATTGCCGCCCGACGAGGCGACGCACGCGCCGTCGCTGCACGCCGTCTACTACGTCAAATTCAAATTGCCGTTTGGCGCCAGCTTCCGCGATCTCAATACGTCGGAAAAGGAGCAGGTCGGCGCGACAGGCGTTCGCATTGGTTCGGTCATCGGCGGTTCGCCCGCCGCGGACGCGAACCTGCGCGAAGGCGACATCATCCTGAAGCTCGACGACAAAATCATCGCCGGCCGAACGGACTTCGAAAAACAATTGCGCGCCCACATGGGCAAGCGCGTGACGCTCACGATCAGTCGCAACGACGTCGTCAACACGCGGCTGGTTCGCCTCGGCGTGCTGGCCAGCGAATTGAACAAGTAGAGCGGGCGTCAGAACTCGTCGACGAATTCGACCGCTGCATCCAGATCGCGCGTCGACATTTCGATCACGTCGCGAACCCGGTCCAGCGTCTTCTTGTGCGGCGTCTCGATTTCGATTCGAAACACGGACGAGCCCAGATCGTCCGGCAATTCCAGCGACGTCGAATCGTCACGCAATGTTGGGATTTCGTCGTCGACTTCCTCCACGCGCTCCAGTTCATCCACACCATTGAGCGTAGCCATGATTTCATCCGCGGCAGTGCGGGTTCCGGTCACGCGAAGTCGAAGAATCGGCATTGCATATCTCCTGCTGACAAAGTGCCGTCACTGGCCGCATTATTGAAACAGGTTACAGATGCACCGTCATTAAACAAAGTCAGTTATGGGGAGATTTGCATGAGTCGCACGTTCCTTCCGAGATTTATCGCGACATCCGCCGCCATGCTTGCGGTCGCTGCCTCGTCATCGAGCGCCGCGGAGGCGGTGAAGGCCAAAACCATGGCGGACGTCATCGCCGCCTCCAAGCCATCGGACTGGCACGCGCTCGATCCCCAGAACTCGTTGTATCTGACGCTGCCCAACGGCCGCGTCGTCATGGAACTGGCGCCAGCCTTCGCGCCGAAGCATGCCGCCAACATCAGGACGCTCGTGCGGGAAAAATATTTCGACGGACTTGCATTCTTGCGCTCGCAGGACAACTACGTCGTGCAATGGGGCGACCCCGACGCCGAGGACAAGACCAAACAGAAATCCGTCGGCAGTGCCGCGCGCACGCTCGCGGCTGAGTTCACAATTGCAAAAAGTGCAGATGTACCCTTTACCGCATTGCCCGACCGCGACGGCTATGCGCCGCAGACCGGTTTCTCCGGCGATTTTCCCGCCGCGCGCGATCGGAAAACTGGCGCGGCATGGCTTACCCATTGCTACGGCTCCGTCGGCGTCGGCCGAGACAACGACGCGGATTCGGGCGGTGGCACCGAGTTATACGTCGTCATCGCCAGTTCGGCGCGATGGCTGGATCGCAACATCACCGTCGCCGGGCGCGTGGTGCAGGGGATGGAACTGCTTTCGACGATGCCGAGAGGAACCGCCGCGCTCGGGTTTTATGAAAAAGCCGAGCAGCGCATTCCGATCACATCGATCCGCATCGAGGCCGATATTCCTGTTGCGGAGCGCGCGAATATTGAAATCATGCGCACCGACACGCCGACTTTCGCCGCACTGATCGAATCGCGCCGCAATCGGCATGACGATTGGTACAAGGTGCCGGCCGGGTATATCGATGTGTGCAGTGTGCCGATTCCCGTGAGAGAGAAGGGGAAGTGACAACGGCACTGATGTCTTGATTTCAGCTTTTAGAGCCAGAGCTTCCACTCGCTCCGCGAGCGGGTAACTTTTTGTTGAGCGACAAAAAGTCACCAAGAAACGCTTTGTTCTTCGCGGAGAGTTTTGTTCGCCGACAGCACATCCATGTGCTGGCGGCGAACCGCGGCATCGTGCTCGCGGGTTATTCGTGTCGCAATCTGATTTTTGACAAGCGATTCGAGACATGGCGGATCGGCGCCTGTGACTTCCGGCCCATCCACTACTATCAACTAACCACTACTATTAACTCGTCGCTATTATCAAGATCATGGATACCGAAGCCCATCAAAAGAAATTCCAGAAGGAACTGAGCGCAGGTACCACTGCGCTGGTGCTGCTGGTCGTTCTTTCGCAAGCCGGCGAACCGATGTATGGGTACCAGATCGCCAAACTTCTCGAGCGCAATGCGGATGGCGCGCTGAGCGGCAAGCAGAGCGCCCTTTATCCGGTTTTGCGCAATCTGTGCTCGGCGGGTTTGTTGAAAAGTCAGGTTGAACCTTCGGTCAGCGGGCCGCCGCGCCGCTACTACAAGATCACCGCGTTGGGCCGTGCCGCTGCCGAAGAATGGACGGCGACCTGGACCGCTACGCGCCGTTTCGTCGATTCCGTATTGAAAGGAGCCGTGTGATGCCCGCAACCGCACCCAAGACCATCGACGAGTATCTGGAACAGCTCAATGCGGCGCTCGGTAACGCCGATCCGGCGCTGCGGCAAGACGCGCTGTACGACGCGGAAGAATATCTGCGTTCCGAATTGGCCGAACATCCGGAATGGGACGAGGCGACCATGCTCGCCAAGGTCGCCACGAGTTACGGCGCGCCGGAAGAAGTCGCCGACATCTACCGCGACAAAGAAGTGCAGGTGGAGAATGCGCTGCGTTCGCCGCGTCCGCCCGCGCGGCGGTCGGGATTGGCCAAATTTTTTGGTGTGCTGGCCGATCCGCTGGCGTATTCGTCGCTGTTCTACATGATCCTGTCACTGGCGACCGGGATTTTCTATTTCGTCTGGACGATCACGGGACTCAGTCTTTCGCTCGGACTTTGCATTTTGATCATCGGCATTCCGTTTGCGGTGCTGTTCATCTCGACGATCCGCGCGTTGGCGCTCGTCGAAGGCCGCCTCATCGAATCGATGCTCGGTGAGCGCATGCCGCGCCGGCCGCTCTACGCCGATCGCGGCAAACCGTTTTCGGCGCGCGTGAAAGGCATGTTCGTCGATCCGCGTACGTGGTCGACGCTGTTGTACATGCTGTTGAAGCTGCCGCTCGGCATCATCTATTTCGTATTCGCGACGATCGGATTGTCTTTGTCGCTAGGTATCGCGCTGAGCCCGATCACGAAGGCGACCATCGGCTTCGGCCTGGTCAACATCAACGACCATCACTACGCGCCGCCGCTGTGGACGGAACCGTTGATGCTATTGATCGGCGTCGTCATCCTCTGTTTGACGCTGCACGTTGCGCGCGGCGTCGGCCGGATTCAGGGCGCGTTAGCCAAGCATTTCCTGGTGCGCACGGCGCAATTCTGATCAGTTCGAATAGCGCCGGATGAACTCGCGCACTTCCGGATAAACGACTTCACGCCAGCGGCGGCCGCTGAATATGCCGTAGTGACCCGCGCCCTTGACGGTGAGATGACGCTTGTCGCTCTTTTTTATACGTTTACACAATGCGTGCGCGGCTTCGGTTTGGCCCAGACCCGAAATGTCATCGAGTTCGCCTTCGATGGTGAACAGTGCCGTGGACTTGATGTCCTCCGGCGCGACGCGCTGTCCGTGCACGTGCCACGTGCCGCGCGGCAGTGCATGCTCCTGAAACACCACGCGGATCGTATCGAGATAATATTCGGCCGGCATATCGAGCACGGCGTTGTACTCGTTGTAGAAACGGCGGTGCGATTCGGCGTCTTCGAGATCGCCCTTGCACAGGTCCTGATAGAAATCCCAGTGCGATTCGAAATGACGGCTCGGATTCATCGCGATGAATCCGGCGTGCTGCAAAAACCCCGGATACACTTTGCGGCCGTGGCCGGGATAATTGTTCGGCACTTCCTGCACGACGGTGTTCTCGAACCACGACAGGTTTTTCGTCGTCGCCAGATCGTTCACCCGCGTGGGGCTTTCCCGCGTGTCGATCGGTCCGCCCATCATGGTCATCGTGCGCGGCAGTTTTTCGCCGTTTGACGCCATCAGGGAAATCGCGGCGAGCACCGGCACGGTCGGCTGGCAGACGCTGATCACGTGCAGATTTTCGGCGCCGATATGGCGGATGAATTCCTGCATGTACACGACGTAGTCGTCGAGATGAAACGGTCCTTTGTCGACCGGCACCATGCGCGCATCGATCCAGTCGGTGATGTAGACATCGTGTTCCTGCGCGAGCGCACGGACCGTATCGCGCAGCAGTGTGGAGTGGTGGCCTGACAGCGGGGCGACGATGAGTACGGCGGGATCCGCATCGAGCTTCTTGAGCGTCGCCGCATCGTCCGCGTAGCGTTTGAAGTGGACCAGATTGCACAACGGCTTGGACAATGCGCACTTTTCCACAATGGGAACTTCTACCCCATGCGCCTGCACGGATTCGATATCGAATGTCGGCTTCTCGTAATCCTTGGCCAGTCGGTACGCTAATTCGTAGTTCGCGGCCACGCGCTGCGCACCCGGCAGGAGCGACAGCCAGCTGTCCGGCGACGAAAACAGCTTCGCGCCGGCTTGCGACCACGACACGAGCGGGTTGAGCAGATTGCGGTTGAATTCGTGCAATTGATAAAGCATTGAATTCCTGGGCGACTTGCCGGTATAAGCGAAACACCGATTGTCACGTATTTTGTGTTGCATTGCGACATATGCAACGCCCGAATCGACGAAATCCGCATGAATGCCGACGAATCCATCGACCTGAAGTTTCATCCTTTCACCGCTATTCCGGGCCTGCCGTTTTCCGAAGCGGTGGACGTCGGCAAGCTCTTGTTTTTGTCGGGACAGATCGGATCGGGGGACGATGGTAAGTTGGTCGTTGGCGGAATCAAGGCCGAAACGAAGCAGACCATGGCCAATATCCGCAACGTTCTTGAACGGCATGGCATGTCGATGGATCGTGTCGTCAAGGTGACGGTGATGCTCGCCGACATCACCGAATGGGCCGCGATGAACGAAGAATATCTCGTCGCGTTCGGTGCGCATCGACCGGCGCGCAGCGCGTTCGGAACGAGTGGACTGGCGATGAACGCGCGCGTCGAAATCGAGTGCATTGCGTTGCGGCAATAGTCGAATACGTCTCAATTCGGCGGCTTCTCAGATCGAAATACCGCGAGTAGACTCGCCGCGAGTTGCATCTCGCGGAGGGATGGGTGAAGCCTACCGATATTCGCGTTCCCGATTACTTTCATAAAGTCGTCGATTGCCAGTGGGCCTGCCCCGCACACACACCGGTTCCCGAATACATCCGATTGATCGCCGCCGGGCGCTATTCGGATGCCTATATGGTGAACTGGAAATCCAATGTTTTTCCCGGAATTCTCGGCCGTACCTGCGACCGGCCGTGCGAACCGGCGTGTCGGCGCGGTCGTGTCGAAGAAAACAACGATGCGAAACCCGAACCGGTCGCGATCTGTCGATTGAAACGCGTCGCCGCCGACAACAAGGATGCCGACGCCGTACGTGCGGCGATGCCGAAGCCCGCACATCAGAAAAACGGCAAGCGCATCGCTTGTGTCGGAGCTGGGCCAGCCGCACTGACGGTCGCGCGCGATCTCGCGCCGCTCGGTTATCACGTCACGATCTTCGAAGCCGAACAGAAGGGCGGCGGATTCATGCGCACGCAAGTGCCGCGTTTTCGTTTGCCGGAAGAAGTCATCGATGAAGAAGTCGGCTACATCCTCGATCTCGGCGTCGATTTTCGCGGAGGTCACCGCATCGAATCGATGCGCGATCTGATTGCGCAAGACTTCGATGCGATTTTCGTCGGCAGCGGCGCGCCGCGCGGACGCGATCTGGATTTGCCGGGCCGAAGAGAAGCGGCGGCAAATATCCACATCGGTCTGGATTGGCTGGCGTCGGTGTACTTCGAGCACATCAAACAAATCGGCCGGCGCGTGATCGTGCTCGGCGGCGGCAACACGGCGATGGATTGTTGCCGTTCGTCGCGTCGCCTTGGCGGCGAAGAAGTGAAAGTGATCGTGCGCTCGGGTTTCGAAGAAATGAAAGCCTCGCCCTGGGAAAAAGAAGACGCGATGCACGAAGGCATTCCGATTCTCAACTACATGGTTCCGAAAACCTTCGAGCATCGCGACGGCAAGCTGATCGGCATGACGTTCGAAAAAGTTCGCGCCGAGCGTGATGCCAAAGGCCGTCGGCAACTCGTTCCGACCGGTGAGCCCGACGAGCTGGTCGAATGCGACGATGTGCTCATCGCGGTCGGTCAGGAAAACGCGTTTCCGTGGATCGAACGCGATGTCGGCATCCAATTCGACGAATGGGCGATGCCTGTTGTCGACAAGGTGACGATGCAATCGAGTCATCCCAAGATTTTTTTTGGCGGCGATGCGGCGTTCGGTCCGAAGAACATCATCTGGGCCGTCGCGCACGGGCACGATGCCGCCATATCCATCGACAAGATGCTCAACGGCGAAGATGTCCACGAACGTCCGGCGCCGGGCGTGAGTTTGATCTCGCAGAAGATGGGCATCCACGAATGGAGTTACGACAACGACATCTCGAACGATTTGCGCTATGCCGTGCCGTGGCGGGAAAAAGCACAGACGCTAAAAAGTATAAAAATAGAAGTCGAGCTGGGTTTCGATCCGGTCATGGCATTCAACGAGGCGCAACGTTGCCTCAATTGCGATGTCGAAACGGTGTTCAGCAAGGATGTGTGCATCGAATGCGACGCTTGCGTCGATATCTGTCCGATGGATTGCATCAGCTTCACGGTCAACGACGAGGAGCCTGTCCTGCGCACGCATCTGACCGCGCCGGCGTTGAATATTACGCAGGCGCTGTATGTGTCGGACGCACTGAAAACAGGCCGCGTGATGGTCAAGGATGAAGACGTTTGCTTGCATTGCGGACTTTGCGCGGAGCGCTGTCCGACCGGCGCATGGGACATGCGTAAATTCCTGATCGAGATGACGAACGCGGGACCGGGTTGTCGCAAGACGATGAAGCGGGAGGCGGCGGCGTGATTATGACTTCCAAACTCTACTCTCGTAAAAGTCGCTGGATTCCGGCTTTCGCCAGAATGACGGCTGGTGGGTTGTGGCGTCGATGAAACCCATCGCCGCTATCAACGACTTCGTCGTCAAATTCGCCAACGTCAACGGTTCGGGTTCGGCCTCGGCGAACGAACTTTTCGCGAAATCGATTCTGCGCATGGGTGTGCCGGTCAGCCCGCGCAATATCTTTCCATCCAACATTCAGGGTTTGCCGACGTGGTACGAAGTACGCGTCACCGAGCGCGGCTGGCTCGGGCGTCGCGGCGGGATCGATCTGATGGTCGCGATGAATCCGCAAACGTGGGACGCGGACATCAAGGAGATCGAACCGGGCGGCTATCTTTTCTACGACAGCACGCGGCCGTTGCCTGCGTCGAAATTTCGCGATGACATCAACGTCATCGGCATGCCGCTGACGGCGATCTGCAATCGCACGTATGCGGATGCGCGGCAGCGGCAGTTGTTCAAGAACATCATGTATGTTGGGGCGTTGTCGGTTCTGCTCGATATCGACGGTGCCGAAATCGAAAAACTTTTCACCGAGCAATATAAAGGCAAGGAAAAGTTGCTCGACTCGAACGTCAAAGCGCTGCATTTGGGACGCGATTACGCGAGGGAATCGTTCGCGCCGATCGGTTTGAAAGTGCAGCGTGCCGATAGCGTCGGCGACAGGATTTTCGTCGAGGGCAACAACGCCGCCGCGCTCGGTTGCGTCTATGGCGGTGCGACGGTATGCGCGTGGTATCCGATCACACCATCGTCGTCGCTGGCCGAGGCGTTCCAAAAATACTGCATGAAATATCGCGTCGAGCCGGCCAAAAGTCCAAACGAGCCGGGCGCGAACAATTTCGCGATCGTACAGGCCGAAGACGAAATCGCGTCGGCAGGCATGGTCGTCGGTGCGGGGTGGAACGGTGCGCGCGCGTTCACGACGACATCGGGGCCGGGCATTTCGCTGATGAACGAATTCATCGGTCTTGCATATTTCGCCGAGATTCCGATCACGATCATCGATGTACAGCGCGGCGGGCCGTCGACCGGAATGCCGACGCGCACACAGCAATCCGACGTCATCGCGTGTGCGTATGCATCGCACGGTGATACCAAACACGTTTTGTTGTTTCCCGAAGATCCGTACGAGTGTTTCGAGTTTTCTGCGCAAGCGTTCGATCTGGCCGATCGCTTGCAGACGCCGATCTTCGTGCTGAGCGATCTCGATATCGGCATGAATCATCGTTTATGCAAACCGTTCGTTTGGGACGATGCGAAGCAATACGACCGCGGAAAAGTCATGACGGCCGAAGAACTCGAAGCCGGCAAGGATTTTGGACGCTATAAAGATGTCGACGGAGACGGCATTCCGTGGCGAACGTATCCCGGTACGCATCCTGACAAAGGCGCGTACTTCACGCGCGGAACATCGCGCGATCCTTACGCGCGCTATTCCGAACGCGGTGCGGATTACGTTTACAACATGGAACGCCTGATCAAGAAATTCGATAGCGCCAAAGCGCTCGTGCCGCAGCCGATCGAACGTCACGCGCAGCAGAAAACGCGTTTCGGCGCGATCTACTACGGCTCGACCAGCCCGGCGATGGACGAGGCGATCGCGGCGCTCGAAGAAGACGGTTTGCATCTGGATACTTTGCGCGTGCGCGCATTTCCGTTTCCGGATTCCGTCGCCGAGTTCATTGCCGCGCACGACAAGGTTTTCGTGGTCGAACAGAATCGAGACGCACAACTGCGTTCACTGGTCGTCAATGAATTCGGCATCGATCCCGCAAAACTGATCCCAGTTTTGCATTACGAAGGCGCACCGATCACCGCGCGCTTCATCGGCGCCGCGATCGGCAAAGAATTGCACAAACTGATCGTCGTCCCGATCGAATCGGGCAGAGTGGCTCACTCATGACTTACATCACGAAACCGAAATTGCATCATCCGACACTTGGTTGCAACAAGATCGGATTCACGCGTCGCGACTACGAAGGAAAAATTTCGACGTTGTGTGCAGGATGCGGACACGATTCGATTTCTGCCGCGATCATTCAGGCGTGCTGGGAACTGGATATCGAACCGCATCGCGTCGCGAAGCTGTCTGGTATCGGTTGCAGTTCGAAGACGCCCGATTATTTTCTTGGCCAATCGCACGGATTCAACACCGTGCATGGCCGCATGCCGTCTGTGCTGACAGGTGCGAATCTCGCCAATCGCGAACTTTTATACCTGGGCGTTTCCGGCGATGGCGATTCCGCATCGATCGGGATCGGACAGTTCGTACACGCGATTCGGCGCGGCGTGAACATGACATACATCGTCGAGAACAACGGCGTGTACGGATTGACGAAGGGACAATTTTCCGCGACGGCCGATCTCGGATCGCAATCGAAGAAGGGCGTGAAAAACACCGATAGCCCGCTCGATCTGGGCGGTCTTGCATTGCAGCTCGGCGCGACGTTCGTCGCGCGCGGCTTTTCGGGCGACAAGGAACAACTCGTTCCGCTGATCAAGGCGGCGATCAAACACAAGGGTGCGGCATTCCTCGATGTGATCAGTCCATGTGTCGCGTTCAACAATCATCCGGGCAGCACCAAGAGTTACGAGTACGTGCGCGAACACAACGAAGCGGCGAATCGTCTGGATTTCATCGATATACGCGCCGAAATCGTCGTCGATTATGCGGCAGGCGAACTCGTCGATGTGACGCAGCACGACGGCACGGTGATTCGTCTGCGCAAGTTGCACGCGAATTACGATCCGCACGATCGTATCGCCGCGATGAACTATGTGCACGAGCGTCAGGCCAAGGGTGAAGTCGTCACGGGTTTGCTGTATGTCGATCCGGACGCGCACGATTTGCACGAACACTTCCAGACATCGAACGTGCCGCTCAATCGTCTCGGCGCGAAAGAACTCAGTCCGGGCGCAGCGACGCTGGACAAGATCAACGCGTCGCTACGCTGACAGCGCGCGCTGTCCTTCGCCAATGATCCGCCCGAGACGAATCGATGCCGAAAATTTACGATCGTGACTATTTCGACAAATGGTATCGGCATCCGGATCACGCGGTTAGCTCGCGGCGCGAACTGGAACGCAAGGTCGCGCTCGCGGTTGCGGCGACGGAGTATTACCTCGCGAGGCCGATCGTGAATGTTCTCGACGTCGGCTGCGGCGAAGGGGTGTGGCGCGCGCCGTTGCAACGCTTGCGTCCGAAAATAGAATATCTCGGGCTCGATAGCAGCGAGTACGTGGTGCAACGATTTGGCCGCTCGCGCGATATCCGTCTCGCTACGTTCGGCGATCTAGGCGAACTGCGATTCGATCGTGCGTTCGACCTGATCGTATGTTCCGACACGATGCATTACGTGCGCAACGCGGAATTGCGGCGCGGATTGCGCGGCATCGTCGACATGCTCGACGGCGTGGCGTTTCTCGAATTGTTCACGTCGAAAGACGCGCCGGAAGGCGACAAGCACGGATTCATCGCGCGCACGCCGCGATGGTATCTTCGAGAATTCGAATCGGCCGGTTTGATTGCGTGCGGCTCTCATTGCTATGTCGGGCCCCGCTTGAAAGCTCGCGTCGCAGAACTCGAAATTCCGCGTAATCATTGATCGCAAAACTTGGGCGACGTTGTCGTAAAATTCCTGCGAGCCTCTTCTTCTCACAAGGAATGACATGAACAAACCATTGGCGGGCCGTGTTGCATTGGTGACGGGAGCCTCTTCCGGAATTGGCGATGCGACGGCGCGCGCGCTCGCCGCCGCCGGCGCGGATGTGGCGATCACCGCACGCCGTGCGGATCGGCTCGATGCACTCGCGCGCGATATCGAAAAGGAAGACGTCAAGGCGTTCGTCATCGAAGCCGATCTTTTGCAGGAACCGGAAAATCGCAGAATCGTCGTAGAAACGGAAAAACGGTTTGGACGTCTGGACATCCTCGTCAACAACGCGGGTGTGATGTTGCTGTCGCCGGTGGCGGATTCGAATCCGGACGATTGGCGCCGTATGCTCGACTTGAATGTACTGGCGATGATGGTGTCTTCGCAGGCGGCGCTCGAGGGCATGCGTCAGCGCGGCAGTGGAGACATCATCAATATTTCATCGACGGCCGGACGCATCGCCAATCCTGCCGCGGCGGGCTATTCGGCCAGCAAATTTGCCGTGGTCGCGTTTTCGGAGTCGCTGCGCAGGGAAGTGCAGAAGGACAAGGTGCGCGTGTGCGTCATCGAACCGGGTTTGGTCGCGACGGAGTTGCGCGAACACATTCCTCATGCCGATACGAAGAAGAATGTCGAGGCGTGGGCCGAATCGATTCGGCAGTTGCAGCCCGAAGACGTCGCGAATGCGGTGGTGTACGTGGCATCGCAGCCGGCGCATGTGAATGTGAACGAGATTTTGATGCGGCCGACGGATCAGGAACGCTGATCCGTCGGAGTTCGTTTCTTTCAAGTTCGTCATCCCGGCCTTCGCCGGAATGACAAACTCCGATTACGTCGCGCCTTCGTCGAAATGACGCGGTACGACTAAGTTACGCCTTACGCGCATCCCGATTGCCACGCCACGTGCGGTGCTGCTTGTTGGCAGCCGCGTGCGGTTTGGCACTCGTATTGTTCGCGTGCGGACGACGTGCGTGATTCGGATTGCGCGGACGATTGGTCGGTGCGCGGCCCGGCGCAGGACGGTTCGAATCGAGATTCAACGGCGAGCTCGGTTCGAATCCCGGAATCGTCTCGATGCTGATTTCCTGCTTGAGCATGCGGCGGATGTCGCGCAGCAGACGCACTTCATCGTGCGCTACCAGCGAGATCGCCAGGCCTTCCGCGCCGGCACGGCCGGTGCGGCCGATGCGATGCACGTAATCCTCGGCCACCATCGGCAGATCGTAATTGACCACGATAGGTAGCTGATCGATGTCGAGACCGCGCGCAGCGATATCGGTCGCGACGAGAATCGTCACTTTACCGTTCTTGAAATCCTTCAATGCACGGGTACGCGCGCCCTGGCTTTTATTGCCGTGGATCGCGGCGGTGCGCAAGCCGGATTTTTCGAGGAACGTGGCGAGCTTGTCGGCGCCGTGTTTGGTACGGCTGAACACGAGCGTCTGACGACGGCTGTCGACAGAGAGCAGATGAAACAGCGCGTCACGTTTCTTGGCGCCATCGACTGGATGCACGCGGTGCGTGATCGTCGAGGCGACAGCATTGCGAGCAGCGACTTGAATCTCGGCCGGATCACGCATGAATTGCGCGGCCAGCTGTTTGATTTCTTCAGCGAATGTCGCCGAGAACAGCATGGTTTGACGCTGACGCGGCAACGCGCCGAGGATGCGCTTGATCGCGGGCATGAAGCCCATGTCGAGCATGCGATCGGCTTCGTCGAGAACGAGGATTTCAACACCGGACAGATCGACGGAACGACGTTCCATGTGATCCATCAAACGGCCCGGCGTGGCGACGATCAGATCGACGCCGCGACGCAGCGCTTCCATCTGCGGACCCATGCTCACTCCGCCGAAAATCGCGGTACTGAAAATGCGCAGATGTTTGCCGTACGTGCGCACACTTTCGTGCACCTGTGCGGCCAGCTCGCGCGTTGGCGTGAGGATCAGCGCACGCGTTTTGCGTTTGCTGCTCGGCGCGGGTGCATTGACGAAAAGACGCTCGATCAGCGGCAAGACGAACGCGGCGGTTTTGCCGGTTCCTGTTTGCGCGCCGGCGAGAAGATCGCGGCCGCTCAACGCGACCGGAATCGCAGTGGCCTGGATCGGAGTGGGTTCGGTGTAGCCCGAATCGGAAAGCGCGCGCAAAAGTGCGGGCGACAGCCCGAGAGAATCGAAAGACATGTAAAACGCTCCTGAAGAATCTTGATTGCGAGCCGCGCGCACAAAAGCACACTGCTCGTTGTGAACAAGATAAGTTATTGATTCAGCAGCGTTCCCAGCCAACCGCGCCGCAAGTTTGTCCGATGCGCACAAAAACGTACGTGTCGGGATGTGCGTCGGGACCGAGTGGTGCAGGCCAGCGACACGAGCGATGCTCGCGATCGGTTGAGCCTTAAGGGAAAAACGGGGGTCGACGCATTGCCGAAGTCCTTATCGGCGTTCTACGCATCCTGCGCAGGCCTGTGTGGCGAGGCGAAGTATACAGACAAATGCTGTGCTGCGCCAACGCCATGATAAATGCGTACGGATGGGGTGATTTCAATGCGCGCGAATCGTCAATGGAAATCGCGCGATTCGAAACGGATCTTCGGCAACAGCGAACTGAAATCGTGCAGTCGTTCGGCGACGAGATGAAACACGCCTTCGCTGGCTTGCAGTCTGCCATCGACGGCCATCACGGACGATTCCAGCAAAACGCGGTGTTGTTTTTGCGCGAGCGCCTTCCACACCACCACATTGACCTGACCGGTTTCGTCTTCGAGCGTGACGAAGGTGACGCCTTTCGCCGTGCCGGGATGTTGGCGAACCGTGACGAGGCCGGCGCAACGCATCCGAACGCCGTCGTTTTTCTCGTCCGCCGCCGCACGCGCGGCGACGACGCGTTTGCGCTTCAATTGCGGACGAATCAGCGCGAGCGGATGCAGCGTGAGTGAAAGGCCTAAGCGCGCGTAGTCGTTCATCACGTCTTCGCGCAGTGACGGCGGGCGAATGCTGATCGATTGTTCGTCGACGCTCGCATTCGCCAATACCGGCAGCGGCAATTCGGCGCCGGCGCTTTCCCAGCGCGCGATGTGGCGATGCGCGCTCAGGCTGCGCAACGCGCCGGCTTCGGCGAGGCAGGCGCGTTCGCTGGTGGTGACGAATGCGCGGCGCGTCATATCGGCGACATCGATAAAAGGTTGGAGCTGGCGCGCTTCGACCAGGCGTTTCGACAGATCTTCCGATGCGCCTTTCAACAGGCGAAGTCCCAGTCGCAATTCGGGTTTGTCGTTAATGACGGTCGGTTCAAGCGCGCAATCCCACCGGCTGATCGTCACATCGACCGGATGCACGACCACGCCATGTCTCTGCGCATCCTGAATCAATTGCGATGGCTGATAGAAACCCATCGGTTGCGAGTTGAGCAGGGCACACGTGAACGCCGCCGGATGATGACGCTTCAGCCACGACGACACGTACGCGAGCAGCCCGAAACTCGCCGCGTGCGATTCGGGAAATCCGTAATCGCCAAAGCCCTTGATTTGCTCGAAGATGCGTTCGAAATAAGATTCCTCATAACCGCGATCGAGCATGCCTTGCTTGATGCGATCGTAGAATTTTTCCAGACCGCCTTTGCGTTTCCATGCAGCCATCGCGCGTCGCAGTTCGTCGGCTTCGCCGGGCGTGAATCCGGCGACGACCTGGATCAGTTTCATCACCTGTTCCTGAAAAATAGGAACGCCAAGCGTGCGGCTGAGCACCTCTTCCACCCGCGATGTCGTCGTACCGGTATCGCGCTCGGAGCTCGATTGCGGATAGTCGATCGCTTCGATTCCTTTGCGCCGGCGCAAATAGGGATGCACCATATGGCCCTGAATCGGTCCCGGCCGGACGATGGCGACTTCGATGGTGAGGTCATACAACGTGCGCGGTTGCAGGCGCGGCAACATCGACATCTGCGCACGCGATTCGATCTGGAACACGCCCATCGTGTCGGCCTGGCAGATCATGTCGTAGGTCGTCTCGTCCTGCGGCACGCTATGAAGCATCAGATCGGCAATACCGTGCTGTCTGAGCATATCGAAGCATTTGCGAATGCAGGTAAGCATGCCCAGTGCGAGGCAATCGACTTTCAGCAACGTCATCGATTCCAGATCGTCCTTATCCCACTGAATGATGGTGCGGTTGGGCATCGACGCGTTTTCGACCGGCACGAGATGGTGCAACGGCTGATCGGAAATAACGAAACCGCCAACGTGCTGCGACAGATGACGCGGAAATTTCACCAGCCGGCCGACCAGAGCTTTGAGTTGTTTCATCACCAGGCTGTCCGGATCGAAACCCCGGTCGCGCAATTCGTCGTCGAACGATGCATCGCTGGTTACACGCGAGAACATCGACGTCAGCTGATCGAGCGCATCGTCCGGCAGTCCAAGCGCGCGACCCACATCGCGCGTCGCACTTTTGCTGCGATAGCAGATCACGGTCGCTGCGAGCGCGGCGCGATGCCGTCCGTATTTGTTGAAAACGTATTGGATGACTTCTTCGCGCCGCTCGTGCTCGAAATCGACATCGATATCGGGCGGTTCGTTGCGCTCGCGCGAAAGGAATCGTTCGAACAGCAAATTGCCGGTTTCCGGACTGATCGCGGTGATGCCGAGGCAGTAGCACACTGCCGAATTCGCCGATGAGCCGCGGCCTTGGCAGAGGATCAATTCCTTGCGAGCCCAGCGCACGATGTCCTCGACGGTCAGAAAGAAATGTTCGAACTTCAGCTCTTCGATCAGCGCGAGTTCTTTTTCGATCTGCTCGAGCACTTTCGGCGGAACACCGTTCGGCCAGAAACGGCGCATGCCTTTTTCGGTGAGGTCACGCAGATGCGCGATGGCGGTCATGCCTTCCGGCACGAGTTCGTGCGGATAGGTATATCGCAATTTGCCCAGATCGAATTCGACTTGCCCGGCGATGCGCACCGTTTCTTCGAGCAGGTCGGCGGGATAAATCTTGGAAAGCAGTTTCTTCGTGCGCAGATGACGCTCGCCGTTCGGGAACAGCGCATCGCCGGCTTCGGCGACGGTCTTGCCGATGCGGACGGAAGTCAGCACATCTTGCAAGGCTCGACGCGAACGGATGTGCATGTGCGCGTCACCCGCGGCAACCAGTCGCAGCTCATGTTTTTTGCCGAGTTCGCGCAGACGTTGCAGTTCGGCATCGTCGTCCGGACCGCGATGCAGTTCGACGGCGATCCATGCGCGTTCGGAAAAATGTCGCTTTATCCACTTTGCGGCATCGTCGATGCGCGAAGCATCGACGTGCGCGAGCCATCCCGGCGACCAGAGAATGCGCACGTCGTCGCCGAGTTGTTCGACGTCTTCGCGCGTCAGGCTGTATTCGCCTTTCTCGCTGCAGCGGCGGCCTGTCGTGATGAGTTTGCAGATGTCCGAATAGCCGTATTGCGTGGTTGCGAGGATCACCAGCTTGATCTCGTCGATCAGACGCACTTCGGTGCCGACGATGAGTTTGACCTGCAATCCTTTCGTCGCATCGAGTGCACGCACGATGCCGGATAGCGAACATTCGTCGGTTATCGCCAGCGCCGTGTAGCCGAGTTTTTCGGCGCGGTTGAACAATTCTTCGGCGTGCGATGCGCCACGTTGAAAGGTGAAGTTGGACAGGCAATGCAGTTCGGCGTAGTGCAGATCATCCGTATCGCCGGTCGCAATCTCGGTCGACGCAATTTTCTGCAATTTCTCGGCGCGCTTGAGCGAACGTTCCGATGGCTCACCAATCTCACGCGGATTGCCATCGAGTTCCAGATTCTTGCCGAACCGTTTCGGCCATTCGCTGTGATGACTCACGCGAACCAGCCGTGCAACATCCAGCCATCGAGACAGCCCGCAGCGACGTAGGCCCACGCGCGCTGACCTTCGCCGGTTTGTACGATGTAGTAATCACGGCGCATGTCGGCGCCATCCCACCAGCCGCTTTCGATGCGTTCGGGACCGGCGAGGATGCGTGTCGAAGCGGTGCGTAGTGGAATCTCATGATGCAGAAGCCAGATGGGCCGCGGTGGACGCAATGTGGTGACCGTAGACGGCGTGCGTTTCGGCGCGGTGAGCGAGTTGTCGTCGAAACTCCACGCGCGATCGGGGCGATGATCGGCGACATCCGAAAGGCCGCGCACGGAGGTGTCGCCGAGATGCGCGCGCAAGCGTTCGATGAGCGACGGCCAATCCATACCTTGCTCGCGACGCGGTTCGAACAAATCTTTGTGTCGAGGTTTGAGTTCCGGCAGATCCTTCGCGACCAGCGCAATGCCGCAAACCGGCTGCGTTATCGTCGCGTGTTCGAGCCGGCTGCGCGCAAGATCGTAGAGCGCTTTGGCTTCGCGTTGCGGCGTGAGCAATTCGATGACGACGCGCGTATTCGTCCGATCTTCATGATCGAGCACGATGTCGCAGCGTTGCACGCCGCCGTCGCGCGCGGTGAGGAACAGCGAAAGTTCGTTGCACAACCGGCGCAGCGGAAAAAGCAGCGGCGGCCAGGCTTCGACGCGATCGTCGAGTTCGACACGATTGTCGAAATGCGGTGGCGGTTCGTACAGCGTGAGCAGATCGGCGACGCGTCCGCGCATGCGGTCGAGCAGATCGATTTGGCTCGGTCCGATGCGGCGCGCCAGTTCTGGCCGCGGTAGTGCGAAGACATCGCGCAAGGTGCGCAAGCCGACGTTGTATAAAAGCGAAACCGATTTCTCGCTCAATCCGCTTTTCGCGATCGGAATGTAATCGAGTGCGCTCAGCATCGGATCGGGATGTTCGATGAAATAATTGTCGCCGTGCCCGGCGAGAACGCGCGCGGCAGCGGGAATCGGCGCGGCGGCGATCGATGGTTTGTAATCGATGCGGGCGAGCGCATGGCGCAAACGACGTTCGAGTTTAGGCCAGCCGCCGAACAGGTTGAGGCTGGCGCCAATTTCGATCAGCAACGCATCCGGTTCGGCGATGCTGACTTGACTGCTGAATCGATAGGCCCACGCGGCGAGACTTTTCAGCAACCGCTGTTCGGCGGCGACATCGCGCGTGCGCGCTTGCACGTTCGCGCAGATGGCGCGCGCCGCGGCGAGCGGTTGGCCCGCGCGCACGCCGAATTTTTGCGCACGTTCGGTAGACATGACGATGTGTTGGCGTTGACGCGGGCCGTCGACGACGGCACACAATCCGTTCAATTCGACGTCTTCGAATACGGCGCGGAGCGGAAGATCGGAAAAATAGAGACAGGCCCAGAGCATGTGCGTGCCGTCGGTTGAATGCGTGAATCGAAAATAATCGCGGAGCGTCTCAAAAGCTGAGCGGCGATCAGTTCACGCGCGACATCGCAGACGGGTCGGTTTGCGGCGATCGATGGTGCCGCGGCATTTGAGGATTTCGATGTCGGTCTGTTCGGCATCGGTGTGCAGTTGCAGGCGCAACGCGGCGGGGCTGGTTTTCGATGCGGCTTTGGCAGGACGAAACACGAAGGCGAGGGCGTCGCCGCTTTCGGCGGCGAGTTGCAGACGGCGCAGCAACGTGTAATCGGCGATCGGCAGCCAGCTCAGCACGGCGCCGCACGATCCGGATCGCAGGCATTGTTCGGCGCTCCACGCGCCTTCGGTCGGGTTCGCATCGATCTGAACGACGTAGCGCAAATCCACACCATGCGCGGCGAGGGCAGGTGCGTAGGGAATGTACGGCGGCGTGACAAACACGATGCGTTGCGCGCGTTGCGTCATTTCCGCGAGCGCGGGCATGACCAGACTCAATTCGCCGACGCCATCGTATTCGCACAGGATTTCGCTTACCGCGCCGCACGGCCAGCCGCCGCCGGGAAGCACGGCATCGAGATCGGTCAGTCCGGTCGGCAGTGCGCGAACATGCGGTTGCGCGGATGACGAACGGCGCCAGATGCCGGGATGTTGGAGAACCGCGTCGAGGGCGGTGGGAGCCAGGACAGCGTTCATGTCAGTGCTGACGGATGATGCCGACGTACAAACCTTCGATCGCGAAACTGTCGACGTGTTGCGGATCGACTTCGATCGGTGCGAAATCCGCATTCTCGGGCAACAACAGTAATTTTCCGCGACGATGTTTGAGGCGTTTAACCGTGATTTCGTCATCGAGCCGGGCCACGACGATTTGTCCGTCTTCGGCATTCTGCGTGCGATGCACGGCGAGCAGATCGCCGTCGAGGATGCCGGCGTCGCGCATGCTCAAGCCGACGACGCGCAGCAGGAAATCCGCGCGCGGTTTGAACAGGCTCGGATCGACGCTGTAATTCGCCTCGATATTGCCTTCGGACATGATGGGACTGCCGGCGGCGACGCGCCCGACGAGGGGAAGCGAATTCGCCGCCGGCAGCCTTGAGCGTTGCGCCAGACGCAGGCCGCGATGCTGCGGCAGACGTTCCAGCGCACCTTTGCGGATCAGTGTTTCGACGTAATCCTGCGCTGAGGAATGGCTGCTAAGTCCAAGATTTTCCGATATTTCCCGCAGGCTCGGTGCAACACCATTCTGCTCCAGATAATCCTGGATGCACTCAAGGACGCGGCGTTGGTTGGCGGTGAGGTCGATATCGCGCATACGTACAAATGTACGTATTTCTACAGCCGCGTCAAGCTTTTTCGGATCAGGCCGCCAAACGCCAGCTATGACTACTACGCTCGAAGAGCTGCTTTTCGTTTTTCGCGCGAGCTTGCTGTCTCTCGACTGCGACGAGAAAGTTACGAATGGCCAATCCCTTTGGCAGGCCGATGTGATCAAGAAAAAGCAACCGGATCAGATAGTCGGCGGGGCTAGCAATATCGGTTTGTTCTTTCTCCCAGCGCGCGACGGCCTGATCGGTCAAGCCAAGCAGTTTTCCGAGCTCGGCTTGCGTGAGATCCATCTCCGTGCGCAGAAAACGCAATTCCTTGCCGCTCAACACCTTCTTCTTGCGCACCAGAAATTGACCGATTGCCCGATGCAGGGCATCGGCCTGATGAATCGCCACGGCTTGGCCGTAATTGGACTTGATCATCTCGTAGCCGCTGACGAGATAGATATGGTCGAGTCCACATTCAGTGTAGTGATAAGGCCGCTTGGCGGAACTCGCTCTATGATTGAAGTGAACGATTGGTTTTTTCATTTTCCATCTTCCCATTCCACCGTAATCACTACTACCAAACCCTTGCGCCCATCCAGCGCCACGACGGCGCCTGCCGTACGACGGCCTCGAAGTCGAAACACTATCTTGCACTTCCAGTCGCCGTGCTTGTTGAGTGTCGGAATGCCGACAACTTCGCCGAACCGCAATATTCGATACAGTTCCGTTGCCGTGATGTCACGCAAAACCATTCGCTGCCTGGCGTGTGTCGTAAGGACAACGCACGACGTGGTTTCCGAAATATGCCGAATGCGCTTTTCCGCAATGGCAGATGTCAATCGGAAATGCGCCAAATCCTTTGGCTGGTCCATCAGTCGTCCATCTATTACCTATCATTATGATAGGTAATGTCGGGCGCTTTATCAAGCCAGTCGAGTTGAATCAGTTGCGAATGGCTTTGGCCCAGTCGAAATACGTATAGGTTTTGTCGCCGCAGCGCAGTTCCTTGATCTGCAGATCGAAGGTGTATGTCGTTTTTCCGGTATCCGCGCCGATGGGCGAGTGAATGGTCAAACCGGTCGCCGGTTGGTCGGGACGGATGGTTTTGGGATTGGCCGAACACGAGGCATTTTTCGATCCGCGCAACGCTTCGAGCAGCGGGCGGCCATCGGCTTGCGGCATCGACAGACCGAGGATGTTAGCGATGGTCGGCGCGACATCGACATTGCCGCTCGGCAATCTGTCGACGAAGTTCATGGCGAAATCCGGGCCCGATCCGATCAGTGTGTTGTGGACATCGATCGGACTGAACGATCCGTGCATGCCGTGATTGACGGAGGTGGCCACGCCTTCGAATTCGATGCCGGGCATGCCGCGGATCATCGCGTGTTCGTCGAAGGTGTAGCCGACGACGATATCGGGATTGCGGCCTTCCATGTTTTCCAGGCGCACGCGTGACAGCGGCAAGGTGCCGGGGATCGCGCCGTAACGTTCGTCGACGAAAATCGCGCCGAATTCCTCGCGGCTTTGCAGGAAGCGCACGGCGTTGAGAATGCGGGCTGGGTCGTGTTCGGGTTGATACAAATAATCGCTACCGCCATTGGCGGCGACCACGAACGCCTCGCGCGGCAGAAACGGATGTAGCAATTCGTAGCCCGGCGTGGTGTACGGTCCTAGGTGCGCGCAACTGCTGTTCGAATCGTTTTTATCGGGCTTGAGTTGTTTGCCGTCGGCGAGAATGCCCATCATCACCGGATCGTAGCCGCAGCCGGCGCCGTCGTAGGCGCGGATACCGGCCATGCTCATTTCGTGCGCGAGGCGGACATCGCCGGAAACCGAATAGCCGTTCACATTGTCCACTTCTCCCATTTTCCCATTTTCCACTTTGCGTAGCGGGAACAGGTCGAGCGGACCGGACACGTTGCTGTGGCCGTGATCGGACACGATGATCAGATCGGTATCCTTGTCCATGCCGAGGTCGGCTAGCTTTTTCTGCAATCGGCCGAGCAGTTCGTCCTGCGCCTTGAGCGCGAGATGGAAGTTGGGCGAACCGACACCGTACGGATGTTCGGTGCTATCCGGATTGCGCAGCCAGACGACCGATAGCTCAGGCTTTTTTTTCGGCAATATGTAATCGAGGAAGACGGACATGAGATAGGCGTTCGATGCCGTCGGCGGCGCGCCGCTGCGGTCATCGGGATTCGGCGTGATGCGATCGGCCAGCGCGGCGACCGGTAATTGCGCAGTCGGATCGCCGTTGTCGCCGGCCAATTTCAGTTCGCCATCGCGGAAGGCGTACGGCGCGTATTCGGGCAGCGCGATATGCGCGGCCTGCAATTCTTTCGCGAACGAAAGCGGAAACACGGCTTTCTCGTCGATGACGACGCCGCCGGTTTTGTAGTCCTGCATGAAAGCCGGGCCGGATTTTCCTACGGCCGCAGTGACGAGTCCGTTTTTTTGCGCCGTCTGCAACAGTGTCTGCACGAGCAGGAGATGTTCGTCCTGATTGGCGTCGAGTTGTTTGAGGATGCCGTAGTCTTCGGTGAAGACCGGATTGTTCATGTCGACGTAATCGCCGGACGACGTGCGCGCCGGTGCGCCGGGCCGCCAGAGCGAATTGCCGTAGAAACCCGAGGTGCCGGAGAACGATCCCGTCGCGAACGCGGCGGCGTTCATCATCGTGAAGGTCGGGTAGCTGGCGTGGTTGTCGCTGAAAAACGTGCCGGACGTCTTCAGCGCGGCGAGGTTGGGCGTATCGGTTTCGGTGATCGCGTCGGGCCGCATGCCGTCCCAGACGAACAGGATGACGCGATGCGCGCCGACGGTTTTCGTCGCCGGCGCTGGATTCTGTGCCCAGGCGCCGATCAGCAGCGACAGCAAAACGGCTGTTGCGCCCGTGCGGAAATCGATGCGGTACATGCGAGCACTCCCTGTGTTATTTTTCGCCGCTTGCAACCGAGGTTGGCGGCGACGCGTTGCAATTGGATGACTTCGCAATCAGTAACATCCGGACCAAACCGAAACTTTAATGCCCGTGGTCCACGTAGATCCCCAGGGGAATAAAGGGACGCAGAAAAAAGAGTTGTTGACCGAAAATATATTGCTGATCATAGAAGACAATGCAGACGTGCGACAGTTTATACGGG
>JBDUEI010000019.1:0-4672 GCA_040002515.1 Rudaea sp. | reverse complement strand
TGCAGCAGAACGCATACGGCATCGCGGGCCGTCATTTCAGTCTCGATTCGCCGAAACAATTGCAGCAACTGTTATTCGACGAATTGAAATTGCCGGTCGCCTTCAAGACCCCGACCGGACAACCCTCGACGAATGAAGAGGCGCTCGAGAGTCTCGCCAGCCAGCACGAACTGCCGCGTCTGATTCTCGATTACCGCACGCTTGCGAAACTGCGCTCGACCTACACCGACAAACTCGCGGATCACATCAACCCGCGCACCGGCCGCGTACACACCAGTTATCACCAAGCCGTGGCGCAGACCGGGCGCTTGTCGTCGAACGATCCGAACCTGCAGAACATTCCGATCCGCACCGAAGAAGGCCGCCGCATCCGTCAGGCGTTCATCGCGCCGCCGGGTTGCAAGATCATGGCGGCGGACTATTCGCAGATCGAGTTGCGCATCATGGCGCACCTGTCTAGAGATACCGGTTTGCTGTCGGCGTTTCACGGCGATCAGGATGTGCACAAGGCGACCGCCGCCGAAGTGTTCGGTGTGCCGCAGGATCAGGTCGATTCCAATCAGCGCCGCGCTGCGAAAGCGATCAACTTCGGCCTGATGTACGGGATGAGCGCGTTCGGCTTGGCGCGGCAGCTCAACATCAGCCGCGGCGAGGCGCAGGGTTACATGCAACGCTACTTCGAGCGCTTCTCGGGCGTGCAGGCATTCATGCAGGCGACGCGCGATCAGGCGCATCGCGATGGCTTCGTCGAAACGCTATTCGGCCGGCGTCTGTACTTGAACGAAATCCATTCACGCAATCAGGGTCTTCGCGCCGGCGCCGAACGCGCCGCGATCAATGCACCGATGCAGGGCACCGCGGCCGACATCATCAAGCGCGCCATGTTGTCCGTCGATGAGTGGCTGCAGTCACAGAAAGATTCCGTACGCATGATCATGCAAGTGCACGACGAACTGGTTTTCGAAGTACGCGAAGACAAACTCGCCGCGATCGAAGCCGGCGTGCGCGAACGCATGATGCAGGCCGCGCAACTGGCTGTGCCGCTCGTCGTCGACATCGGCGTCGGCGATAATTGGGATGAAGCGCATTAAAATTTTTTAATGCGCATGCAACGAAAACTTATAGTTTCGAGATAATCCTGACGTGTCGAAAAATGGCTCTGCAACGCCGTTTTCCATGCAACGATCGATCGCGGATGAACGAAAGATAAATCGAACCGATATCGCTTGAAACTTTATCCGTCAATCCCGATCTATTTCACCGGGTGCACGCAACGGCACCCGGTTTGCTCACCTCCCTGAGTAGACCACGGGAGTCGATCCATCCCCAGATCGGCTCTCGGATACCGCCCCGGAAGCTCCCCCTAGGCTTCCGGGGCATTTTTTTGTCCTGCGTTTTTTTGTCCTTTGTCCCATGCGTATGTGTTTTACGCGCATGTGTTTTATGCGCACGGCACCCAATGATTTTTTTCGTCATTCCGGCGAAGGCCGGAATCCAGTGACTTTGCGTCGATCTTCAGAGTTCGGAGGGAACGAATTTCACTGAGCTGCAGAGAGCGAGTGTCGTACTTCCAACGGCTCCGAGACTGAAAAAGAAGTCACTGGATTCCGGCCTTCGCCGGAATGACGAGCAGAGAAGCGCGCGAGTCGGAGAGACGTGGACGCGGAGGCCGGAATGACGAGCGGAGAAGCGGGCGAGTCAGAGAGACGTGGACGCGGAGACCGCAATGACGAGCAGAGAAGCAGACGAGCTCCGTGAGCGCGGAAGCGAAGGTTTAAAGCTACGCTAAAAATCCGCCATCAACGGCAAAACTCGCACCCGTGATATAGCTCGCCGCCGGCGTGCACAAAAACGCGATCATCGGCGCGATTTCATCGGGTTGCGCGACGCGACCCATCGGAATCATCCGCAATAACTGCTTCAACAAATCCGGATTCTGCGTCAACGCGCCTGCGAACTTGGTATCGGTCAATCCCGGCAGGACCGCGTTGACGCGAATCTTGTGTTGAGCCAGTTCTTTGGCGAATCCTTCGGTCATCGACAGGATCGCCGCCTTGGTCAGTGAATACACGCCTTGCCCGGCCGCTGCGCGACGTCCGTTGATCGATGCGACATTCACGATCGCACCGCCGCCTTTTTCGCGCATCAGCTGCGCGGCTTTCAGCGAAGTATAAAAATACCCTTTTATATTGACCTCGACGGTTTTGTCGAACGCCGACATCGGCATGTCGAGCATCGGGCCGAAATACGGATTGGCCGCCGCGTTGTTCACCAGGATATCCGGCACTAATTTCTTCTCGGCGAGTTGATCGAACAATGCGTCGATCGATGCCGTTTCGCCGATGTGCGCGGCCATCGCTGTGGCTTGGCCACCGGCGTTTTTAAGCGCGGTTACGACTTCCTCGCACGACTCCAGTTTTCGGCTCGACACGATCACATGCGCGCCGAAGCCTGCAAGCAACTGCGCCGTCGCCGCACCGATGCCGCGGCTCGCGCCCGTCACCAGCGCCACTTTGCCGTGGAGATCGAACAAGCTCTTGGTTTCCATCGCTACCGCCCCGGTCCTGACATACAATCGAGAATACAAGAAAGTCGGGAGGAGCCCCATGGAACAGCGTCGCGTACTCATCACGGGTGCCGGCAGCGGGCTTGGGCGGGCGCTGGCTTTCTGCTTCGCCGAGAACGGCTGGCGCGTGGCGTGCGCCGACATCCGGCTGGATCGCGCCGAGGATACGGTGCGACTGATCACGGAGTTCGGCGTCGGCGCGATGGCGCTGAAAGTCGATGTCGGCGACGACGCATCCGTCGAAGAAATGCGCGACGAAATTCTCGCTGCGTGGGATGGCGTCGATGCCGTCATCAACAACGCCGGTGTTGCGTCGGCAGGTCCGCTAACGCAAGTGTCGCTGGACGATTGGCGCTGGACCATGAACATCAATCTCATGGGCGTGGTGCGCGGCTGCAAAGCCTTCGTGCCGATCCTGCTCGAGCAGGGGCGCGGCTTCATCGTCAACATCGCCTCGTTCGCGGGCATCGCCAACGCACCGCGCATGGCCGCGTATTCGGCGAGCAAAGCCGCTGTGATTTCGCTGTCGGAATCGCTGCGTGGCGAATTCGCGATTTCAGGTAAGGACGTGAAAATCAGCGTCGTCTGTCCTGCATTCTTTCCGACCGCGTTGATGGAAAGCGCGCGTGCGCCGGAACCGGACAAAAACGCCGCAAAGAAACTGATGGCGACATCCGGCGACACCGCCGATAGCGTGGCGCAAAACATTTATCGCGGCATGATGCGAGGTGATTTTCTGATCCTGCCGACGAAAGCCGAAACCACGCGCTGGCGCATGAAACGGTTTTTCCCGAACACATTTTTCCGCGCATTGACCAAAGCGGTGAGCAAAGGACGCGCATCGAAATGAGCAAGTTCATGATCTACGGCGCCAACGGCTACACCGGCCGGCTTATCGCGCGCGAAGCTGCCAAGCGCGGCATGCAGCCGATGCTCGCCGGGCGTAATCGCGATCAGATCACCGCGCTCGCCAACGAACTGAAACTGCCGTTCCGCGTGTTCGATCTGAACAACGCCGTCGACGTCGCAAAACATCTCAACGACATGGCGATCGTCCTGCATTGCGCCGGACCGTTCTCGCGCACGTCAGCGCCGATGCTCGCCGCGTGCCTGAACATCAACGCGCACTATCTCGATATCACCGGCGAAGTGGATGTCTTCGAAGCGTGTCACGGCGCCGACGCGCGCGCCAAACAGCAACGCGTGGTTGTTTTGCCTGGATCAGGATTCGACGTGGTGCCGACCGATTGCGTCGCCGCGATGCTGAAACAGAAATTGCCGGACGCGACATCGCTCGTACTCGCTTTCGAAGCGGGCGGCGGTCCGAGTCCGGGTACGGCCAAGACCAGCGTCGAAGGACTCGGCAACGGCGGACGTGCACGTATCGAAGGTCAGCTACGCACCGTTCCGCTCGCCTGGAAAAGCCGCGAGTTCGTGCGTGGCGACAAGCGCCGCAGCGCGATGACGATTCCGTGGGGCGATCTTTACACCGCGTTCGTCTCGACCGGAATTCCGAACATCGAAACGTATATGGTCGTTTCGCCGAAGACGATAAAAAACGTGCAGCGCATGCGCGTCCTGCAGCCGCTACTCAAATTCCGATTCGTACAGAATTACATGAAGCGCAACATCGAACGCACCAATCGCGGCCCGTCCGAACAACGGCGGCGCGACAACGGTTGCTATGTGTGGGGCGAAGTAAAAAACGCCTCGGGCGGCGAAGCGAAACTGAGCATCGTCGGACCCAACGGGTACGATCTTACGGTCACCGCGTCGCTCGGCATCGTCGAACATCTTCTGTCCGCGGGTCGCGGCGTCGCGGGCGGATACTACACACCGTCGCAACTGATGGGCGCCGATTACGTGTTGAAACTGCCGGGCGTTGCCCTGGCCTGAACGATCACCACAAGGAGAAGCAAATGCGCATTGGATTGATTATCGCAGGACTCGTACTCATCGTTGCCGGCGTCGCGGCGTGGATGGGCAAGTTCGAATACACCAAGGACAAAGAAGTGGCGAAAATCGGGGGATTGTCGGCGACAGTTTCCACGGATCGTACCGTTCCGCAATGGGCGGGCGGCATTGCCGTGCTCGTCGGCGTCGGCC
>JBDUEI010000018.1:0-27705 GCA_040002515.1 Rudaea sp. | reverse complement strand
GCGTGTCCGAGGAACAGGGTATTGACGCTTTCCATCGCAACGAAGTCGAATTCGTTGACGAGCCACTCTCCGGCGGCCCGTTCCGCGGATTTCTCGCCGCTCTGCACCGCCTGCAAGCCGCCTTTCCCGCAGGCGACGCTTCACCCATCCGCACCGCACTCGTCACCGCGCGCTCCGCACCTGCGCACAAGCGCGTGATATTGACGCTGCGCAGTTGGGGCGTGCGTCTCGACGAGGCGTTGTTTCTCGGCGGCCGCAGCAAGGGTCCGTTCCTGCAAGCGTTCGGCGCGGATATTTTCTTCGACGATTCGCACGCCAACGTAGAATCGGCCCGTCAGCACGTGGCGACGGGGCATGTGCCGCACGGTGTCAAGAATAGAAATATAACTCGATGACAATGGAGCACGTATGACCCTGCCCGCCAAACCGGATTTTATTCGGCTATCGGTTTTCGACGACGCCGAGCCGATCGTCGGCGACCTTTTCAAGCGAAAATTTGCGCAACCGTTTCCCGTGATGCAGCATGATCTTGTCGCTTTTTTTCAAGCTGACGATAACGTGCTCGTGCCGTTGTCATACTCGAAATTCGTTCCGTGCGGCAGCGTCTTATTGGTTGGCGGCTGCTGCACCGACGGTCGTGCTTTTTCGCACATGACCGACGAACAGAAACAGACGCTGACCGCCGCGGGTGGTTCGATGGCGCAGCTCTTACGATGGGGCTTTACGCGCTTCGCCGATCAATGCGATGCGTATTTCGGCTATTGCGGCGACGCGCGCGCGTGGGAAGTCGATCTATCGGCTGGATTCGTACCGACCGAGCATGACAAGCTGCTCGTTCATTGGCACAAACCGCTCGACGAAAAAGTTCGTCGCGCCCTGGTCGCGATGGCGCACGCGCTCGGACCTTTTTAGTTGATCAGGCGGCGTCGTGCAGGATGGCTTCCAGCTGCTCGGGCGACTTCCAATGCCAGCCGCATATATAGCGCGGCAGATTCCAGCGATTGCTGGTTTGCGTGATGGGTTTGGCGCCGTCGCCGAATGCCGCGCGCACGTGGTGCGATGATCCGAAGCGCGGAAAATATTCCGTCGACAAGTAGTCGCTGACGTTGCCGTACGGGTAACAGAACAGCGTCGTGCGATGCGGATGGATTCGTTCGTCGATCAGGCGCGCGGCTTCGCCGATTTCCGCGTCGGCGCGTTCCTTGTTGTCGACGGTAAAGAACGACCCGCGCTGCATGCTGCCGATTCCCGGCAACGGAATCGCGTCGTGGTTGTGGTCGAAACTATGGTTTTCGATGCCGATACGGCCGGACTCGAGAGCTGTGAGCCACCAGCGGTCGTTCATCCAGTCCCGGCCGACCAGGCATTCTCGATCGATGTGATCGCGCGCCGCTTTCGATGCGATCACGAAGCACGTGAGATGCAGATTCGATGTCGATGGCGTTCCGAATTCCGCGGCGAAATCGTTCATGCAGTTGAAGAGACTGCGTTGCGGACCGTGCTCCGGATGATCGAGGTCGAAGAAATCGAATGCCGATCCGTCGTCGCAGCTGAGCGCGACGCATTTATCCAGATCGCGATGGTTCGAGCCGAGGAGCGCGTCCACGACCCACGTCAACGGCACCACGCGCCAGCCCATCGCGGCGATCAAACGCAGATCGTGGGCGAACGCGACGTGGTCGTTCGTCGCGTAATCGTTTCCAGCGATATTGACGGCGTGATAGGTAAGAACGGGAACGCGCATGAGCCTTGTTTCGACGCGACTTTTGACGGTCGGCCCGCTAGAATACGCGACCCTGCAGAACATCCGCAAAACTGTCCGAATTTCCGGAGTTACGATGCCCGCCGCGCCGCTGAATCCCGCCGATCTTTACGACGTCCGTTCGCTGCTCAGCGACGAAGAACGCATGGTGCAGGACACCGTCGCGCGTTTCACCGACGAACGCGTGCTGCCGATCATCGGCGACTGTTTCGACAAAGGCGTGTTTCCGCACGAACTGATTCCGGAAATGGCCGAATTGGGCTTGCTCGGGTCTTCATTGCCGACCGAATACGGTTGCGCCGGCATGAACGCGGTGAGTTACGGATTGATCTGCCAGGAACTGGAGCGCGGCGATTCGGGCATTCGCAGTTTCGCTTCGGTGCAATCCTCGTTGTGCATGTATCCGATTTACGCGTACGGCAGCGAAGAGCAGCGCAAGCGCTGGCTGCCGGACATGGCGGCCGGAAAAGTGATCGGCTGCTTCGGCCTGACCGAACCGCATGGCGGTTCCGATCCGGCCAACATGAAAACCAACGCGAAAAAGGACGGCGGCGACTGGATCATCAACGGCGCCAAGATGTGGATCACCAACGGCAACCTGGCCCATATCGCGATCGTCTGGGCGCAGACCGACGACGGTATACAAGGTTTCCTTGTGGAAAAAGGTACACCGGGTTTTGCGGCGCAGGAAATCCACAAGAAAATGAGTTTGCGTGCGTCCGTTACGTCGGCGCTGTTTTTCGACAACGTTCGTGTGCCGGATTCGAGCCGCTTGCCGAACGTAAAAGGTTTGAAAGGTCCACTCGGATGCCTGACGCAAGCGCGTTACGGAATCACGTGGGGTCCGATCGGTGCTGCGATCGCGTGTTTTACCGAAGCCACGGAATACGCCAAGCAGCGCCATCTGTTTCAGAAACCGATCGCAGCGACGCAGGCCGTGCAGCTCAAACTCGCCGATATGGCGCGTCGCATTACGCTTGCGCAATTGCTGTCGCTGCAACTGGGCCGATTGAAGGACGCAGGAAAAATGCAGCCGACTCAAGTCTCGCTCGCCAAGTGGAACAACGTGCGCATGGCGATCGATATCGCTCGTGAAGCGCGCGATATTCTGGGCGGAGCGGGCATCACCACCGAGCATTGTCCGATTCGTCATGCGTTGAATCTCGAATCCGTCATTACGTATGAAGGTACCGAAACCGTGCATCAGCTCGTCGTCGGTCGCGAAGTGACCGGCATCAGCGCATTCTGATCGCCATGGTCGCGCACGACTTACAACTCGTCACGGATCGTCTCGTATTGCGTTTGCCGAAACCGGAAGATTTCGATCCGTACGCGGAAATGATGGGCGATGAAGAAGCCGCCAAACACATTGGCGGATTTCTCACACGAGCGGCGGCGTGGCGAAAATTCTTGCAGATGCCGGGTGCGTGGTGGATGCAAGGCTTTGCGATGTTTTCCGTGATGGAAAAGTCGAGCGGCCGTTGGCTGGGACAAGTGGGACCATGGCAGCCGGAAGGTTGGCCGGGAACCGAAGTCGGCTGGGCGATCAAGCGCGATGCGTGGGGAAAAGGATATGCTCGCGAAGCGGCCGTCGCGACCATCGATTGGGCCTTCGCGAATCTCGGCTGGACCGAGGTGATCCATTCGATCAATCCGGAAAACATGGCTTCGCGAATGCTTGCCGAACGATTGGGTTCGCGCATTCTGCGGCAGCAAAATCTGCCGGCGCCGTATCAGGATTCGGTCGTGGATATCTGGGGCCAGTCGCGCGAAGAATGGTTCGCTCGTCATCGAGAGGCCGCCGCGTGATCACGGTCTACGGTTATTCGCCATCGGGCAATTGCCACAAGTTGCGATTGCTGTTGACGCAACTCGGGCGCGAATTCCGCTGGATCGAAACCGATAGTGCGCATGGCGCGACGCGCACGCTCGATTACCTCGCCAAGAATCCGAACGGCAAAGTGCCGATGGTCGAGCTGGACGACGGCCGCATCATGGTCGAGTCCAACGCGATCCTGTATTGGCTCGCCGAAGGCACGCCATATTTTCAGGGCGATACGTGGCAGCGCGCGCAAACGCTGGCGTGGATGTTCTTCGAGCAATACAGTCACGAGCCGTTCGTCGCCGTTGCGCGTTTCATTTGCGGATGGGCGCCGCTGGATTCGCCGCGGCGCGCTGAACTGCCGCAATTGCGCCAGCGCGGCCATCAGGCGTTGACAGTGATGGAAAAACATCTCGAGGCGAACGCGTGGTTCAGCGGTCACGAGTATGGGATTGCCGATATCGCGTTGTTCGCGTACACGCATTGTGCCGGCGATGGAGGATTCGATCTGGCGCGTTATCCCTCGATCCTGCGCTGGCTGGCGGATGTGCGCGCTACGCCGAAATTTCTCGCGATGCCGGCGTATGCGCAAGAGAATCTCGCGCTGATCGCGCAATCGAAATAGTTTCAGACCGATCACCCATCCATGAACGTCATCGCCAATCCGATTCCCGCGCGACACAAGAACGTCAATCGTGCCGAAGTGTGTGATCAGAATTTTCTCGAATTCGTCCAGAACTGGGACGGAAAGATCGTGGCGACAGGCGAGGACGATGCGCCGGTGCTTCGCGACAGCTTTTGCACCCGAAAAGACTTCGTTGAATTGTTCGACTCGCAGCTGATCAGCCGTCATCTAGATTTGATGGCGCGCGTATTGCGCGTGAAAAACAAGGTTTTCTACACCATCGGTTCGAGCGGGCACGAAGGCAACGCGATGATCGCGCGGCTGACTCGCCACACGGATCCCGCCTTCCTGCACTACCGGTCGGGCGCGTTTATGGCCGAACGGTTTCGCAAGTTGCCGAACATGGATCCCGTCATGGATTCGGCGCTGTCGTTCGCAGCGAGTAAGGACGACCCCGCATCCGGTGGCCGCCACAAAGTGTGGGGCAGCAAACCGTTGTGGGTGTTGCCTCAAACCTCCACGATTGCATCGCACTTGCCGAAAGCGCTCGGAACGGCCATTGCGATCGAGCAGGCCAAGCGAATTCGTCACGCATTGCCGATTCCGGACGATTCGATCGCCATCTGTTCGTTCGGCGATGCATCGGCCAATCACGCCACGGCGCAAACCGCGTTCAACACCGCCGCATGGACGGCCTATCAGAAACTGCCCGCACCGATTCTGTTCGTGTGCGAAGACAACGGTATCGGCATCTCCGTGAAAACGCCGACGGACTGGATCGGCGCCAGTTTCAGCGGACGTCGCGATCTGGACTATTTTTCCGCCGACGGCCTCGACATCGCCACAGGCTACGAGGATGTTGCACGCGCGGTCTACCACTGCCGCACCACGCGGCGGCCGACGTTCCTGCATTTGCGCACCACGCGCATCATGGGTCATGCCGGCACCGATTTCGAAATCGAATGGCGCTCCGTCGAAGAATTAGTGCGCGTCGAGGCGACCGATCCGCTGCTGCGCTCGGCCGCCATCGCGCTCGAAGCCGGCGTGTATACAAAGCAACAATTGCTCGATCGCTACGAAGCGATCCGCAAACGCTGTTTCGCCGCCGCCGATGATGCCGACGGCCGGCCGAAGCTCACCGAACTGGCGGAAGTGATCGCGCCGCTGGCGCCTTTCCATCCGGATCAAGTCAAAGCCGAGGCGACGCGCGTAGATTATTCCGAACGCAGGCTCGAGGTATTCGGCGGCGAAGCCAAATTGCCGGAGAAACAGCCGCCGCGGCATCTGGCCATCCTCATCAACAATGCGCTGCACGATCTGTTCTGCAAATATCCCGAAGCGCTGTTGTTCGGCGAGGATGTCGCGCAGAAGGGCGGCGTGTATACATTGACCAAGGGTTTGCACAAATCGTTCAAGAACGCGCGCGTTTTCAATACGCTGCTCGACGAGACCATGATCCTCGGTCTGGCTCAGGGTTTCGGCAATCTCGGTATGTTGCCGATGCCAGAGATTCAATATCTCGCGTATTTCCACAATGCGTGCGACCAGATTCGCGGCGAAGCTGCGTCACTGCAATTTTTCTCGAATGGCCAGTATCGCAATCCGATGGTGGTGCGCATTGCGGGCTTGGGCTATCAACGCGGCTTCGGCGGGCATTTCCACAACGACAATTCCATTACCGCCTTGCGCGATATCCCCGGATTGGTGATCGGCTGTCCGTCGCGCGGCGACGATGCGGCAACGATGTTGCGCACGCTGATGGCGTTGGCGAAAGTCGATGGACGCGTCTGTGCTTTCCTCGAACCGATCGCGCTGTACATGACCAAAGATCTGTACGCGGCGGGCGACGGTCAGTGGCAGTTCTCGTATCCAGCGCCGGATCAGTCCATGACGTTGGGCGAGGAGCGCGTCTATGCACCGGATGCGAAAGATCTCGTGATTTTCACATTCGCCAATGGCGTGCCGATGAGCCTGCGCGCTGCACGGACCATCGAGAAGCAACGCGGCTGGAAAGTGCGCGTCATCGATTTGCGCTGGCTGTTGCCGCTGAACGAAAAAGCCATCGCGCGTCACGCGGGCGAATGCGCGCGCATCCTCGTCGTCGACGAAGGCCGCCGTTCGGCGGGCGTGGGCGAGGGCGTCATTACGGCCATTGTCGAAGCGGGCCACGGCGCCAAGCCGTTGAAGCGCGTCGTGGGCGTGGATACGTATACGCCGCTGGCCGGTGCGGCGCTGCTGGTTCTGCCGTCGGATGCGGATATCGTCGCGGGGGCGGCTCAGCTGCCGACCTAGCGTCGGTCGCGCCAGCTGGATTGCCGAAAACTGGAGCTTGGGCCGGTTAATCGCCTATTATTCGCATAATGACCGAAAGCCAAGCCCTGACCATCCTTTTCGCTGACGTCAGCGGGAGCACCAAGCTGTTCGAAACGCGCGGCGATGTCGAAGCGCGGCGGCTGGTCGCGGCCATTCTCGGCGCGTTGGCGGACGTCACGTCCCGCCACGGCGGACGCGTCATCAAGACCATCGGCGACGAAATAATGTGCACGTTTCCGGGGCCGATGCAGGGTTTGCTCGGCGCCGTCGACATGCAGAAGCGCATCGCGCACGACGTCGAATTCGCCAAGGATAAACTCGCCATCCGCATCGGCCTGCACTACGGCGACGCGCTGATGGAAGACAACGATGTGTACGGCGATGCCGTTAACACCGCCGCGCGCATGGCGTCGCTGGCCAAACGCGAGCAGATCATCGCCACCGGCAGTACGCTGAAAATGCTGACCAACGCCGGCATGTTGCGCACGCGATCGGTGGGTCAGGCGCGCGTCGCCGGCAAATTGCAGCCGATCGATATCGTCGATGTGCAATGGCAGGAAGACACCTCGAACGTCACGATGGTGCAGCGTGCGATTCGCATCGATGGCGGTACGGAGAAGATCAAGCTGATTCTCCGCTATCGCGGCCAAGTACTTGAACTGGATGGTTTATCGCAGCCCTTTACGCTGGGTCGCGATGCCACCAGCAGCCTCATCGTCGAGGCCGAGTGGGTGTCGCGGAATCATGCGCTCATCGAATACAAGCGTGGTTATTTCGTCATCTCCGACCGCTCGACGAACGGTACGTACGTCAAGCTTGGCGAAGAAGACGAACTGCGTCTGCATCGCGACGAGGTTTTCCTGCGCAAGAGCGGCGCGATCAGTCTGGGTCAGACCATCGCGTTGAATCCGGACCACGTCCTGTATTTTCAGTGCGATTAATTCGACGGTCGGCGCATCTATGCGCTCGCTTTAGTTTTTGCGCAGCCAGATACTTCCGCCCCCGTAGCAGTGACCGTTCGCGAGCGCGGCGCGCACCTCATCCGGAAAACGCGAGACGGCGTAATTGCATCCGAATTCGACGCGGAACGCGGTCGAGTACATAAGCAGCGCGCGCAGCAGATATTGCTCGTTCCAGCTTCGGTTTTCCGCGATCACCCATTCCTGCGGATAGTCGTGCGGCAAGAAAATATCGTGAACGTGGATGTAAACGCCGCTGGCGAGCCTGGGCAGAACTTCGAAATAGAGGAAGTTCACGTCGCTGCCGGTCTTTGCGACATGCGATGAATCGATAAACAGGACGTCACCGCTTTCGAGCGCTTCGAATTCCGCAAGAGGGACTTCCTGCACTTTCTGCTCGATAAGCCGAGAAACGCCCGCGATCTTCTTTTTCAGGAATTCGCGCGGGAATGGCTCGATGCACATCACGAACATCGCTTCGTCGAAATATCGGCGATTGATGTCCGCGACGAGTAATGTCGAAAATCCCGAGCCGACTTCGATGAAGCGTTTCGGTTTCCACTCGCGCAACAGAACGAACAACGCGCGGCTGTCCAACCAGCTGAATTGCGAATTCTGTGTATAAAACTGTACAAGTTCTGCCGCTTCGTCCAGACGTTCGGGGTAGTCGTAATCGGCGATATGCCGCGGAAATACCGCCGACAGAATGTCGAGATGGCGCTGCTCGTCAAAATCCACGCCGAGCACGTGCGGCGTGTTCGGCCAAACGCGCGCGGTAACGATCTGCGAGGGATCGACGACGGGCGAATAGAAATGTCCGTTGGGATGCGCGGTTCGGATTTGCGTTTCCGTGGGCTGCATAAATCCAGAAATCCTTGAGCGTTTGGAAGTCGATGGGAAAGTAATTGGCGATCGTTCAGATCACGATCGGTTCGGGTTCGATGGCGACGCCGAATCGCTCGAGCACGGCTCCGCGTACGCGCTCGGCGAGTGCCCAGATCTGCGCGCCGGTCGCGCCTCCGTAGTTCACCAGAACCAGCGAATGCTGTGTGGAAACGCCCGCATCGCCTTCGCGTAGACCTTTGAGTCCGCAAGCTTCGATCATCCATGCGGCGGAAAGTTTCCGCGCGTCGCCCGCGATCCACATTGGCAGGGAAGGATGGTCGCGCAACACTTCACTGGCGTGCTGCGCGTCGACGACAGGATTTTTGAAAAAACTTCCTGCGTTGCCGATCAATGCCGGATTAGGAAGTTTTCGGGTGCGCAAACGGCATACGGCTTCGGCGACCAACGGTGCGGTTGGAATGTCGACGTTCATCGCTTTCAATTCGTCGCGCACCCCGGCGTAATCGAGGCGAAGTTCGCGTGCGCGCGGCAGGGAAAATTCCACGGCAGTGACCAAATATCGAGCCGGATCGCGTTTGAAGAGGGAATCGCGATAGGCGAATTGGCAATCGCTGGGCGACAGCCTGACCAAGCTCGCCGAACGCCATTCGAACGCTTCGACGGTTCGTACGAATTCGCGAACTTCGACACCGTACGCACCGATATTCTGGATCGGCGCCGCACCCGTGGTTCCGGGAATCAGCGCGAGATTTTCCAGCCCGACGAAACCGTGCGCGAGCGTCCACGACACGACGTCGTGCCAGTTTTCACCGGCTTCGACGCGGATCAATGTGCCGTCATCGTTTTTTTCGAGGATGCGAATGCCGCTGGTCGACAAGGACATCACAACGCCGGGCCAATCCCGCGTGATCAAGATATTGCTACCGCCGCCGAGAACGAGCGGCGGTGTGTTTCTGATCGATGCATAGCCTGCAATGATCGGCAGGGCGGATGCATCGTGTATGTCGACGAGCATGTCGGCTTTGGCTGCGACGCGAAACGTGTTGCGACCTTGCAGCGGCGCATTCTCGACGATCGTGTAGCCGGGTTCGCTGACGATGCCGGTGGCGCCCGTGCTCATCGACGCGCGTTCCCGCGGATGGCGTCGACGCATTCGCCGATCAGGTCGGGGCCGCGATAAATCAGGCCGGTATAAAACTGGACCAGGCTCGCCCCCGCGGCGAATTTCGCGGTGGCGTCCGCGCCCGAAACGATGCCGCCGACGCCCACGATTGGGATTCGCGCGCCGAGCCGGGACGACATTTCGCGCAGAACCGATGTGGATTTTTCTGACAATGGCTTACCTGACAAACCTCCGGTTTCTTCTGCATGCGGAACACCCGCTATCGCGCTGCGATCGATCGTCGTGTTGGTGCAGATCAATCCGTCGACGTTCGCATCGAGCAGCACGCTTGCGATGCCGTCCATTTCTACTTCACTCAAATCCGGCGCAATTTTCACCAACATCGGCTTTCGCGCGCGATGCGTCGCCGCAAGACGCTCCTGTGCTTCGCGCATCGAACCGATGAATCGCCGGAGCGTTTCCTGTTCCTGCAGATCGCGCAATCCCTGCGTGTTGGGAGACGAAATGTTCACCGTGACGTAGCTCGCGCGCGCATAAACGCGTTGCAGGCAAAGCAGGTAATCGTCGACGGCGTTTTCGTTCGGTGTCTCTTTGTTTTTGCCGATATTGATGCCGAGTACGCCGCCGAACGTCGCGCGTTCGGCATTGCGCACCAGCGCATCGACGCCGCCGTTGTTGAAGCCGAGTCGATTGATGACCGCCTGATGTTCGGCCAGCCGCCACATGCGTGGCTTCGGATTGCCCGGTTGCGGGCGTGGCGTGGTCGTTCCGATTTCTATGAATCCAAATCCGAGCGCGGCCAGTGCATCGATGTGCGCGCCGTTTTTGTCGAGTCCGGCGGCGAGGCCGACCGGGTTGGGAAAATCGATCCCGAACACGCGCGTCGGGAGCGGTTCTGGCTTGACGGTGATAAGTGAATTCAGTCCGAGTCGATAGGCCGTTTCGAGCGCCGACAAACCGACGTCGTGCGCGCGTTCGGCATCGAGACAGAACAGGAACGGTTTGGCTAAGGCGTACACGCGATCGGAGTGGGCAGTGCGATCATTTCTTCGGCAGCTTGACGGGCGAAGACGCGCCGCGCCGGCTGGCGATTTCGACCATCGTTTCGATTCGCACGAGCCGCTTGTCGAGGTCGTTGGCGACATCGGCGAGTTTGTCGACGTTTTTCGACAGACGATCCAGATCGTCGCGCATGCGCAAGACGTCCTTGAGCACGCTGATCGCGTCGGCGAGAACGCCCATCAGCGCTTATGACGCGATGCGATGCTGGCAAGCGTGCGTTCGACCGATGCATTGGCCTGGCGCAGACTCTTGCGCATCGAAGGCAGGGCGGCGCGCATTTCCGCGGTCAGCGCCGCGAGTTCGCGCGTGTCGTCGATCGAGCTCGCACCGTATGCGCGAACCGCTTGCCGCACCAGTTCGCTGGTGGACAGACCGCGATCTTCGGCAAGCGTCTGGAAGCTGCGCTTGTCCTCGGGCGAGATCAACAACGTCAACCGTTGGCTTTTCATCGGATCACCGAACATGGTAAGGACATGCACATGATAAGGTCATGTGCATGTCCGCTCAAGTACCGGGTTTTTCGGACGATCAGAATTCGAACTTGATGCCTTGCGCGAGCGGCAGGTGATCGGAGTAGTTGATCGTATTGGTCTGGCGGCGCATGTAGGCTTTCCATGCATCGCTGCCGGACTCACGGCCGCCACCGGTTTCCTTTTCGCCGCCGAACGCGCCGCCGATTTCTGCGCCACTGGTGCCGATGTTGACGTTGGCGATGCCGCAATCCGAACCGGCGCTGGAAAGGAATGCCTCGGCTGCCTTCACGTTTTCGGTGAAGATCGACGACGACAAACCCTGCGGCACGCCGTTATGCATGGCGATGGCTTCGTTGAGATCCTTGAAGGGCATCACGTAAAGAATCGGCGCGAACGTTTCAGTCTGCACCACTTCGTCGGAGTTTTTGAGCCCCGCAATGATCGTCGGCAACACGAAGTTGCCCGGCCGATCGCTGAGCGCTCGGCCGCCCGACAGCACTTTTCCGCCGGCGCGCGTCGCCTTGTCGATCGCCGCGCTGAAATGTTGAACGGCATCGGGGCTGTTGAGCGGGCCCATCAGCGTCGTCGATTCGGTCGGATCGCCGATTTTCTTCTCGACCTGACCGTACGCGTTGACGAGTTTGCCGACGACTTCGTCGTAAACTTTTTCGTGGACCAGCAGACGGCGCGTCGTGGTGCAGCGCTGACCGGCAGTGCCGACGGCGCCGAACACGATCGCAGGAATCGCGAGTTTCAGATCCGCGCTGGCGTCGACGATGATCGCGTTGTTGCCGCCGAGTTCCAGCAAACTGCGGCCCATGCGTTTGGCGACGCGCTCGCCGACGTGACGACCCACCGCCGTCGATCCGGTGAAACTGATCAGCGGTACGCGGTGGTCATCAACGAATTTTTTGGCCAGTTCCGTACCGGCGTCGTTGAACAGGAAAAACAGATTCGGAAATCCCGCCGCATCGAGCGCTTCATTGCAAATCTTCATGGAAGCGATCGCCGAGAGCGGCGTTTTCGGCGAGGGTTTCCAGATCGTGACGTTGCCGCACACCGCAGCGATGAACGAATTCCATGCCCAAACGGCGACCGGAAAATTGAACGCGGAAATGATGCCGACGATGCCGAGCGGATGCCATTGTTCGTACATGCGATGGCCCGGGCGTTCGGAATGCATGGTCAAGCCGTACAGCATGCGGCTCTGGCCGACGGCGAAATCGGCGATGTCGATCATTTCCTGCACTTCGCCATCGCCCTCGGGCTTGATCTTGCCCATCTCGAGCGCGACCAGCGAACCTAGCGCATCCTTGTGTTTGCGCAGTGCTTCGCCGCAAATGCGGATAGCTTCACCGCGTTTGGGTGCCGGTGTCGTGCGCCAGGTTTTGAACGATTCGAGCGCACGCGTGACGATGGTTTCGTAGTCCGAATCCGAACTGCCGTGCACGCGGCCGAGTACTTTGTGGGTGCTCGGATTTATCACTTCGATGGTGCCGGCCGTTTGCGACGTCGACCATTCGCCGTTGCCAAGATAGGAGCCGGATTCGACGTCGGACAAGCCGACCGCCTTGAGGATGGAAGCAGACATGGAGACTCCGAAATGCGCGGGACAGGAGCGCGCCGGACGGCGCGAAAGGGGCGCAATTGTAACAGACGCGCGGGTGGGGACCGAACGGGCGTCGCTCGTGGAACGTTTGGGTTAGTCCGGCAGTGTTGCCGCGGTTGCGCGCCCCCAACGCATTCATATGTTGGACTTCGGCTTCGCCACAGGTATACGTTTCAGCGCACGAAAGCGTTGTTTGCGGACGGATTCGTGGACAGCCGACTTATACGACTACTCCACGCCCAACGGCTGCGAGCCGTTGCAATAAGCACGAACCCGCCATTGACGAATTGCACATTGCAAATCGAATCGTAAGCCATTTTGTATACTATTTGCGTTTACTCCCCGATGCCGGCGGAGCATCCTTCGGCGGCGCTACCGCGGGCGCTTTCCGCATCGAGTCGAGCAACGGCGTACACCGGTCTTCATCGTCGCTGAGATGCCCTTGCGTCAGCGGCAACAATGCGGCGATGGGTGCGGCGATCACGGCCAGACCGATCGCGCCCGCGCCGCGAGCGAGCAGCACGCCCTTGTCGATACCGATGTCGGGTTTGGCGAACGTGCCTTTGACATGGATCGGTGAGCGCAGCGAGAACAGTCGAATCCCCTTGCTGTCCGGATGGATGGTCAGGTCCAGTTTTTCGTTGGCCAGATCGATATTTCCGTCGATCGTGATTTGCGCCGCATCGGTATCGATCAGGAAAAATTGTGAATCGTAAATCCCGTTTTTCGCAACGAGATCGACGGCGGCGCAATTGATTTCGATCTGCTTGTCGCCAGTCAATTTTGCGATGACGATATTCGGCACATTGAGCGCGGCTTCCTCCATCAATACTTTGCTGATCTTGCCGCTGCCAAGCAGTCCTTTCACTTCGCCGTTGGCCGCACCGAGCAGCGCGCCGACCGAATTGCCGGTACCGCTGAGTTCCACGGTCGCGTTCGCGTTGCCGAGATCGAGCTGTTTGGGATCGGCGAATTTGAAAAGCCGTTTGACTTGAATCTCTTTCGCCGTCGCCTTGATCTGGCCCCTGATCGGCGCACTCGTTCCGTCCATGCGCATGCTCGCGTCGACGTCGCCGTACGCGAATCGAAAGCGCAAAGGATCGAGCGACAGCACGGCGTTGTCCATGCGCACGCGCGTGTCGAGCTTGTGGATCGGCAACTCCGAATCGCGGAAAACGCGATCACCGGTGAAACGCACATCGGCGTCCATCACTTTCCAGCGTTCCGGACGGAATTGTTCTTCGGGCAGGATTTTGCGGTCCGATACGGGCGCAACTTTACCGTCGTCGGTGTTCACATGCGCGCCGATGAGCGGGGCCAGATCGCGGAATTGCAGCAGCTTGGAATCCACCGTGCCGGTGAGGATGGGTCGCGGCTTTTTGTTCTCGTAGACGAGCTCGCCGTCGAGATCGCTTTCTCCGACACGCGCGGTAAATTTTTCGTAGCGAAGCTTTTCCTTTTCGGGCGTGAGGTCTCCGGTCAGGCGTCCTTCCGTCGCATATGGCGGGGATTCCGGCAACGGCACGCCGATCACATCGTAGAGTTGCGCCAGACTCTTTCCCGACAGCCACAACCGAACATCCAGCGCATCAGGACTGGTCGGATCAAGCAGCGTTCCGACGAATGCGACGCGCGTGTCGCCGAACCGGATGTCGGCCTGCAGCGGAAACGGATTGTCGGTGCGTTTCAACGCCAGCACGCCGCCGGTACGTCCTTCGCCTTTGACGGGTTTACCGCGTAGCGTGCCCGACGCGGACCACTGGAAAGCGTAGTGCTGCATTTCGGGTTTTTTCTTGCCGTCATTGTTGGGGGCCGGCTGCGTATCGGCTGGCGGCTTGTCGGCACTCGGCTTGGCTGCCGCCAGGCTTTTCTCGCCGGCCGCACCGACGCGTTCGGCGGCTTCCTTGCGCGACACCGATTCCTGTTTGGCGACGAGTTCGGCGAACGGAATACTCTCGCGCAACGAATCGACTTCCAGACGAACATCGAGCTGCTTGACGCGATCGACGACGGCGACTTTTCCGCGCGCGAATTCGACGCGTCCAAGATCGAATTTCCATGCCGATGCATTCGACGCATCGTCGTCGGTCGCCGCGAATGTCCAATTATTTTTCTTTTCCGACAGACGTTCCAGATGCACATCCGGATTGACGAAACGCACGGCCGGAATCGATATCGTATGAGCCAGCAGAGGCAGTAGCGAAAGGTCGAACTCGATGCTGTCGGCGCTGGCGAGCGTGGGCGCCTTGCTCCAGTCGGGATTGCCGACGGATACCTTCGATGCCGAGACGCGCGGGCCGGGAAACCAGGAACGGATTCCGTGCAACGCGGGATCCCGTCCCCAGTGAACGGCGAGATCGCCGTCGACCGCGACCGATCGATTCAGGACTTTGCTCACGCGTGCGACGACAGCGGGTTTCTCGCGATTCCAGTCGTAGTTGGCGATGACGACCGCAAACACGAAGAAGACGATGAGTACGACACCGACGATCGCGAGCAGAATTCGAAAACTTCGTCGCATGGGTCAATCCTTGATATGTCGTGTAGTCAGTATCAGTGCGGCGCTCTGCAATCCGAATGATCGCATTCGCACTTGGTTTCCTGTCGCGGCGGCCCGCTCGTGGCGGTGTGTTCGCAATAAGAACTGCAGTACGCCTGACCCTCGGGCGGCTTGCAGGTGCATGGGTTGTGCGCACATTTTTCGGGATGACTCATGGAATGCTCCTGGTAAGACGGGAAACCGTTTCACAATGTGTGCCACGCCGTTTGGCATGTGTGCGACCGGCCGCCCGATACTGCGTAACCATCGCGGATTAGGCAAGCGTCCGGACAGTCGTGCGAGAATTGTTCGCACAGGCCCCGTAGCTCAGCTGGATAGAGCGTCCCCCTCCTAAGGGGAAGGTCACCCGTTCGAATCGGGTCGGGGCCACCACGCGTCGTATTCAGGGAACGATCCGCCGCCGACTTCCGTGAAACCCGCCTTCACTCTGGTGCACAATGCCGATGCGGCCGCTCCGGTCGCGAAAGGGAGAGCGACATGACAACGGAAGGCTTGATTATTTTCTTACTCATCGGCGCAGTCGCGGGCTGGCTCGCAGGCGTCGTGGTGAAAGGCGGCGGGTTCGGTCTGATCGGCGATATTGTCGTCGGCATTCTCGGCGCGTTCATCGCCGGCTTGCTGTTGCCGCGACTCGGGTTGGGCCTGACCGGTATCGTCGGCGAAATCGTGTTCGCGGCGATCGGTGCGATTATCTTGCTCGTGATTATCCGACTGGTAAAACGCGCTTAGCCGAAATTTCGAAAAGGTCGGAAGTTGGGTTTATCCGACCTTTTCGTTCGCGTCATCGGTTGCGGCTAGGTATCGCGTCGACGCAGCCGGCCGATCGCGACGAGAGCAAGCGTGGTGAGCAGTAGCGCGATCGCGCCTTGCGATAGCGTCGGAATCGGAGTCGCGTTCGCGCCCACAATCGTCGGCGACACGATGACCCTGATCGCCTGAATACCCGCACAGGTATTTGCACCGGTGGCCGTCACACCGAAAGAATACGACCCGGCGCTGGTGGGGCTGCCTGAGATGACGCCCGCCGTCGACACGGAAAGCCCAGGCGGCATCGTGCCCGAGGTGACGGCAAACGTGTAAGGTCCAGCACCGCCAGCCGCAGTCAGTGTCTGGTCGTACGGCACGCCCACGGTAGCCACAGGAAGTGACGTAGGCGACACGCCGATCGCCGCGCACGAGGCAGAACAGACGGCCGCGGAATTGCTTTGCAGCGTGACCGCTCCGTTGCGTGCGAGCAGACGCCCCGAATTGGTTGCACCTGTGTTGAGCGTGATGCTCGTCAGCGCGAGGATATTGCCGGCAAACGCCGTCGTCGTGCCGAGCACCGCCGAGCTGCCGATTTGCCAAAACGTATTGCAATTCGAACCGCCGTTGATCACGACGACCTTCGAGTTGCTCGCTGTCGTCAGCGTGCTTCCGATCTGGAAAATGAACACGGCATTGGCATCGCCTTGCGCATCTAGCGTGAGCGTTCCGGTCAATTGCGCCGACGAACTAAAACAGTACACCCCAGCTGTGAGCGTTTGCCCACCCAGGTTTTGGCCAGTCTTAACCGTGTTGCAGGATTGCCCGGCCAGATTGTTGTACGCGGCGGTCAAATCCGATTGAGCCTGAAGCGCGGCAGCATCCGCGCTGTGGCTTACGCCGCCCACCACGACGCCGGGCGGAAAGCCGGTGATGGCGGTGCCCGGACTTACGCCCAGATCGCCCGTGATGCTAGTCGGACCCGTGTTGGTCACCGCCGATCCGGCGAGAACCGCGAACGTTCCTGACGTGCCAAGCGTTGGCGCTGTTTGAGACAGCGCGGACGTACTAAAAAAGCATGAGCAAACGATCGCGATTGCGATTGCGATCGTACGAATGAGCGTTGACATACTAACCCCCTAGAATAGTCGCATCGCTGACGAGAACTGCGTTCATAAGCAGTACTCCCGACACGCTACTCGCTACATTCGAAACGCGCACCGCAGAACTGACAGGTTTTTTGTCGGCGTATTTCGCGTACAATATGCGCCGCCTTGGTACACGCCTCCATTTCGCAGCGCATAATTTCAGCGCGACGCGCTTGGCCGCGCAAAGCTTATCGATGACCTTGCGACACCTTACGAAAGCCGCCCACACGTGTCCGGTCGAATCGACAGGGCGGCGCAACTTTTCGTAGCCCAACGCACGAACGGCACCACGCAATCAAGTTGCTCGTTAACCGAGCGCTCCGTGCGACAATACGCGGCTGTTAACTCTATTCGGAACCCCGTTATGCAGATCGCAATGAGCGACATCCTGATACCGAGCATCGATCGCTCGTTGAAAAACCTTTCCGTGATCCTCGACAAAGGCGCGGCGTTCGCCGAGAAAAAACAAATCGAAGCCAGCGTGCTGACCGGTTCGCGTCTTGCTCCGGACATGTTCCCGCTATCGCGTCAGGTGCAGATCGCGTGCGACATCGCGAAAGGCGCCGCTGCGCGGTTAAGCGGAACGGAAATTCCAAAATACGAAGATACCGAAACGACGTTTCCAGAACTCAAAGCGCGTGTGGAAAAGACGCTCGCTTTCGTCAACGGTATCGACGCGGAAAAATTCAAGAATGCAGGCGAGCGCGAAATCGTTTTGAACACGCGCCGCGGCGATCTTACGTTCACCGGGATGACTTATCTGCTCGAATTCGTCCTGCCCAACGTGTATTTCCACGTGACCACGACGTACATCATTCTTCGCCACAACGGCGTCGATCTCGGCAAATCGGATTATCTCGGCGCCTGATATGGCATTCCGGTCACCGTCGTTCGCCGACGGTGACCGAATGTCCGATTCAGCGCGAGCGACTGGCGCGCATGAAGGCCGTCGCCACCAGGCCGAGCAGGCCGGCCAGCGCCGCCAGCAACCAGGTGCTCAAGGTCGGGGTTGACCCGCTTCGCAACGCCCGTCGCGGCGCGGGGAGTTGTCTCAGGCGCCGCGCTTTTTCGCCAGCATCAGCCAGGTGTCGACGACGGTATCCGGATTGAGCGATACCGATTCGATGCCCTGATCCATCAGCCACTCCGCCAGATCGGGATGATCGGACGGACCCTGTCCGCAGATGCCGATGTATTTGCCTTTCTTTTTGGCCGTCTGGATGGCCATGGCCAGGAGTTTCTTGACCGCCGCATCGCGTTCGTCGAACAGGTGCGCGACGATGCCCGAATCGCGATCAAGGCCGAGCGTCAGTTGCGTCAGATCGTTCGATCCGATCGAGAAACCGTCGAAGATGTCGAGGAATTCATCGGCCAGCAGCGCGTTCGACGGCAATTCGCACATCATGATGATCTTCAGATCGTCCTGGCCTCGTTTCAATCCGTTTTCAGCGAGCACGTCGATGACCTTGCGGCCTTCATCGAGCGTGCGCACGAACGGAATCATCACCCACGCGTTGGTCAGGCCCATTTCGTTGCGCACTTTTTTCATCGCCCGGCATTCGAGCGCGAACGCATCCTTGAAACTCGCATCGACATAACGGCTCGCACCGCGAAATCCGATCATCGGATTTTCTTCGTGCGGTTCGTAACGCGCGCCGCCGATAAGATTCGCGTATTCGTTGGATTTGAAATCCGATAGACGCACGATGACCGGATTCGGCGCGAAGGCCGCCGTGATCGTCGCGATGCCTTCGGCCAGACGATCGACATAGAACTGCACCGGATCGGCATAACCGGCCATGCGCTGGTCGATTTTCTTTTTCGTTTCGGCATCCTGCGTGTCGTATTCGAGCAGCGCTTTCGGATGCACGCCGATATGGCTGGCGATGATCATTTCCAGACGCGCCAGACCCACGCCGGCATTCGGCAACATCGCGAAATCGAATGCGCGTTCGGGGTTTGCGACATTCATCATGATCTTGAGCGGGGCAGGCGGCATCGAACCGAGATCGGCGGTCACCACGTCGAACTCGATCTTGCCGTCGTAAATAAAACCAGTATCGCCCTCGGCGCAGGACACCGTGACGATGGCGCCGTCCGGAATCGATTCCAGCGCATTGTGTGTGCCGACCACGGCAGGCACACCCAATTCGCGCGCGATGATCGCCGCGTGACATGTGCGTCCGCCGCGGTTGGTGACGATCGCCGCGGCGCGTTTCATCACCGGTTCCCAATCCGGATCGGTCATGTCGGCGATGAGCACATCGCCGGCCTGTACGCGGCTCATGTCCTTGATCGAACGGATCACGCGCGCCACACCGCTGCCGATTTTTTGGCCGATCGAGCGGCCTTCGCTCAGGATTTTCGCGGCGGGTTTCGATGCATCGTGACGCAAATGGAAACGTTCGATTTGGGTCGCGCGCGTGCGTGATTTCACCGTCTCCGGACGCGCCTGCACAATGTATACTTTTCCGGTATTTCCATCTTTCGCCCATTCGATGTCCATCGGGCGTTTGTAGTGTTCTTCGATGACGAGCGATTGCCGGGCCAGTTCCTGCACGTCTTCATCGGATATGCAGAACGTGTTGCGATCGGCGGCACTGGTCTTTTCGATGCGAACGCGTTCGCCGGGTTTGTCGGAATAGGTCATGCGTTCTTGCTTGGCGCCGAGCTGGCGGCGCAGGATCGCCGGCTTGCCGGCGCGCAGCGTAGGTTTGTACACGTAGAATTCGTCAGGATTCACCGCACCTTGCACAACCAGTTCGCCGAGACCATAACTTCCGGTGACGAACACCGCATCGCGAAATCCGGATTCGGTATCGAGCGTGAACAGAACCCCCGACGCACCGACATCCGAACGCACCATCAATTGCACGCCAGCGGAAAGGAAAACGTCTTCGTGTTTGAAACCGTGATGCACGCGATAGGCGATGGCGCGATCGTTGTACAACGACGCAAACACTTCCTTGAGCGTGTGGATGACATCGTCGGCGCCAACGACATTGAGAAAAGTCTCCTGCTGACCCGCGAACGAGGCATCCGGTAAGTCTTCCGCTGTCGCCGACGAGCGCACGGCCACAGCAACATCGTTCGCGCCAGCGTCCTTACAAAGTTTCGCGTACGCATCGCGAACGGCCTTGTCGAATTCGGGAATGAGCGGCGTATCGATGACCCAGCCGCGGATTTCCTTGCCGGCCTTGGTCAGCGAATCGACGTCGTCGACATCGAGTGTGCTCAATCGCTTCTGAATCCGATCGGCCAGACCACTCTGCGCGATGAATGTCTGGAACGCGGAGGCCGTCGTCGCGAACCCACCTGGCACCGAAACGCCGAGCTTCGACAGATTGCCGATCATTTCACCGAGCGACGCGTTCTTGCCGCCGACTTTGCCCAGATCGGACAATCGCAGCTGATCGAGCCATAGCACCATATCGCTCAAGGGAATTCTCCAGAAGTGAATGCGGCCGGGAAACCGGCGGAGGCGGGCAATTTTCGCGGTTTGTGCCATGCGAAACAAGGTTGCGTAAACGATTTCACTTACACATCGCTTACACTGCATTCATGAGAAGGACGATTTTTTACGTCTCCGACGGAACCGGAATCACCGCAGAGACCATCGGTCACTCGGTACTCACGCAATTCGACGGCATCGATTTCGATACGTTTCGACTGCCGTTCGTCGACGACGAAGAAAAAGCGCACGCCGCGGCCGGGCGCATCCGCAACATCTACACGAACACCGGCGCGCGGCCGATCGTCGTCAATACCGTCGTCGATCCGGTGCTGACCGAAATCCTCTCGACCAGCGGCGCGTTGATGATCGACGTGTTCGCGCCCTTCATCGGTCCGCTGGAAGACGAACTGGGCACCAAACGATCGCCGAGCGTTGGCAAGGCGCACGGCATGACCAACTTTGCCGAATACGAAATGCGCATCAACGCGACCAATTACGCGTTGACGCATGACGACGGCGTCGACGTGAATTATGCGGATGCCGACGTGATTCTGGTCGGCGTATCGCGTGTCGGAAAAACGCCGACGTGTCTTTACATGGCGTTGCATTATGGCGTGAAGGCGGCGAATTATCCGCTCACCGAAGAAGACCTGGAACGTCTCGAACTACCGAAACGGCTCGTCGCGCACAAAGCGCGGCTGTACGGATTGACCATCGAGCCGCAACGTCTCGCGCAAGTGCGCGAAGCGCGTAAGCCGGGCAGCCGCTACGCGAAACTCGATCAATGCCGCAGCGAACTGGCGATCGCCGATAAATTATTTCGCCGCGAGAACATTCCCGTACAGAACACCACGCACACGTCGATCGAAGAAATCGCGAGCAAGATTTTGTCCGAGCTCGGCATCGAAAAGCACATGTACTGAGGCGCGTGCGTTCGCGTCGTCAGTGCCCGCCGGCGCCTTTCGCGGCAATCGTTCCGAACGGCGGTTTCGCCAACCAGATTACCGGGATCATCGCGAAGAACAGCACCGCGCAGACCAGAAACACATCGTTCACCGCGGAGGTCAAAGCCTCGCGCGTCAGGATACCTTCGATCACCGAATAGCCGCGCACGGCGCTCGCACCGAACGCGTGCAAACCGGCGAGGTAATGATCGACCGCCGGATTCGTGGCGGAAAGGTGTTCCGACATCACGGCGTGGTGATAATCGCCGCGATGTTGCCACATCGTGACCATCGCGGCGGTCGAGAAACTTGCCGCGAGCGTTCGGCAGAAATTAGAAATACCGGACGCGGACGCAATCTCGTTCGGTCGCAATCCGGACAGAATGATCTGATTGATCGGCACGAAAAAGCACGCGATTCCGGCCCCCATCAGAAAACGCGGCCACGCCAAAGATCCGAATGACGCATCGCTCGGAAAACTCGCGAACCAGATCGCGCAGCCGCCGAAGATGCAGAACGATATGCTCGCCACCGTTCGCAATTCGAACTTCTGGATGTTCTTGCCGATGATCGGCGAAATCAGGAACGCGAGAATGCCGACCGGCGCGGTCGCCAGTCCCGCCCACGTCGCCGTGTAGTTGAGCGTCGTCTGCAGCCACAACGGGAAGATCACGTTGATGCCGAAGAAGCCGATCATGCCGAACGACAGTGCCGCAACACCGACCGCGAAATTGCGTTTTCGAAACAACGACAGATCGACGACCGGATGTTCGTCAGTCAATTCCCACGCGATGAAGAAAACGAGCCCGACCACCGCGACGATGCCGAGTGTAAGAATCAGCGGCGACGAAAACCAATCCTTGTCGTTGCCGTTGTCGAGCATGAATTGCAGACTGCCGACGCCGACGATCAGCAGAATCAAACCGACCACGTCGATCGGCAATTTCTGCATCACCGATTCACGATCTTTGAGCAACGTCCACGTCACGAACGCGGCGAGGATTCCGACCGGAACGTTGATGTAGAAAATCCACGGCCACGAATAATTGTCCGTGATGTAGCCGCCGAGAATCGGCCCGAAAATCGGCGCGACGACCACCGTCATCGCCCAGATCGCCAACGCGATGCCGCGTTTTTCCACCGGATAATTATTGAGCAGCAACGCCTGCGACAACGCCACCATCGGACCCGAACCCGCGCCCTGCAGAAGGCGCGCGATGACGAGCATCGGCATCGAGGTCGCGATACCGCACAACATCGACATCAGCACGAACAGCACGACCGCGACGCAAAACGATTTCACTTCACCGAACCGGCGCGCGATCCAACCGGTGAGCGGCTGCATGATCGCGCTGGCTAGCGAATACGAACTGATCGCCCACGTGCCTTCGCTCGGACTCACGCCGAGGCTGCCGGCGATGTGCGGCACCGACACGTTGACGATCGTGATGTCGAGCACCTCCATGAACGTGGAGAACGCGACGGCAATCGTGAGCAGCGCAAGCGGACCGCCGGTGAGCGGCGGCTTGCGCGTCGCAGGAGCGGGCGTACTCATCCTATTTGCCGAGATTGGCCTGGATGATCGCATCGGCCGCGACGTCGGCTGATGCGAGATCGGCACTGTAAACGTCGGTCTTGGCGATCGCCTTCGTCGACGCGGTTTGCGCGAGCACTTGTCCCGACCGTTCGTGCGTATCGATTTTCACGTCCGCAGAAAGTCCGACGCGCAACGGATATTTGTCGAGATCCTTCGCCACGAGCGCGATGCGCACCGGCACGCGCTGCACGACTTTGATCCAGTTGCCCGACGCATTTTGCGCGGGCAGCAACGCGAACGCGCCGCCGGTTCCCGCGGCAAGACCTTCCACCGTGCCGTGATAAACGAAATCGCCGCCGTACAGATCCGAGCGCACTTCCACCGGCTGGCCCAGCCGGATGTGCGCCAGCTGCACTTCCTTGAAGTTCGCATCGACCCATAAATCGTGCAGCGGCACGATCGTCAATAACGCCTGACCCGGCTGGATGCGGCTGCCGATCTGCACACTGCGTTGCGCCACATAACCGCTCGCCGGTGCCAAGATCGCGTTGCGATGCGAGGTAACCCACGCCTCGCGATACGCCGCGCGGGCTTCCTGTACGGTTGCGTTGTTGGCGATGTCGGTGCCGTCGACCAGCGAATGCGATGCGGCCGCCTGCAACGTCGCCCCATCGAGCGCCGATTTGGCGTCCGACAATGCCTGACGCGCATGCGCTACGTCTTCCGGCGCGACCGCGCGTTCGGCGAGCAGCGGTTCGCGGCGATTCAAATCGGCTTGCGCGCGCGCCACATCTTCGCGCCGCGCGGCGACCACGGCATCGTATTGTCCGGCGACATGCGTTTGCTGACGAACCTGACGCACCGCTTGCGCGAGCGAACTCTGCGCACGCGACAAGGCCAGATCGGCATCGGTCGGATCGAGCTTGACCAGCACTTGTCCGGCCTCGACGCGTTGCGTGTCGTCGGCGAGCAGCGCGATCACCGTGCCGGAAACTTGCGACGACACCGACACCTGATTGCCGTTGACGTACGCATCGTCTGTCGTTTCGCGCTGCGAAAAGACGAACACGTAAAGCAGAACCCACACAACGCCGAGCACGACGAAGGCCAGCGCCAGCGCGATGAGGATGACGCGTCGCTTGCCGTTGCGCGCGGGTTTGGACGTCTCTACGGGTTCGGGCGTACTCATGGTTGCGAAGCTCCAGCGGAAGCGGTGTTGTTGTTGTTGGGGTCGCCCAGATAACCGCCGCCGAGCGCTTTGGTCAGCGCAATTTCAGCGGACAATCCGGCGGCGACGAGTTGCGTATCGGCATCGTGCTGACGAATCAATTCGAGATCGGCGTTGTACTCGGCCCGCGCATCGGTGAGACCGCGCTTGCCGCGCGCCAGCGACGATTGATACAGCCGCTCGGCCGCCTCGATCTGACCGGCGCGCTCCTTGCGTCGAGCCTGGATTTGCGCCAGCGCTAGCGCCTGTTGCGCAACATCGTGCGCCGCGTCGACGACGGCTTTGTCGTAGTCGGCAACCGCCGCATCGAGCGCGGCCTGCGACGCACCGTAACGCGCGCGCAGCCGGCCGCCTTCGAAGATCGGCAGATGTATCGCCGGACCCGCATCGACCACACGGCTTCCCGCGCGAAACACTTTGTCGAGATCGATCGCGGACAAACCGATCATCGCCGAAATACTGATGTCAGGATAAAACGCAGCGCGCGCGATATCGATTTCGCGCATAGCAGCTTCGACACGCCAGCGGCTGGCTTCGATATCGGCGCGACGCGCAATGAGATCGAGTCCCGCGCTCGCCGGCAACGCACCGGTGAACGCCGGCAATTCGTGCGCGTGGAATTCCGGAACCTCCGCGAGCGGCACGCCGATCAGTGCGGCGATCGCCTCGCGACGCATCTGCGCGTTCCATTTATACGTCGCTGCGTCTTCGCGCATCGCGGCGAGTCCCGCATCGGCTTGATGCAGGATGTCGTACGGATCCAGACCGTGCTGCACGCGCGCTTCCGCAATCTTGCGGATTTTTTCCTGCCACCCGATCGACTCGACGGTGAGGCCGATATGCGCCATGTCGAGTTGCCACCCAAAATACGAATCGGCGATGGCGGCCGTTAGCATGTTCGCCGCGGTCACGCGTTCGGCGGCGGCGGCGCGTGCGCGATCGACGTTCGCCGCGATATCCGCGCGATGGCTGCCCCAGAAATCGAAGTCGTATTTGAACTGCGCGCCGATGTCGCCCTGCGTGTACCACGTGAAACCGAGAAACGCCGGCGGGATCAGGCCATTCTCACTCAACCGTTCGCGCTGAACCTGCACGTTTCCATCGATGCTCGGCGCGCCGGCGGAGCGCGCGATGTCCACCGTCTTCGTCGCCTGTGAAAAACGCGCACGCGCAACGGCGAGATCCGGTGATTTCGCCAGCGCCATCGATTCGATCGCGTTGAGATCCTCATCGTGATAGCGCGTCCACCAGGCCTGATCCGGCCAGGTTGCGTTCGCGCCTGTCGGAATGCCGTCGAGTGGCGACGAATTGCGCAACTCCGGCTGCGTCGGACGCGGCGGCACATGACACGCGCCGAGCGCCGCCGACAGCGCGGTCGCCATCAGTATTTTAGTGAGTCTAGGCATTCTTATTTTCATCGTTGCGCCGTGCTTCGAAGGCGAGGAGAAGTTTCTTCAGCAATTTTTCCAGCGTATTTTTTTCGTGCGCCGACAGAGATGTGGTGACCGACGCCACGCCACGCCACACCTGCGGCAACAACCGTTCCATAAGCGCGACGCCTTTCCGCGTCAGCGCCAGCACAATGCGCCGGCGATCCTCGGTGCTCGCCTTGCGGCGGATCAAACCTTTGCGCACCAACTCGTCGCAAATGCGCGTCATGTTCGTGCGCGTTTCGCCGCTCGCATCGCTCAGATCCGAGGGATTGATGCCTGAGTCGAGTTGCGCATAGAGCATCGTCAACGTGCGAAACCCTACTTCGTTGATCCCGTGCGACCGAACCTTCTGACCGAGGTGATGACCGAGCTGTCCCGACAACGCCTTGACCAGCCGCACCAGCACGATGTCCTGCACAGGCGCCTCGCTCAGACGCGCCTTGATCCGATCGATCTGGGTTTCGATCAACGCGAAGCTCGGGCAGGTATTCGCAGCGCTCATCGATATAGTTCAGGTTTCAACTATCGCGATACTAATCAGTTTGGTAATTGGATGCAAGTTGACGATGCCCTCAATTTGGCCGTCAGTCGTCCGAATCGATGCTAGGTGGACGGATCCACCGGAGCGCCGCTCTTGAACAATACCGTTGTGGACGGATTCACGATCACGGCAGGCAACGCCGTCGGAGTCGGATTTGTGTACCGGGGCGGGGGCATCAATGAAATCGCCGCGAGCAACGCAGCGGTTTTTGTAGCTGACAGCGATCTTGGCGACGGCTGTCTGATCGGTTTCGGCTGTTCCAGATTAGTCGATGCCGATCCTCAACTCGGCACAGCCGCACGCTACTTCGGAAGCACACTGGCCGCTCGACCTGCGTTCGGCAGTCCCGTTATCGACGCTGCGAACGACGCTACCTGCGAGCCGATCGATCAGCGTGGGACTCTGCGACCACAGCATGCACATTGCGACATGGGCGCCGTGGAGATGCGGTACCCGTCGGATGATATCGAGTACCCAAAGGGGTTCTGATTCCAACGCCGGACAACTTGGCTTTTCCTGCGTTAGCTCCACGACTGAATAGCGTTCACGAATCTGAGACAATCCGCAAAACCGTTATAGAGCGGCGTCGGCGCAGCCCGAATCACATCGGGCTCGCGCCAATCGACGACGATGCCGTTTGCCAGGAGATAATCGTAGAGAGACCGGCCTGCATCGCGCGGGCCTTTTACGCGCAGCGAGAGCTGGCAGCCGCGACGAGTGGATTCGGTCGGCGTTGTGATTTCGATAATGTTTGAGAGACGTCTGTTTATGAGCGTCTCCAGATAATTCGTGAGCGCCACGGATTTCTCGCGGAGCTTCTGCATGCTCGCGCGATGGAAGATATCGAGCGATACGCGCAACGGCGCAAGCGCGAGGATCGGTGGGTTCGATAGCTGCCAACCGTCGGCACCGGGCGTTGCGGAAAAATCCGGACCCATGCGGAATCGCGTCTGCTGATCGTGTCCCCACCAGCCGGCGAAGCGCGGCAGGTCGGCATGAGCGTGGCGTTCGTGGACGAAGCAGCCGGCGATACTTCCGGGTCCGGCGTTCAAATATTTGTAGCTGCACCAGACGGCGAAATCGGCATCGCTGTCGTGAAGTTGCACATCGATGTTCCCGGCGGCGTGAGCGAGATCGAAACCAACGACGCAGCCTTTTTTGTGCGCCATGCCGGCAATCATGCGCACATCGAACGATTGGCCGCTGAGATATTGCACGCCCGGCATCAATACGAGCGCGATACGCGTACCGTGTTGTTCGATGGCAGCGGCGATGGCGGCATCGGAAATGATTCCGTTGTTTTCGTCGCCGGACAATTCGATGAGCACATCGGCCGGGTCGAAGCCGTGGAATCGGATTTGCGATTCGACTGCGTAACGATCCGAAGGAAACGCATTTTTCTCGATGAGGATGGCGGGGCGTTCTTTCGTGGGCCGATAAAAACTGACCATCATCAAATGCAGATTTGTCGTCAGCGAATTCATTGCGACGACTTCGGCGGGTTTCGCTCCGACCAGTTCGG